>JBBQSE010000504.1:0-6231 GCA_038214195.1 Planctomycetales bacterium
ATATTCCACTCCCGCGACAAATGCCTGAGCCGCGTAGTAATCCTTTGCGGTGATCGGGTCGAATTTGTGGTCGTGGCAGCGGGCACAGCCGATGCTGAGTCCGAGAAACGTCTGACCGATATTGTTGACGATCTCATCGAGCGAATCCTGCCGGGCGAGTCGGATCGACGGAGCGTCTTTTCCGATCTGCCCTGGCAACAGGACCGACGCCGTAATCAGGAACCCCGTCGCAGTGTCCTCGCCAAGGGCATCGCCCACAATCTGTTCTTTGATGAAGCGATCGTACGGCGTGTCTTTGTTGAAGGCACGAATCACATAGTCGCGGTAGGGCCAGGCGTTAGGTCGCTCCGTGTTGACTTCAAAACCATGCGTGTCGGCATAACGTACCACGTCGAGCCAATGTTGCGCCCAGTGTTCACCGTAACGCTCACTGCCCAGGAGCCGGTCAACGACGGAGGTGTAGGCAGCGAGATTCTGCGGCACGGGCTTGCTATCGCTGCGGTCAGCATCAGTCTGGGGCAGACGTCCAGGACGACTCGCCAGTTGCCGCTGGAAATCGTGAACCTCATCGGGCGTGGGAGGAAGGCCGGTCAAATCAAACGTCACTCGTCGCAACCATGTCACGGGCTCCGCTTCAGGACTCATCTCCAGTTCGTGCTCGCTGAGCTTCATGGCAATGAAGTCATCGATTGACGGTGTGCCTGCAGCCACGTCGAGTGGCTTAAAACTCCAATGGTCACGTTTGTTTTTGATCTGAACTCGATCGACACCATCCGGCCAGTTGGCACCTTCGTTGACCCACCGCGTCAGAATCTCGATTTCGCTGTCAGAAAGTTTCTCGTCGGGCGGCATCATCGAATCATCGTCGGCCGAGACAAACCGAATGAGGGGACTTTTGTTCGCCATTCCCGGCACAATATCCGGACCATGATTATCGCCACCTTTCAGCGCGGCGTCCTTCACATCCAGGCGAAGGCCGGACTCCTGTTCCGTTCCACTGTGACATTCGTAACAGTGCTGCTCAAAGATCGGTCGGACATCCCGCACGAAGTCCAATCGCTCAGCAGCGTGGATCGCGGTCAGAGGAACGAGCACCAGGGCGGCGAGGCGTCCTAATTGGACAGCGCCACTCTTGGCGAAAACCCAGCGTCTTTGTAGCCCGAAGCGTAAGCGAGGGATTGTTCCTAACTCGTTCCCTCGCTTACGCTTCGGGCTACTAATTCGAAAAAAGTGGCACTGTCCAACGAGGTAGTGTTTCATGATCGATCGTTTCGGGAAGTCGTTGCCGTTTCTGTTCGTCACGGTCGGCACGGGCAAATTTCATTTCACGGGCAGGAGCTGCAAAGCGTCAAGAATAACAAATCCATCTGTATCCTGATTGGTCATTGTAATCACAGTTTCAACATCAGCTGAAAGCTCAATCTCGCCAAGGGGACGAAAGTGCTGACCGTCCGGCAGTGGTTTGGTTTGGTCAACCGTAAGTTTCGCCATGTGAGAGCCGCTGGTGATCGTTATGGAAACGTTGGTGGCGCGGGTCTCATGGGCCGAATAGGCCATGAGCAGTTCGTACCGTCCGCCATTCGGCGCTTTGAATCGGAAGGTGGCAGTGGCGGTGCCATCACCTTTTCTGTCATCATGCACATAACCGGTGCCGATGTGCGGTTTGAAGTTGGTTGAATGGACCCAATCGCCACCGAGCAGGGCGCTGGTGTCGTCGAGCACGATGCCGGGGAGGGATTTCGAATCAATCGAGACAACGGCGTCCTCGACTGGCTGAAGGTCGTCAGGATTGGGAAGTGTAAGTACCTGACCTTGTGCCAGTAAAAGCTCTCGCAGTTGCGGATAGGGCAGTTGCTGCACACTGAGGTCGCTTTTCGCGGCCAGCGCGGCAGCGACTCCGGCGCTCTGGCCGAGTATCATCCAGGTTGGCTCCACACGGATGGAGGAAATTCCCACATGAGTGCAGGACAGTGCAACGGGGACGAGCAGGTTGGAACACTCTTCGGGCATTGGAAGGATGGAGCGATAAGGAATGTGATAGGGATAGCCATGCCCTCGGCCCTTCAACCTCACGGGAAAGATAGTGCCTTCGTTGACAACGCCACCGTCCTTCAACGCGATACGCTGGCAGTCGTGTGAATCGATCGGAAAAGAAGAAACCACAATGGGGTCGTCTTTCTCCGGGGTCTCCAGAATATCTTTCTGGCTGAGCACATACATGCCCCGCATGCGTCTGCCTTCGCGGACATAGAGTGCAGGCGAAAAGTGCCCGTGTTCAGCAAATTCATCCCTGCACAACCCGAGCTTCGCATACTTGCTGCGAGTTGCCTCGGGCACTGCCGGATCTGTCGTAAGAAACTGATAGAACTCCAGCGTGTATTGTTTGTGGGCTTCCCAAATGGCCGCTCGATCAGCTTCGTTGGCTTGGCTCCAGCCGTTGCAGGCTCCAACCAGGCCGAGGGAAAATTGTCCGCCAATGGAGTTATTGCCATCGAATTTCCAGCCCGGAAGCGGATAGAGATCCCATCCGAGTTTCCCGCCCGCCTGCGCGTAGCGGCGCATGATTTCAAAGCGGGCTGGGTCGTAGTTCGTGGGCGCTGGAAACGGCACGCGATTTTTGGGATCCTCGGTCAGGCAAAGTCGAAAGCTGTAGACCATGACGCTGGAATCGCCTGCTTCCTCGGGGCCAGCATCTGTGGTGGTGATCAACGGCAATGGGTTGCCATCGGCATCAAATCCATTGATGTCCATTTTTGCCTTTGGGTAACGTTTGCCAGCGAGTGACTCGTCGTAGTCCGCTCGGCCTTCACGGCCAATCGTCCAACTGACGCCGGCCGCAGCCATGAGATCGCCTTCATAGGTCGCGTCGATGAAAACTTTGGCGGCGAACGTGTGGTCGTTGGTGACGATGGCAGTTATCCTCGCACCCTCTTTCGTTACGTTCTTAAGTCGGCATTCGGTCAAAACCTTGACGTTAGCTTCATCCAACATTTGGCGGGTCACTCGTGCAGCAACATGCGGCTCGCTGGTCCAGTGGGCCTGGTTTTTGACGCTGACCTTGTATGGCAACTGAATGCCGCGTGATTCATAATCTTTCTCGATCCGCGTGTACCACTCATCGAACAGACCCATCACCGTTTTGCGGACGGTCTGGTTGGAATCACTGAAGCTCAGGCCGCCGGTGTTCAAGCCGCCCACGTGCCCGCTCGGTTCCAGCAGGATCACGGAGGCCCCTTCACGGGCCGCCGCGATCGCCGCACAGAAGCCACCGGGTGTTGAACCATAAACGATCACGTCGGCCTCGTCACGAATCGCAGACTCGGCGCGAAGCGGCACCGGTAAGGTCACCAGCAACAGAACAATCAGGAGAGTGCGGGAGAGCAGAATTGGATGACTCATCGTTGAATCTCGTTTAAAGAACCAGTGCTTGAGCCGAAGGCGGCGGTTTCTGTCCCCAGTTGCTGCAGCATCGTTACGAAAAGGTTGCACAGTGGCTTGTTGTCGTCGTGATTGAAGGCAAGGTGCTGGCCATGTTTTAAGCCGCCGCCAGCGAGAAGGATGGGGAGGTTGGTGTTGTCATGCGTGTTGGCGTCGCCCATGTTACTGCCAAAGAGGATCATGGTCCGGTCAAGCAGACGGTCATCGCCCTCGTGCGTCGAGGCTAGCTGTTCCATGAGTTTTCGCAGCAGAGCCATTTGCTGGCGGTCAGCATCCTGCAGTTGCTCGACTTTATCTTCGGCCTGGCCGTGATGACTCAGGTTGTGGTAACCGTCTGTTGTGTTTTGGTCCGGATGCAGTCTGAACACAGGTGTCGCGAAGGCATCGACCATAAGCGTCACAATGCGAGTGGAATCCGACTCCAGGGCCAGCCGGGCCATCGAAAGCATCAGCTCGAATTTCTCAAGGAACTGTTTTGGATCGCGAATATCTTCCGGAGGCAATTGAATGGTCGTTGGTTTCGGACGCATTTCCCATTGGCGTGCCGCGTGCAGACGTTCTTCAATCTCGCGAACCGACGTCAGGTATTGATCCAGCCGTGACTGATCATCCCGTCCCAGATGGCGGCGAAAGTGCTGCGCATCGTCGAGCAGTGTGTCCAGGATACTGCCGCGTTCCTCAAGCCTGTGGAGTTGCTGCTGCACGGCAACTCGGTCCCCCTGCACGAACATCTTCTGAAATAAAGCAGGGGCACTGTCTTCGGCCGGAAGCAACACGCCATCGCGCGTCCAGGCAAGACTACGATTGGCTTTGTCAATGTTCACGCCCAGATTCAGCGTCGGAAATCGCGTCACCGGCCCGAGTCGCTCGGCTGCGAACTGGTCAAGTGAGATTGTGTTTCGGAAGCCGCTCCTGGTGGGACCGCGAGCCGCTGTGAGAAAACAGTTTTCCGTACTGTGACCACCAGCGACATCGGGATGCGACAAACCGCTCAGGACAGTGAAGTCATTGCGAAATTGAGCCAATTCTGTGAGGTACGGCGAGAATTCGTAATCCGGCCCCGTCGCCTCGGGGAAAAATGGTTTTGGCAACACACCGAGGTTGTTCGAGATGAGCAGCATCCTCCGTGGAGGTTGCGCTGCAGCGTCCATTGCGGATGTCACACTTTCCAACCATGGTAGCGCAAGAGTAACGCCGAGACTGCGGAGGAAGGCACGGCGCGGGAGTTTGCGGGAGACGTTCATTGTAAGACAATCAGAGGGGGAGATGGGGGGACAATCGGATGGGGAGATGCCCTGACATGGGAACAGGCAGTTAGCGTTTCGTGATGGACCATTGTTGGGGGTTGTTTTGCATATTGACGCTGATAAACGTCCAGGTCCGTGTGACGCACGACTTTTGCTTTTCTCGTCTTCTCAACTTCTTCTTTTCCCATTCCTCAATCCCCCCTCTCTCTCAATCTGATTGTCCGACTGTCTCCCCATCTCCCCCTCCCAGAAAAATCCTGCTCTGCACAAGTGCATAGAGGAGATCGCAAACGCGGTACTGCCCGGCGGAACAGGCATCGAGGATCGACTCGATTTCTGCGCGATCCGCAAATCGAACGGGCGTTCCGGTTGCATAGAGTGTGAACTGATGCAGGAGATTGCGGGCCAGTTGGCGGGGATCGTCTGCGAGAATAGCCTTCAGTTCGTGGATGTCGCGAAAGCTGCGACCGTCCAGCAGCTGACCGCTGGCATCGACTGGTTCGGCCAGCGTGTAAGCAAAGTCATGACCGGCACGGTCGATGCCGGTAATGCGATCTCCGTACTCGACACCTCTGTACCGTGTTCTCCAGCCGCCAAGAATATCGAAGTTCTCGAGCGCCAGACCGACCGGATCGAACCTCGCATGACAGGATGCACAAGTCTCAGACCTGGTGTGCAGAGCCAGTAACTCGCGAATCGTCTTTGCACCACGAATGTCCGGCTCGACAGCAGGCACGCTGGCTGGAGGTGGCGGCGGCGGCTGACCGATCAGGCGCTCCATGATCCATGCTCCGCGAATGACAGGTGACGTCGAGGCCCCGTTACTGGTCACCTTAAGAATCGCCGCCTGCGTCAACAGGCCGCCATATGGGCTCGCCTTCGGCAGCATAACTTTGCAAAGTTTCGAAC
Source organism: Planctomycetales bacterium (assembly GCA_038214195.1). Taxonomy (GTDB): domain Bacteria; phylum Planctomycetota; class Planctomycetia; order Planctomycetales; family Planctomycetaceae; genus SXXK01. The sequence continues at coordinate 5,595 of JBBQSE010000504.1, forward strand.
CGGAGACTGGTTCCAATCCGTAATGTCGGGCAAGGCGATCGTTCACGTAGACAAAGTCCGCATCGACCAGCACACTCGATGGCAAATTTTCGCGAATCATCGCGGCGAAGAACGTTCGCGTCTCGCGTTCCATCGACTCAATCAGGTAGTCGTCGAAGCGATACTCGGGATACAGTCGGATGTTCGGTTCATCGCGACGGATGTACCGCAGGTTGAGCCAGTAGTTTGTAAAGTTCTCAACGAATCGGTCAAAGCCAGGACTGGCAATCAGTCGGTCAGTTTCGCCGCGCAGAGTCTCGGCGTCACGCAGTTTTCCGGATGCCGCCAGTTCTCTCAGCACTGAATCCGGACGAGTGTTCGCAAGGAAGTGGGACAACCGCGAGGCGATGGCATAGTGATCGTCACCGCCGGACGGCTGGTCGCCGCCATCACTGTGTTCACTGACGGCGGTGACTGCCCGTCCTGCCAGTGGCGACGACGGGTCGTGCAGGTAGAGAAACTGACTTGAGCATAGGAACGCCTTGTAACCGGCCAGCAGCGCCTCAGCCAGCGGCACCGGCAAACCCAGCAGGCTGTATTCAAAACGGAAGAGCGTCTGGAAGGCAAAGAGTGAACCGATGTGAGTAGATCTCGGTGT
>JBBQSE010000505.1:0-6218 GCA_038214195.1 Planctomycetales bacterium
TCCAGCCGCTGATATTCTGCGTTCATCCCTGAATCGCTCCCTGAAAAAGCTTTGTTGCTATCGCCTTTTTACAGCGATTCAGGGATCTTCGACTAGATCATTCCAATCACACGAATTCCCGACAGTTCGCGAATCCGCCCAGTATGACGTCGCCGGACGTCAGGTCACACAGATCGAAAACTGCGTCTTGGGCGAAACAGCCGCCGACCAGAATCGCACAACATGGACGGATTATACCGCTGACGATGACGTCAAAACGCTCACCGCGTCGAACAGTGACACTGGCAATCAGCAGACACTTTATACCGATGGCACCACGCTCGCGGATTCGGGGTTCGCCTCCAGCCAGTTACTGCGATTTGTCCGCTGTCCGGATTCAGACGGCACGAATGGTGCTTTTGTCACCTGCTTTCTTCGCCGTCTTCGAGATCCTCTTCAATAATCTCGGGCGGCAGCGTGTTCAGGAGGAAGATGACCCGGCGAGCTCCCAGAAACAGGGCTGCGTGACCCGGCTCGGTGATTTCCACGGCGCTGCCGGTCAGCGATGAATTGGCGGCTCGCAGAATCTGCTTCAGGACCGCCGGATGCTGCGATACTTTCTCCCCGAACTTGATCAGGCTGGAATCCAGGACATGCAGCATTTCGATCAGCTGCTTGAGTTCGCTGCGCAATATTTTCTTCGGCTGTGGCTTTCGAAAGATGGTGCCGGATACTTCATTTGAGGACGCCATGGCCGGATCTCCGCTGTTCCATAATCTGTCTGTTCACATTTACTGGATGTAGTTGAGTAAGTTCGGCGTCAATAGCTTGCCCACCGCCGACATGGTGAATTGCTGCAGATTCGTTAATTCCTGCAGTCGCGTTACGGATTCAAAAATGTCTGCCGAGACGGTGTCGCTGTATTGTTGATTCCCTGCAAGCTGCAATTCTTCCGTTCGACTCTGCAAGCCGTCGATCTGTTGTCGACTCACCGACTGAACTCCAATCGTATCCAGGAGATGATTCTGGACACGATCGATATCTGCCAGACGTCGGCTCAGGGCGGCATTGCGGTCGGTGGATGACAGGTTGCGGGTGTTCAGTAAGTCGTCACGAAGAGCCCGGACGGCGTTGAAGACATCAACTGTGCCGGGAAATTCCATCTGATCAGTTCCGCTCCGCGCGATGACTGTCGAATCCACATTGACAATCGTGCCATCCCGCGAATCCGTGACGATCTCGTTGGCCGCGAAGGTCATCGGGACTGTTGTCAATCCGCCGTCGATGGACATCGCTCCCGTCGCTTCAATGTCCACGGAGCCATTGAATCCGGCTGTGATGGCTGACGTGTCGATGTAGATCTGTTCGCCGCCGGATCCCCGCACCAGAAGGTTGGTGTCCGCGTTGGTGAAGTTGACCGGCGGTCCGCCGTTAAGCGACAACGTTCCGGCCGCGCCGGTGCCGCTGGTGTCGTTGATCTGCAGGCGGTGAGTTCCCAAGGCACCGATGATCGTGTCCCCAGTTGCTGAATTTGTGCCAGCGGACACTCCCGATGCTCCCGCATAACTGGTCGCGACGTGTGTGATCAGGAGATCCCGAGTTCCCGTGGCAGTATCAGTGCCAGTGCCGGTTCTGGCACCCGTTTTGCCGATCAGGATCGTCGATTCGCGGGCCATCGGCTGAAAGATCCGATTTCCGGACAGTACTGTGTCGCGGGAAGTATCTCCTGTGATCAGCAGTTCGTTGCCAGCCTGTGAGCCTGCATAGCTCGACTGACCATTGCGAGTTGCTCCAGCCGGAAATGGTTGAGTCTGACTGGCGGTACCGCTGAAGAGGTAACCGTTTTCGTCCTTCGCATTCGCGACATTCGTCAGTTGACTAAGAATTCCGTCGAGTTCATTCGCGAGGGCTCTGACTTCAGTTTCGTCTGTCGCCTGTGGTGCCTGCAGCGCAATGCCACGCGCGCGGACGAGCAGCGTGTTTGCGTCCTGCAACTGCACTTCTGACTGCGATAGGCGAGATTGGGCAAACTGAATCGACGACAGGTGCGAATCAAGGCGATCCAGCCGATCCTTTTGAACCAGGCTCCGACGCATCGCTGCCGGGTCATCCGACGGCCGCTGAATACGCAGTCCGGTGCTGATCTCCTGCTGTCGTTTGGACAGTTCGGATGTCTGCTTTGCCAGTTGCGCATTGGCCAGACGGGAAATTTGGTTTTGGGTGACGCGATTGATCATGGGTTATTTATCGAGCCATTTGAAATAATTCTGTCAACATCTGGTCAGTCGTCGTGATGTATCGCGCCGCCGCCTGGTAGGCACGCTGCGACTGCATCATTTTCAGCATTTCTTCATTAATATCGACACCTGAAACTGAGTCCCGATCTGCTTCCAGACGCTGTCGAAATGCCTGCAGCTGCGTGTTCTGACTGTCGGATGTCTGGACGAGCAACCCGGATTCGGCGGTAACATCTGCCATCTCTTCAGTGAAGGTGCGACCCGAGAACGCATTGCCACGGAGATCTCGCAAGTTGGCAATGGCCGCCAGGTTCTTTCCGTCACCAGGTAATCCGGTCGCTGACGTCGCGAGGAGTCCAGGGTTCCGCAGAATCTCGTCACGAACCTTGAAAGTGCCGGGGCTCGAGCCTTCAAAAAGCGAATTGATCCCAAGTGCCGACAAGATCCCTGTCTTATCCGGCTGTCCGGCGAAGTCGATTAAATTTGATCCCTGCCCCGCGATCGACAGCGTCCCGCTGGCGGCATCTGCGTTGGCAAAAACTCCGGAAATGGAGCTCAGTCTGGTGGCCACGTCCTGCAGAGAATCGGTATTCGGATCGATCTGCACTTCTTCCGTGCGACGCGTGCCCGTGGCATCTGTCACAGTTATGTATAGACTTCCGGCCGCTATCGGAAAATTTGGATTGCTGCGAGCCAGCGGGACGGCAACATCGGTCACTCGTCGGTTTCCCAGCAGCGACGAATACGGTCCCTTGTCAGTCATCCCCTGTGCATGCTGCTGATCAACAGTCCGCACGATCTCGCGGGCCAGGTCGCTGAGCCGCGACTTGAACTCCGGGATCGTTTCATTTAGCGCAGTGGTCATCGCCGCGATTCGGCCAGAGTTGAGCGGGATCGCCGTTGATGAATTCGCCACGGCAATTCCCACCGAGCCGTTCTTGAAGTCCTGAACACGCAGCGTGACAGGTTCTGTGCCAAAGACCGCTGCTCCGCCCGCGATTCGAATTTGCTCGCGTCCGTCCGGCAGAGTGATGGAGTCGACTTCAAAGTACTCGGACAGCTGACTCACCAGTTGATCGCGGCGGTCAAGGAGGTCGTTTGGTTCAGTTCCCTGGTTTCGCGCCTGCAGGATTTTGGAATTAAGCTGCGCGACGTCGCCAATCTTCTGATTCACGTCTTTGACCGCGCCGTCGAGACTCAGCCGAACGTCTTTGCCGAGCGAAGTCAGTCCCTGGTCCAGCGAACTAAACCCCTTCATCAACGCCGATGCTGAGGAAAGAAATTCACTGCGAGCTGTGCTGTCCTGCGGAGCGTTCGCAACTTTCTCCAGACTATTGAAGAATTTTGAGAGTGACGCGTGAATCGAAGCCTCGCCAGGCGTCAGCAGGGACTCGATCTGCGCGGCAATGTCCCTGGTCTGCTGACTGAAGCCAGCTTCTGAAGAATTCCGAATCAGAGCCGTCTCCACTGCGTCATTCGTCAGGCGTCGAATATTTGTGACATCGACGCCCGTGCCGATGCTGAATGTGTCATCGCGCAGTGGCGAACGCGTCGCCAGGTCCACCTGCTGGCGATGGTAGCCGGGCGTTGACGCGTTTGCCAGATTGTTGCCCAGCACGGACAGCGTCAACTGCTGCGCGCGGAGTGCGGACAAACCAATATCAAATGCCTTCATCAACGAACCTTGTCATGATCGGGTTTCAAAGCGAAACAACGCCGGATTTAGCTGTTTCTGGCCGTTGCCGTTATATCGGTCTGAATTCGCAGCCCCCGGCAATGTGTCAAAGAGACTCAATGAGATCCGCTGAGTTTCATGGATCACCCAGGACACAGACTGTGCCAGCGCGCTCACCTGACACACCAGCGACAGCAGCCTGCGCCGCGCGGGAATCAGCAACTGAACTGCGGCAGGAGACGCATACGGCAACAACGCGGAGAACGAAACCTCCTGAGGCCGCATCGACAAGTGCTGCGCCAGGTTCGTCAACACTCGCATCCGATTTTTCGCAAGGAAAGCCGCGTGTTGCATGGACTGCTCAATCTGCGTCCGAAGAGTCCTCTGCTCCGCATCGACGGACGATTGGGCCGATGAGGGAATAGCCTGAAGCAGCCGTAATGTATTTCGGAGTGAGATTTCTTCCGCGTCAACATGTCGCAGCAGATCGTGCAATTGCTCTGGCTCAAGGAATTGACGTGGCGTCGAGCTGGAGTTGTGCATTCTGATATCCTTGAAGTGCCTGTTCACGATTGATCAGCGATTTGCCGGACTTCAACTGGTCTTCAACCTGGCTGATCGCCGAGGACGAGCGAAACAACGACTCCAGTCCGAGTCCTTTCCCCGCCGCCAGCTGGTTGCCCAGCATCATGTCGAACATGCCGCCATATGTATCACTGGCATCACCGGGGAATAACCCGTCTCCGGAACTTGTCTGACGCAGTTCCTTGATCATCATCGACATAAAGAGACCTTCAAAATCCCTGATAGCTTTCTCAACTCGCGCGGATTTCGCAGGATCAGTTGCCGCCGCGCCGTTTTGAGTGTTGATTGACGATTCTGTTGCCGCAGTCGCGGACTCCGCATTCGGGTTTGTGCTGATGAACATAAAGCCAGGCTCCATTGACAGCTGTTGAACGCCGCTATTTTAATTCCAGTTCCGCATGCAACGCACCGGACTCCTTGAGCATCTGGAAGATCGAACTCAGATCTCGCGGACTGACGCCAAGTGCGTTCAATGAGGCGGCCAAATCGCCAACGGTTACATTTTGTTCGATCACGTTGATCACCGCGCCCTGTTCCGTAACATCCACGGAGGTGCGCGGAACAACTTTTGTCTCTCCCTGACTGAACGGAGCGGGCTGAGAAACTTCCGGTGTTTCGACCGTGCTGACGATCAGATTGCCGTGAGTGATCGCCACCTGCGACAGCTTGACATTGCTGCCAATGATAATCGTGCCGGTACGTTCATTGATGACCACTCGGGCGACAGAGCCAGGCGTAACCTTCAGTTCCTGACACTCGGCGACAAATCGGAATTGATCTCCAATCGCAGACGGAGGCAGGCGCACGGCAATCGTTGCCGGGTCACGGACGATCGCGGAATCCGGACTGTAGAGATTGACGGCGCTGGCGATGTTCATCGCTGTCAGATAATTCGGCGACCTTAGCAGCAATTCGAACACATCGTCTTTGAAGATCGTACACGGTACCTCGGCTTCGATTGTTGCGCCCATTGCAATCCGACCGGTAGTCGGATGATTTTTGGTGACGCTGGCCGCGTTGCCTGAGAAGTCGCCCCCATTGAGAGAAACCGGACCGGCTGCAATCGCATACACTTCACCATCGGTCCCGTACAATTCGGTGGACACAAGGATGCCGCCAGTCAAACTTTTGGCATTGTCGAATGTCGAGACAATGACATCGATTCTCTGACCGCTCTTCGCATGGGGCGGGAGTGTCGCGTTGACGTAGACCACCGACATATTGTCCGTCTTCTCCTGCGATCGCTGGATGTTTTCTCGCAGCCCTGGATCGGCGCGGTTGCCCATCTTTTGCATGAGATTCAACGCGAACTGTTTTGTGGTTTGGCTGTTTCCACCAGTTCCGGCAAGGCCAAAGACCAGCCCCATGCCGGTGATCTGATTGGGATGCTCACCGGCAACCTGTGTGATGTCTCGAATGCACACCAGGGGTTCTCCGGCCGAGAGATACGGCATACAAAGCGTATAGAGCAAGGATACAACAGCGGATAAACGAAGCATGGAAGTGTTCCGGTGGATGAAGTTGACGAGTTTGCCAGCGCGCCCTTTTTTCAAAATAGTAACCCGATGCGTAAGCGAGAGAACGAGTTAGGTACAATCCCTCGCTCACGCTTTTTGAAGTTGCGCAAACTGTCCTGATATTAACCCGAAGCGCCAGCGAGGCAAACAAGTTACGTCTGCCCATCCGCGGGTAGTGGTTGGCTCGCGGGCGGTTGGGGTTAGGGTGTTTTGTGGTGGTTTGGT
>JBBQSE010000506.1:0-6176 GCA_038214195.1 Planctomycetales bacterium
TCCGATCCAAAACCGCGTCGCTTGCCGATCATCAACGCGCAGATCAGAGCGGAAACGCCGGAACTGATATGGACGACTGTGCCACCGGCAAAATCAATCGCTCGAAACTGATTCGCCGCATTGCCGTCAAACAGCCAGCCGTTGGAATGCCAGACCCAGTGCGCCAGCGGGCAATACACAATTGTTCCCCACAGCAGGGAAAATGCGCACATCGTCGCAAACTTCATGCGTTCAGCGAACGCTCCGCAAATCAGTGCCGGCGTGATGATGAAGAACATCCCCTGGAAAACCATAAAAATCATGTCCGTCGCCGCAGCATCCGGACTACGTCCTGCGGCAGGCATGATTCCGTTCAAAAAGACATGCTTCAGTCCGCCGCACCAGCGACCATCCCCGCCGAACGCCCAGCTATATCCGATGACCCCCCAAAACACAGACATCATTCCCATCAGGAACACGCACTGCATCATGACGCCCAGAATGTTTTTCTTGCGAACCAGTCCACCGTAAAACAATGCCAGTCCAGGGCAGGTCATCAGCAGAACGAATGCACTTGCCGTGAGCATCCAGGCGACATCACCAGTATCCGCCGATGACACGGCGTCCGGGGTGACATCAACTTGTGGGTCGGCCACAGCAAGCTGTTCGTCAGCCCTGCCAAACCCTGATCCCAGAAGAACAACTGCGAGTATAGGCAACAGCCGGTGCAGGAAATGCTTCATTGTGGTTCGAACGCTTCAAATGATGAAAGTGGGTCCGTAAGTCTCGCAGGAGATGAATTTCCTGCTGTCATCTAAGCAGGCTAATTCGTAATACTCTATGCGGCGTGAAATGATCCCCGGCGAGCGGAGCGGCGTTAGCCCTCCGAGTCCAATGCATGCTCCTCGGTGGGCTGACACCCACCGCTCGCCAAACCACCTCAATATCGACCGCGTGAAGCATCAGTGCTCAAACGGTCGATATCCGAATTTACCGGCATCTTCAACCGAAGCGGGAAACTTTCCATGTCTTAAATCCGGAAGGCAACCATTTTGATTTCTCGCTCGATGCTTAGTGCAGGTGCCGTTCCGTAAATCTGTGCCCGGTTGCCACTTGCCGGTCCTCGGGTTTCTCGATAACCTCAACTCTCAATTCCTGCCTTCTCCGAATACTTTCCTTCCACCGGAGAACAATTTATGACCCAGCAGATTCACCACTGCAATTCCTGCATCCAGCCTCAACATGCTGGGCATTCGTTTGGCAACTTCTTTGGCCGGACATGCGAAGGTGTGTACTTGAAAACTCGGCGGTCCATGCTGAAGGCCAGCCTGGCCGGAGTGGCTGGTCTGACGTTGCCAGGGTTGCTGGAGGTTCAGTCCCAGGCGAGCGCAGCGGGAAAGGCGTTGCCGACCGGAAAGAGTGTCATCCTGCTGTGGATGGCCGGCGGTCCGAGTCATATTGATACCTGGGACAGCAAGCCGGATCGTCCATGGATCAACCGCGGGCCATTTGGCGTGACTCAGACGAAACTGCCCGGCGTCGTGATCTGTGAACATCTGCCGAAGCAGGCGGCAATGCTCGACAAGTTCACGATTATCCGATCTGTCGATGCGCGGCACAGCAATCATGAACCGAATACGGTTTTTCAAACTGGAAACCTGGCTGCCGCGCCGAGGATAAATCCTGAGGCACCGAAGTATCCTTCGCTCGCGTCCATCGTCGCGAAACACCACGGAGCCAATCATCCGTCGATGCCGCCCAATGCCGCGTTCATGAAGTCGAGATCTCATTTGGCCTTTGCCGGATATCTTGGCAAAGAGTACGACCCTTTTATCTGCGACACGGCGGCGACGTTGCCGGTGTACAACAATGTCGGAAGTGACACGGGCCAGGTGACTGGCGGCGATCTGTTTCGAATGCCCGGCGGTCTGTCGGCATCTCGCATGAATGAGCGCGTGAGTCTGCTGCGGCAGTTCGATCACATGAAGGCCGGACTGGATCTGGATGGCTCAATGGCGGCCTTGAACACCTACCAGCAGCAGGCTGTTGATTTATTACTGGGCGAACGCGCCCGCCGAGCATTTGATCTGTCGCAGGAAGATCCTGCGATTCGAGATCGTTACGGCAAGCATCTCTGGTGTCAGCAGGCGTTGATTGCCCGACGACTTGTTGAAGCCGGAACGACATTTGTGACTATGGATCTCAGTTATCACACGGCGTCCGGGACCTGGGACACTCACGGCGACAACATCCCGCCATATGGAGGCATCACAAAGGGTCTAGGTCCGCTGCTGCCATTGTTCGACCATCTGATTACAACGCTGGTAAGTGATCTTGAAGAAAGAGGTTTGCTCGACAAGGTTCTGGTCATCGCGATGGGTGAGTTTGGCCGGACGCCGACGATGGGAACTCAGGGCAGCACCGACGGCCGCAACCACTGGCCTGAGGTAATGTCGATGTGTCTTGCGGGCGGCGGGCTGCGTCACGGCCAGGTGATCGGTGCGACGGAAAAGGACGGTGGCACGATCAAAGAGCGTCCCGTGACTCCAGCCGATTTGGCGGCCAGCATCCTGCGTTACTTCGGAGTCCCGCAGACGGTGCAGTACGCCGACCATCAGGGACGCCCGCGATTTGTGGTGGATGGTGGCAATCCTGTCGCGGAACTCTTTTGATAAATTCCGCATCTCCCGGTATTTCGCGAATGGATTTCCATTGCTTCTTGAATGTCAATCCGGCAAAACTGCGCCGCGTTCAATCATTCGGTCGTGGGATGCGTGTCATGTTCGTTCATCACAATTCTTTGCGGCACCTGCTGCGTCCGGAACATTATTGCTCAGCGGAGCATCATGAGCGCGAGATTGCCGGGTTGTTCCGACCTGCCTGGCAGCTGGTGGCGACGAAATCTGAGCTGCCGAGAGTCGGCGACTTTGTAACGGATGAGCTCTTCGGACGTCCAATTCTGATTCGCAACTGCGGCGGCCACTTTGCCGCTTTCGAAAACATCTGTTCTCACCGTCACTGCCTGCTGACTCACGAACCCTGTGGAAACAGCCCCACTCTGCGTTGTCAGTACCACGGATGGGAGTACGACGACAGCGGCAAGACGGCAAAAATTCCTGACGCCCGCTGTTTTCGTCCGTGGGACCGCGACAATTCCATGCTGAATACATTTCGCATTGAATCGTGCGGAGACCTGCTGTTCGTGACACTTTCGGAGTCCGCTCCGCCATTGAAGGAGTGGCTGTCTCCGTTTTTCGAAGAGACCGAAGCTGCGTTCTCATCGCCGATGTGGCAGCAGAAACATGTTTGGGAATACGACACTAACAGTAACTGGAAAATCCCGGCCGAAAACACGCTGGAGTCATACCATCTACCGGAATTGCACCGGAAGTCGCTGCGCGGCTTTATGCCGACTGAAGAAGACTCAGAACACTTGTTGTCCAAGCGCTGGACGGCACTGACCTATACGGGCCTCGGCAGTTCATGGCTCGAACGTCTGCAGGGAAAAGTGTCGCAGTGGCTTGGTCGAACGCCCACATTGCAGCACCGTCACCGACACATTCATCCCAACACAATTCTGGTCAGTTCGGATACCATTAACTACGCCCTGACGTACATTCCTACGTCGCCACGCACGGTCCGAACCAAAGTCCGCTTCTTTGCTATCCGGGGAACACGCCGAGGACCACTGGCCAGCCTGGTTTCCCTGATCGCGTGGAGAATCGGCCGCAGTCGGGCACTGCAGGTCATGAGTGAAGACCTGAGCATTTACGAGGATCAGCAACGCGGCATGGAGGCCAGTCATCATCCCGGTGTGATTGGAACGCGCGAGGAGAGAGTCCACGCATTCCAGGAGTACATCCTTGAATCACTTTCGATCTCCGTGCCGAATGATCCGGCTGCGGCAGAAGTGGATTGCGCCGCCAGTGAATGCAACGGGTTGAAAGCTGGCAGGATTTGAGGTTGATGTCGAAAATCGGGTTCTAAAACTTTTCAGATCCTGATCAGCAATCTTTGGCGGACTGTGGTTGTTCGACCGGCAGAAATTTCATCATCCGTAACCCTCTTCATTAAACATTCTCACGGGCATCAAACGGTGTTCTTCAAAGGACGCGGGTTCGCAGCCAGGCAACAACTGCTGCGGCCGTCGCTTTGTTGGTGGCGAGCGGCACGTTGTGAACGTCGCACACGCGGAGCAGTGCCGAGACGTCCGGTTCATGGGGCTGAGCGGTCAAGGGATCCCGGAAGAACAGCACTCCCCGAATCCGGCCTTCTGCGACGCGACCGCCGATGATCAGGTCGCCGCCGTATGGACCGTGCGCGACTCGTTCGACCCCAAGTCCCAATTGCTCGTGCAGCATCGCGCCAGTGTTGCCTGTGGCCACCAATCGCTCATTCTGGAAGTAGTCCAGATGCTCGCGGACAAATTGCAGCAGGTCATCCTTTTTTTCGTCGTGCGCGATGAGGGCAATCATGGCTTCGTCCGATCAACTTGAGTTCGCTTAGCGTCGAGAGGAAAACGACTGCCGGAAGTACGTCAGGCTTTCCAGCCTGACCTGTCGTGTTTTCATGTCAGGCTGGAAAGCCTGACGTACTTGTAGTTCTCGCTCTTTCCTTACGCAACACGCCGCAACCGGGGCTGCGACTGTCGCCGTACGAACGCAGCATAATCTTCCGGAGTGTCGATTCCAACGGCGGCATGATTGACGACCGCGACGGCAATCGACGCGCCGCTTTGCAATGCGCGGAGTTGCTCCAGTTTTTCCAGCTGTTCGAGCGGCGATGGCGGCATTGATGTCAGTTTGAGTAGAAAGTCACGTCGATACGCATAGAGCCCAACATGCAGCAGCCACGGCGATGGCTCACCATCTCGGAAGAATTCTTCAATTGGCAGATCGCGACTGAATGGGATCGGCGCGCGGCTGAAATACATGGCGCGGCCATTTACATCGGTCACAACTTTGACACAGCCTGGATCCCGCACAACGTCCGGTGACATGATCGGTGCCGCAACAGTCGCCATCTGGCTGTTCGACGACTTCAGTTCATGAACCAGTGAGGCAACAACTCTCGGATCAAGTTCCGGTTCGTCTCCCTGCAGATTGACGATCGCGTCCGCAGTGGGAAAACAGCGTCGTGTCACTTCGGCGATTCGATCCGTGCCACTGTTGTGTTCGCGGGTCATCTCTACCCGACCACCAAACGCCTCCACGACGCTGGAGATTTCTTCACTGTCCGTCGCAACCACCACGTCGTGAAGCTCCGGGCACTGGCACGCCGTTTCCCAGACATATTGAATCAGCGGCTTCCCGGTGGCGTTCAGCAGCAGTTTGCGAGGCAGGCGGGTAGACTGCAGTCGAGCCGGTATGATGCCAACAATTTTCATCTGATACATCCTTGTTTGATCGTCCAGGAAGCTTCCAGCCAGCCTGATCATGCCCAATTGGACAGCGCCACATTTTTCGACGTAGGAACCCGAAGCGTAAGCGAGGGAACAAGTTAGGTACAATCCATCGCTCACGCATTGGGCTAAAAAACGCTCGATTTTCGCTAAAAGTGGCGATGACCGACTAAATCACAGGCTTTTTCGGCCTCGCAGCCCTGAAGGAGATGCGTGTGTCCTGATCGACGAGAAGTCTAGACCGTTTTGCCCAATCCTGTCAAAATCAACATTAAGTGTGTGGCGACACGGGCGTCAGCCGCATCATTATCAGCAGCGAATGGATTCCACTGATGAAAATCTTCTTTTCCGCTGGTGAACCCAGCGGTGACCAGCACGCGGCTCATTTAATCGAAGAACTCAAATCACGAAGACCGGATTTCGTCGCCGAGGGCTTTGGCGGGCCGCACATGCAGGAGGCTGGTTGCCAGCTGCAATTTGAACTGACCCAATTGGCCGTGATGGGTTTCCTGCGCGTCGTCCCGCTGATTGCTCAGTTCCGGCGTTTGGTGAAACAGGCCGAGTCGCACTTTGACGCAAGTCGTCCGGACGCCGTTGTGCTTGTTGACTTCCCAGGTTTCAACTGGTGGATCGCCCGAGCTGCCAAAAAGCGTGGCATCCCTGTTTATTATTACCTGCCCCCACAACTCTGGGGATGGGCACCGTGGCGCATCCGGCGCGTTCGAAAATGGGTCGATCATGTCATCTGCGCGTTGCCGTTTGAGTATGACTGGTACAAATCCCGTGGCGTACAGGC
>JBBQSE010000507.1:0-6165 GCA_038214195.1 Planctomycetales bacterium
GCTACGAGTCCTAACCGCCAATCCGTGGCCGGACTCGTGGCCTCGTCCACTACTTCAATTCCGACACTTATTGATCGATCGCTCCTTAGCCGTCGTCGTTACTCAGATCTTGATGGCAGGCATTTCTCAATGTCGCCTCGAAGTTGCACGGGGGCTTCTGATTCGAACCAACGCTGGAACGACGCAAAACGATTCGCGATCTCGGCATTCTCGTTTCTGATGAGTTTGCGCAGAGTTTTGCGCATCCGCAACTTCTGAAACATCTTCAGCGAACTTTCCAAATGTCTCTGAGCCACGACGTGATCCTGGAGCGATCCCAGTTGTTCCTGAAGACTCGCGAGGCATCTCTTAAGACTTTGAACCCGCGATGCTTCCAAAACAGGTTTCAGGATTTCAATCGTGTAGCGAAAACGCTTAGCTTCGATCCGCAGCCGGTGCATCGACGGGATGTCTTTTGCTTCCGATAGAGACTGGAGGAAGTGATCGCTGACCAAAGACAGCCGATTGCGAATCCAATCACTCGCCACTGGCTGGTTGTCTGTCCCCACTTCAGCACGATCTGCCAGGGTTTTACTCAGAGCTCGGACATGTTTTCGAAATCGTGATTTGCCGTTGAGTTTCCGATGCTGAGCCTGAATGGGCTTTTGGCACTTTCTGCGTTCAGTAGTCCACGCCCGGCCGATTTGTTTCGCCGCGTTTCCGCATTGCGGCAGGTATTCTCTGATCAGCACGTCAATATCTCTGGCTTTGCTGGCACCAGAAAGGGTTTTCTTGAGCTTCTTCCTGAACCAGGCCGCCTGATCGGCAGGAATCAGGGGGTCAAAGAGCTTGACCGCCGCCAGGGCTCGCCTGCACGAGACTCGCAATTGATGCACATGTTCGACATCGTCGCGCCACTTCGTTGCCGCACGCTTGAGCGTTTTGCTGACCGCTCTTAGCGATCGTCGCAGGATTGTAGCGGCAAGTGTGTTAAGACTGTCTGACACGTTGCTCTCGTGCAGTATTTCAATTGATTGTGTCGAACCAGACATCAGACCCTTGCTCCAGGAATTCTTTGCATCTGACCTTCTGCGGATCGTCTATTCCGGTTCAATGGCACGTTCTGTGCCTGTTTTCGCCCCGAATTGAATCAAAGCACATCATATGCCAGGCAAAGTAGAAAGTTGAGCCAGTGCCGCAGTCGGTTGCGTAGTATCACGATTGCATTTTTCCTCCCAGCGCGTTCACAATAGATTCACTATGGCACTACAGCATCAACTCTCCACCGGTGTCCCATCAGGCACCGCAGGTTCTGAATCACTCCGGTTTCGAGTCACGGGCATGACCTGCGCTGGCTGCGCGGCGTCGATCCAAAGAGATCTTGAGGCGCGCGGCGATGTGACCGCCGCCAATGTGAGTTTCGCCTCGGGTACTGCTACCGTCGAAGGTGAACGCCTCAAGCCGGACTCGCTGATCGACACGATCAAGGGGCTCGGTTTTGCGGCGGAACGCATTCGTCCCGAGGAGTCGACCGACGCCGGCAGTGAGATTGAGCGGCAGCAAAATGCCAGCGAACGGATCTGGCGCCGCCGGGCGATCGTGGGCATGGCCCTGTGGTTACCACTGGAGATTCTGCACTGGACCACAAATGCCATGCACTGGCACGGGCCGTGGATGTCCTGGCTGATGTTTTCGGGGGCACTGGTGATCCTCGTCTTCGCAGGCTCGGAATTTTACAAGTCCGCCTGGAACGCCGCCGTCCGCCGCAAGACGAACATGGACACGCTGATTTCGATGGGAGCGACGACAGCCTTCGTGTATTCCAGTCTGGTCTTTTTTCTGGGACTGAATCATCCAACTTACTTTGCGGAAGCGGCTGGCCTGATGGGAATCGTCAGTCTCGGACATTGGTTCGAAGCCCGCGCCAGTTCTCGCGCCGGGTCAGCTGTTCGTGAACTGCTTCGATTGCAGCCAGAGACCGCTGAGGTGCTTGGCAACGATGGTACTTCGGAAGCAGTGCCGAGCGTTGACGTAAAGAAGGACTGGAAGATCGTCATTCGCCCGGGCGGACGTGTTCCCGTGGACGGCGTCGTCCTTGAAGGCGGTTCGGCTGTCGATGAATCCATTGTGACTGGCGAATCGGTACCGGTGGACAAGGCTCCGGGAGATCATGTCGTCGCAGGCTCAATGAACACGACCGGTCGGCTGGTTGTACGGACATCCGTCGATGGCCGACACACGACTGTGGCGAGGATTGCGGATCTCGTCCAAAAGGCGCAAACCAGCCGCGCGCCGATTCAACGACTGGCGGACAGCATTTCGTCGATCTTTGTGCCCACCGTCATTCTGGTTGCACTCGTCACGCTGGCGGGATGGTGGCTGGCGGGAGATGTTGCCAAAGGTGTGATCGCCGCCGTGACTGTACTGATTATATCCTGTCCGTGTGCTCTGGGATTGGCAACGCCCATGGCGGTGATGGTCGGAACCGGGGCCGCCAGTCAGCGTGGCATCCTGATCAGAGACGCCGCGACGCTGGAAAGAATCGGTCGAGCTGACCGTGTGATTTTTGACAAGACGGGCACACTGACGACAGGCCAACCGGAAGTCTCGGAGATCGCTGCTGCCTCTGGAACAACTGAAGACGAACTGCTGCAACTGGCGGCGGCAGCGGAGTTCTCCAGTGAGCATCCCATTGCAAAAGCAATTGTACGGGCGGCGTTGGAACGAGGTCTGGTACTCCCAACGGTGAGTGACTTCGAGGCAATTCCGGGACTGGGGGTACAGGGACAAATCAATGGTCGCTTTGTGGTGGTGGACCGTGATGAAATCGCAACCGCGCGTGTTGTGGTCGATGGGAAGAAAATCGGCACGTTGACGCTCACCGATCGCCTGCGATCCGACGCTGTCGCAGCCGTTTCGGCTCTGCGACTCGCGGGCGTTAGCGTCTCGATGCTTTCCGGTGACCGCCGAGACGTTGCGGAAAAAATTGGACGACAGCTGGGACTTGAGCCTGGCGACGTTTTTTCCGAAGCCACACCGGAATCCAAGGCGGACCGTGTACGCGAGTTCGGCGGGCATGTGATCATGGTCGGCGATGGACTCAACGATGCGGCAGCCCTGGCGGCGTCCGGATTGGGCGTCGCACTGGCATCCGGAACGAACGTCGCCATTGAGGCTGCGGCGGTGGTCATTCCTGGCGATCGAGTCAGTGCGATTCCGGAGTTACTGCATTTGTCCCGCGCGACGCTGCGGACGATTCGCCAAAATCTGTTCTTTGCATTTCTCTACAATGCCCTGGCAATTCCCATGGCCGCGCTGGGCCTGCTGGGAACCAGTGGTCCTTTGTGGGCCGCGCTCGCGATGGGCATGAGCGATGTTACCGTCGTGGGAAATGCCCTGCGGCTGAAATGGAAACTGCAGAGAGACCGAGGCCGGTGAGAAATGCAACGAAGCCCGGCCTTTCAAAAAAGCCGGGCTTCTGTTTCTGCAATTCGTTTGAGTGCTGATTCTAAATTGGACAGCGCCAGTTTTTGCGGAAACCGTGCATTTTTGCAGCCCGAAGCGTGAGTTTTGAAGTTGCGATTTGTTGGTTTCGTCTGTGTTTTTTGTAGCCCGAAGCGTCAGCGAGGTGATGTCAAGATCTGTCTTCCCTTGCTTACGCAGCGGGTTTCCAAAATAGCGCAACTTCAAAAAGCGTGAGCGAGGGATTGTGCCTAACTCTGTCCCTCGCTGACGCTTCGGGCTACTACTTCGAATAAAGTTGCGCTGTCCAATTAATCTCGCTTGCGCTCACCGCGAAGTTGTTCGACCGCATTGCGGAGTTCGTTCAGTTCCTGGCGAAGTCGTTCATTCTCCCCTTTCAATTCACGAAATTCTTCGCCATGTTCTGGTTCGTGATGTTTCTGAGCGCCACGCATCTGTTCGGCCAATTCGGTTCTGGCGGCATGGATTTCATGCTGCATGGCTTCGGCCTTTTCCATCAATTCGTGCGCCAGGTCGTGCATTTCCGCAGCCTTTAGATTCTCGGCAGCAGCGCGAATGTGATGGACCCTCCGCGCGGCCATTTCCAACTTTTCCGCCTGCTCGCGAAATTGCGGAGGAAATTCCTGGCGAGGATGTTGTTCCATGGATTCGACCGCCTGCGCAAGTTCCCGTTCGGTATGCGTGATTTTTTCACGCAGTCCGTGGCGTTCTTCTTCCGATGCGTCGCTGGCTTCGGCCTTTTTCATCGCGGCATGAAGATCGTGCAGACGTTCCTTTAACTGGCGAAGCTCAGGATGGTTTTGACCTGCTTCTTTTTTGCGATCGCCTTTGTTGCCCTCCGGTTTTCTTTCGGAGTAGATCCGTTTTGCTTCCGCAGTCAACTCGTCCACTTCCCGGTCAGTTGCCTCGGCCTCTTCCAGTTTACCGAGATCGCGAAGTTCCGCAGCTTCTTCCTTCGCGGCGACGATTTTTCGTTTGAGATCTTCCAGGTCATCAGCCTGAACGACAGAACTGAACACAAGACATGAAAGCCCCAGGGCAACTGCTTTGGGTATCGAAAAACGCATGTGTAATTCCTTCAAAATGCAAGGCAGGGATTGGTAGGGTTTAGCGAACCGCAGATCATCGCATGAAGTGACCTGGCACCACTCTAACGCATTTCGGGACCAATGTTCAACAATTACGCATCGAGCGGACAATAAGCTCGCGAGTTGGGCGAGGCATGTTTGTGTTCTACCACCTGCGAAAATCCCGTCGGCGGAGCGACGGGCGAACTGTACACCCGTCGCCCCGCCGACGGGAAAGCCCAGCGCCGGGAACTTGCCAGCATTCGGGATCGAGAAGTTGATTTTGGACAGGTTCGCAGGCAGCTACCGTGCTTTAAGAAACGCCAGTAAATCCGCCATTTGTTCAATCGTCACGTCGCGTTCGATGCCTTCGGGCATGAGCGATTTGCTGGTCGTCTTGAGTTCTTCAATTTCGGATCTGGGGATTGTCTGCTCTCTGCCCTCTGGCTGACGAAGAGTGACGGAATCCGCCGACTCCGCAATCATCAGGCCGTTGAACGATCTCCCGTCCTGTGTGAGCACAATGTATTCCGTAAACTGCGGATCGACCCGACGATTGGGGTCCAGCATATCGTAAAGTAGCGCATCCCGCGCTCGGGCACGCGTGTCGCTGATATCGGGACCGACGTTGTGACCGACCTCGCCAATGCGATGACACTTGCTGCAGGTTTTTTGATACACAGCAGCGCCGCGCGTCGCGTCGCCGTTCAGCTCAAGGGCCTTTGCGTACTGGTCGGCGACTTCTTTGCGATTGGCAGAAACCGCGCCGCCAAATAATTGAATCGATGTCGTCCGAATTGTCTCATCGGCATGCTTCATGAGATTCAGCCGCTGATCGATTGAAACTGCCGAAGAGGCGATGTCGCCCGCTACCATCTTCTCCAGCAGCAACGCGGCGGACTCTTTTCTCAGCAGCATCAGGTCCAGCGCTGCGGAACGAGCCTGCGGGTTGAGTTGATCCCAGTGCGAAAGCACGATCTCGGACAGCTCTGGACGACCACTGCGTCGAGCGGCG
This sequence comes from Planctomycetales bacterium, assembly GCA_038214195.1. Taxonomy (GTDB): domain Bacteria; phylum Planctomycetota; class Planctomycetia; order Planctomycetales; family Planctomycetaceae; genus SXXK01. Next base: position 5,545 of record JBBQSE010000507.1, read on the forward strand.
TCGATGGCGGCTCGCTGGCACGCGGTGGATTCGCCTGGCAGCAGCAACGCCTCTAACGCTGTGGTCAATGCCTGCGGCGGCAAGTGCGACATCAGTCCCATCGCGGCAACGCGATCGTTGTCGTTTTGATTTCGATCGATGGCGATTTTGGCGGCTCGATCCACAACACCCGCGATTGGTCCCAGAACATCCTTCAATTCGGATGGCGGCGACTGCAGCAAACCTGCCAGGCTCTTTGGGATCTCAGCGTTTTGGCATCGCGGAAGTCCATCAGCCAGCCCAGTAACGATATCCGTTTGCCACCACAGTCCTGACTCTTTGCTTTGACTGATGACCCCGGCGAGTTGTTTTAGCTGCGACATCTCACCACGGGCCGCGACATTCAGGCCAAGAGTTCTCAGAAACTCACCACGTGCTCCGAAGTCATTCAAGTTCTCAGATTGCTGCACAACAATCCGCGCCATGTCGGCCGCAAGGTTCGGAGCGGAAATCAACAGCGCACGTCGCAACCAGAGATCGTCGAGGCAACCAGGCACCGCATCCAGGACTGCTGCCTTGCCTTCTTCAGTGCCGGCATCGGTGGAAAGAAGGGCCTGCATCCGAACTTCGCCATCAGAATCG
>JBBQSE010000508.1:0-6165 GCA_038214195.1 Planctomycetales bacterium
GGAATCGACCCAGAACAATACAACCGGCGTCGTCAGGTTGTTGGTGACGACGATTTCAGTCTCGTCACTGGAATTCTGTGAGGCTTCGGGCGGCAGTACCAGTTGCGTACCACCGCCGCCGGGACTGTTCGTTTCCCTTGTTAGCTCCTGGCTTTGAATGTCGAACTGAAACCTCCCCTCGCGTCCCGTCATCTGTATCTGCGTTGCATCGTCGTTGAGTTCCAACTTTTCGATTGGCAACGACTCCGCCGCAATCGGCTTGCTCAAAACGGCCGACATTTTCGTCGCAACCACCGCATGATCGAACGCTGGCTGACGAGTCCCGGCCATCGCATCGACAGCGATGAACTCGCGGCGTCCTTCGCTGAACTCAACGCGATACCAGAATTTCTGGTTGTTCGAGAACCACTGTGGCGTGACCCGATCCCGATAAACCCGCAGCTGTGCCTCGACCATTGATTTGTTGCATACAAGAATGCCGAGCAGCAGAATTCTTCGAATCATCAAACAGTTCCTTGTGAATTCATCAGATCCAGAACCAATATGCGTTCATCGATCATAACAGCTTCAGTTGTATCCCTGAATCGCATACGTTTCGCGTGTGCCAGCGGCGGTCTTGACTGAGACGACGAATCAGCCGCCGGGCACTAGCCCCGGTTTTTTCGATATTGCCAAGCCGTGCCGTTGAATCGAGTTAAACACGTTCAGAAACTGGATCCATTCTCATGACAATTCAAATTCCGACGATTAGCGACGTACTTGCCGCCGAGACAGTCATCCGCGAACATCTCAGCCCGGCACCGTTGATACGTTCGTGGGCGCTGGAAAAGGAACTGGGACTGCCAGCCGGGCGTCGTGTCTGGCTGAAGGATTATGGATGGACTCCGGTAGGTTCCTTCAAACTATTGGGCGCGCTGAACTGGGTTGCGAACAACCTTGACAGAATCGGTGACCGACCCATCGCCGCTCATTCATCCGGTAACTTCGCTTCCGGCATTTCGTTCGCCGGAATGAAGTACGGCAAACGGGTCATCATTGTGATGCCCGATACCGCACCGCAGGTAAAGTTCAATTTGACGCGATCGTTCGGGGCCGAGATTCGCACCTACAATATCCTTCGAGACCACGAAACCGGTGAACGCGACAAGCTGACTCGCGAAATCGCAGAGACAGAAGGTGCCATTCAGGCATCGCCATATGACGACCCATACGTGATTGCTGGCAACGGAGTTGGCGGACTGGAAATTGTCAGCGAACTGCAGAGTCAGGGTCGCAGGATTTCAACATTCGTCTGTCAGGTCAGCGGTGGTGGCCTGATGGCCGGGCATGCGTTGTCCATCGCTCATGGATTCCCCGACGCAAAGATTGTGGGAGTTGAACCTGAGCTGGCGGCGGATTTCGGATCGTCACTCCAGGCTGGCCAGCGAGTCCGAATCGAACGCCCCAAAAGTATCTGCGATGGGCTGCTCTCGTACGACGTCGGCGAATACAACTGGCCGATTCTAAAAAAGCATGTCGCCACTGCAGTCAGTGTGCCGGATTCTGAGACGCAACAGGCAATGAAATGGATCTACGAAAAGCACGGCGTCAGAACCGAACCTTCGGGTGCCATCGCCGTCGCCGCATTGCTCACGGGCAAATTGCCCCTGAACGGAGACGGCGATATAGTTGCCATTGTCAGCGGGAGAAACGTTGACGAAGGTCAGTTTCGGGAATGGATCAGCAAATAATTTCAAACGCACCGGCGGCTGATGAAAATCCGCTGCATCACGGTGAAGCTGGACGTGGCGACTCGGGACGATGAACGGGAAATTCACATTCTGACCAACCTCTCAAAGACGGCTGCCGACGCGCTGAAGGTGGCCAATCTGTACCGAAAACGATGGAGTGTGGCATCCATGTTTCAGGAGATGACCGAAAACCTGACATGCGAAATCAAGACGCTCGGTTATCCATGAGCTGCCGAGTGGGCGATCTTTCAGAACCTGTCGATGGCAAAGATGGCTTCCGTGCTAATCCAACTTGCTGGCAAAGTGTCGCTGGAGAAATTCCAGAAGAGCAAACGCGGACCCAAACGCCCGCAACCCAAACGCAAATACTCCGGCAACGGACAACACGTCACCACAGCAAAGCTACTCGTCAGAAGAAACACCTAAAATCTCACCTTCAAAGGGCTGACGTGTAGGGCTCACTCTGCACCACATTGCGTGTCACGTTAACCGTCCGGGTTTTTGTTTCCGGTCGAGAAAGGTTCACGGTGTAGGTGTACTGTTCCTGCGTCGGCACAGTACGTGTCACATAGTTCGTTTTTGACCGCTGCTCGGTTCGCATCAGGTTCACGATATAATCGTGTGTTTGTGTCACGTGAGCACACTTACGGATCGTCTGCATCCGCGTACGCTGTTCCGCGCGATGATTTGTGACCGTGTACGACTACGGCACAACCGACTGCTGCGATTCCCAGGCTGTATATTCAACCTCACGGCTCACCGGACTCGGCAGCCTCGAAGCTTCGCCGCAATTTCTGTGTAGAACAATTGTTCCTCGTGTGATGCACTTGCACTCACACGCGTTAAAACTGCGCAAAAGTTTCTCATGGAGCAATTGGGACAATTGCTCTACTCTGGCGCTACGACAGCACATCCTTCATAACCACGCCATGTACGTCTGTCAGGCGCATGTCGCGGCCGCTGAAGCGATAAGTGAGGCGTTCGTGGTCGATGCCCATCAGATGCAGCATCGTGGCGTGCAGGTCGTGGATTTCGGCTTTGTTTTCGACGACCTTGTAACCAAACTCGTCCGTCGCGCCGTAAATCGTGCCGCCGCGAATTCCGGCACCGGCCATCCAGATCGAGAACCCATACTGGTTATGGTCGCGGCCGTTATTGCCCTGGGCGAATGGTGTGCGTCCGAACTCCCCGGACCAGACGACTAGTGTCCGTTCCATCAGACCGCGCTGCTTGAGATCGGCGAGCAGGCCCGCGATCGGTTTATCGACGGACTTGGCGTTCTTGGTGTGTCCATCGATAAGATTCGAGTGCTGATCCCAGCGATCACCATTGCCGCCGGGACAGGTGAGTTCAATAAAACGCACGCCGCGTTCGACAAGTCGACGAGCAAGCAGGCATTGTTTTCCGAATGTGGTCGTGTTGGGAAACTCATCAAAGATTCCGTACATCTCCTGAGTCTCTTTGGTCTCATCCGTCAGGTTCATCAGCTCCGGAACCGCGAGTTGCATCTTCGCAGCAAGCTCATAGTTGCGAATTGCGGACTCGACCTGATCGTCGTGACCAAATCGTTCGGCCGCCTGCTGATCGAGCTGACGAATCAGTGCGAGTTTGCGTTTCTGCAATTCGTCAGTGGGTTCGCGGCGATTGATGTCTGCGACCGGAGGATCGCTGAAGCGAAACACCGACGCCTGATAACTGGCAGGCAAAAACCCGCTGCCGAAGTTATCAAGTCCGCCTGGTGGAATGAGTCCTCCGTTGAGCACGACGAAGTGCGGGAGATCCTGGCATTCTGATCCGAGGCCGTATCCGAACCAGGCCCCCATCGACGGACGTCCCTGCAGACCAGACCCTGTGTGCAAAAAGTAGTTGGCGTTTGTGTGTTCCGGAAATCCGGACGTCATCGATCGAATAACGGCCATGTCATCGACGTGTTTGGCGGTCTCTGGAAACAGGTCGCTCACGGGGATTCCGCTCTGGCCGTACTGCTGGAACTTCCACGGGCTGGCAAGCGTGTTGCCGATGTTGTTGAACTGCGTCGGTTCGATCTTTGTCGGGAAGGGCTTGCCGTTGAATTCATCCAGTTTGGGTTTCGGATCGAATGAGTCAACCTGCGAAACGCCGCCATCCATGTACAGGAAGATGACGCTCAACGCCTTCGGATCGAAGTGCGTCGGTTTGGGAGCCATGCCTTCCGCCAGCCGAGCCGCTTCTTCGCCAGCCTGTGCTCCCTTTGCGGATCCGGACGCCAGCAGATGCGTCATCGCAACGGAACCAAATCCGCAGGCAACCTGTTGCAGCAGTTCCCGGCGACTGTGGGCGGCTGGGCGAAATCGTTGGCAGTGCGTGGATGACATGGCAGGCTGGCAGATCTTGAGAGGGCAGGATATTGAGAACAGCCTCACCATTTTGACGCGAAATGGACTGGTACACAACCGCCGATTGCAAATCCGACGGGATTGCACCCGGAATCGGGATGTATGGCGGCCTGAATTGCAATTCCATTAAGGGGAATCATACTTCGTCTGTCCCAACGGAGTTCCACAACTTTAATTCGATTCTGTCGATCAATCACGGAGACGTATGACGATGACCGCTGTTGCCGAGTTCCCGATTCCACTTAACCAGTACACAGCTGTGCCACTGGATCCGAAGAACCCGAAACTCACGTCGGAACAGCGGAAGACGCTCCAGAAGAATATCGAAATCTGCCGGGATGCCATCGTTTTCTTCACCGCCATCGCGGATGCCAAGGGACTGGGTGGTCATACCGGTGGTCCGTTCGATACGGTCCCGGAAGTCTGCATTATGCACGGCTTCATGAAACATGCGGCCGCTGGCGGAACTCCGGACGTGCTGCCGATCTTCTTCGACGAAGCCGGTCACCGCGTCGCGACTCAGTACCTGATGGCGGCACTCGAAGGGGAACTGCCAGTCGAAAAGTTGTATCACTACCGTGAGTATCTTTCGCATTTGCCAGGACATCCTGAACGCGGCTTCACACCCGGCGTCAAATTTTCATCCGGTCGATTGGGACACATGTGGCCGTTTGTTAACGGCGTTGCGATCGCAAATCCGGGCAAGGTTGTGTTCATGCTGGGATCCGATGGATCTCAGATGGAAGGCGATGATTCAGAAGCCGCGCGACTGGCAGTGGCTCAGAATCTGAATATCAAGCTGCTCATCGACGACAATGACGTCACGATTGCCGGCCACCCGTCCGATTATCTGCCTGGTTACGACGTTTCGAAGACACTCGAAGGCCATGGGCTGAAAATCGACATCGGCGATGGCGAAGATCTGGACGCACTGTACGCGAGAATGTGTGCGGCTGTGACCGCATCCGGACCGATTGCTCTCATCAATCGCCGCAAGATGTGTGTCGGTATCAAAGGACTGGAAGGCAGCGCTCACGGCCACGATGTGATCAAGGTATCGCTCGCCAAAGAATATCTCACAGGGCGCGGACAGACAGCGGCCGTGGAGTATCTCAACGGTGTGAAGAAAGGTCCTTCCGGCCCGTCCTACGAGGGCAGTTGCAGCAAGAACGTCGGCAAGAATCGCGATCTGTTTGGTAAGTTCATCAATGAGATCCTGGATGGAATTCCCGAGGCTCAGCGAATTGCTTCCGTGCGAGTCTTTGACTGCGACCTTGAAGGATCATGCGGACTCAATCACATTCGCGCGTCTCATCCGGAAGTCTTCGTCCGCGGCGGCATTATGGAACGTGGAAATTTCTCCGCCGCCGCCGGGTTTGGCTATGAAGCCGGCAAGCAGGGGATCTTTGCCACGTTTTCGGCGTTTCTGGAAATGATCGTGTCCGAAATCACGATGGCACGCCTGAATCAGGCCAATGTGCTGGCTCATTTTTCACACGCTGGCTGCGACGACATGGCCGACAACACGTGCCACTTCGGGCTGAATAACATGTTTGCCGCGAACGGACTTCCGGATGAAGGCCGCGACATCACCCGCCTGTACTTTCCGGCGGATCAGCATCAGTTCAAGGCGTGTCTGAGCAAGATCTACGGCGACCCCGGTCTGCGATTCATCTTCTCAACGCGGTCCGGTGTTCCCGATCTGCTGACGGAAGACGGCAGTCGAGTGTATGGCGACGACTACAAGTTCGTGCCAGGTCGCGACGATGTGATTCGTGAAGGCGCTGATGGCTATATCGTGGCCTTTGGCGAGTCGGTCTACCGGGCACTGGATGCCGTGATCAAACTGAAGGCTCAGGGCGTCAGCGTCGGCTTGATCAACAAGGCAACATTAAACGTTTACGACGACGCCATGATGGACAAGCTGGCGGCTTCGCCAGTCGTGCTTGTTACGGAATCGTTCAATGTGAACACCGGACTGGGCTCACGCTTCGGCACTGAGTTGCTCAAACGGGGATTCAAAGGGAAGTACAACAACATCGGGACACACCGCGAAGGTT
>JBBQSE010000509.1:0-6127 GCA_038214195.1 Planctomycetales bacterium
GTGATGACTCGAACGGAATCTCAGACTCGTGGCACCATTCTTCAACGCTGCCGTGTACATCAAACAATCCAAATGGATTTGGACGCTTCCGCCCGACCGGCCATAGCTGCTCCTGAGCGTTTTCGACCCACCAGCAATGGGTATCCAGGTCCTCGACTGCGTCGCCGAAAAATCGATTCGTGACAGTCCCGCATCGAGCGGCGTATTCCCATTCCAGCACTGTTGGCAGTCGAAAACCTGGCCAGCGCAAATAATCTTCCGCCAGCAGCAATCCAGGGCCGATCGTGTCGATCGGAGGATAAACACAGCGCTCCGGATCAAATTCGGGGTCCTGTTCACTCAGCCACCGACAAAAGCGAATCGCCGAAAACAGATCCACCATATTCATGGGACAGTCCGCCGAGGACGTTACTGCGAACGCCGGTTTCAGGTCTGCCGGGAACTGCTGAAACTGTTGGACAGTGATCTCCGTAGAACTGATTTCAAACGGGTAGTCAATCAGCTGCTTTCTTTCCGGCTGTCGTCCGTCGAGATCCGGTTCCGGGGCGCGTGACCCCACCGTAATCAGCCCCGCCCGTTCCAGCGAGACCATGCACAGTCCATTCCACAGCACACTCCAGTTGCCAACCTTCGCGCGTTCCTTCGCAAGCTCGTCACGTACTTTCGCGACGGTCGCTTCCGCACCGACCGTTGTCGAAACGAATTCAGCCGCTGAGTGAACTCCGGCGGCAGGATCGGTGCGATACAGATCCAGGAGCGTCGTGACGATCTCCGCCTTGTCGCGTTCGGAAAATACGTACATTCGTTGCGGAAGGCCAAGCAGAATCGCCTGACGACTGCGAGGTGGCTGACTTCGGAGCCGCTGGCTGATGTCCTTCCATGACAAATCGATCTGCCCAAAATCGTTGATCAGCATCGTTCGCACACGTGGATCTGTTTCCTCGTTCAGCTGCTCCCAAAACGGCCCGTCGTGGCCCAATTGCTGGGCAAGCTCAATCGCAATCGCTTTTCGTTTTACCACAGCCTGATATTCAGCGGACTCGTCCGGACCAAGACTCAAACGGACTTCCTTCTGCAGCAACGCCAGCAGATCTTCGCGTCGTTGAAGCACGACATCGTCAAACGTGGCGCGAATCGTGGGATCTGCCACCAGCGCGAGTTCGAGCAGTTCAGTCACGTCAGGAAACGGATCACCAGTCCTGGCAAAGATTGTGATCACGCCAGCGGCCTGCGAACGTTCTCTCAAAACGCGGTGTTCATCAAGACAGATCTCTGCCAGTCGAGGCAATAATTTGGATCGCACTGGTGCAAGTTGATCAACCCACGACTTGACGACAAACGCATCGCTGCGAACAAGAGCATCCACGACCTGCGGACCAAGTCCCTCCCACAGCGCGGACTGCGGTGTGTACGCCGCCAGCAACGCCCCCGCGCGAATCAACTGACCCGGCGTGAGTTCGCCATGCTCAATACGCGTCCACGCTTCATCAGCAACGTCGCTCCCCAAATTCACCAGTCCGCTTTGAAGAACTTTATGTTCGTCGGCTTCACACTCCAAAATTCGATCCACCAGCATTGGCAGGTATTTGCTGTCTGACCGTGACATCGCGAGAAAAGCTCGTGCGCGCACAGCGGTTGTGGATTCGGGCGATTCTGCAACGTGCCGGACCCGATCTATCCATTCCGTTCGATCGGGTGACAGCTCGGAAAGAATCGCGGGCACACGTTCGATTCGATCCTGCCACAGGTCATCGATCAAACTGGAAATTCTCTCGGTCCTTGCCCGCTGACTCCTCGCGAACTGCGCGTAACGTACACTGACAACAATGATTACTGCCAGTATTGAGCCGATCGCGAGTTGAGTCATGTACAACTTCGTCGTCGATCGCATCATGGCGGCAGCCATCGTGGACCACGTCGATCGCTGCGTGTAGTAGAGAATCGCCAGCCATTCAAGAAATGACGGCAATTGCTTTTGTTCTCTTCGTCTCGACCACAGGCCCGTGCGATCCTGCAGCAGAATTTCGATGCGACCTCGCTGGGTTTCTGTCTGTTTACGCGTCAGCCACTCACGCAAAATCGGGACGAGATAGTCGTGCGTCAGCTGATAGTGTCTTGACATCGCATTACTGCCGGAATCCGATCGCAGGCCGTCAGGATCGGTTGGCGTCATCAGTCGCAGTTCACCATCCAGCACGCGGAGCAGTTCGTTGAAGTGTCGCGGCTGATCGTCGTATCCGGCAATCTGCATCAGTTCTGTCTGAGACCGCATGTGTCCCTTAAGATCGCTGCCGACTTCCGGCAGCAAAGCCTTGAGCACATTGCGGGCCGCTGTCTGATGCTGCACATGCGCCGGATTCGCGCTGCGGCTGCTGAAGTTTTCTTCCAGAAAGTTGACGCCGATGCCTGCGGTTCCACCGACCTGCTGCAGAGTCGCGCTGGTCCAGGGCTTGGACTTGATCATTTCTGCCAGCAATGCAAGCTGCACGGGGACGACTTTGCCATTGATCGCCAGTCCATCCACGATCGACGTCAGTAATTCCGATTGCTCAGCGGAAAACTCATCCTTCCGCGCGGGCAGTTGGCCGAATGCCTGTCCCAGGCGAGCCAGGACCATCTTCGCATGGCTTTCTTCAAACAGGTCAACCGTCGCGAAGTTGTGACCCTGAACGATGGGAATATCCAGAGCGTCCATGAAGCGGGCGGCAGCCATTGCGAAGTCGTCCCGCACCATGACGATGGCCTGCAGCGATCCGCCGTCACATTGCCGCAACGCGGCGACCAGACTTGTTTCGGTCGATGCTTCATTGCTGTGCAGCCACTGCTCAAACTGATCAATCACCAACACAACTTTCTGCTGCTTCTCCTGACGCAGAAACTGCAGAGTCTGGACCAAACCCCATTCCGCTGAAATCTCGGGGAACTGTTTGCGAATGCCGCGAAGAATTCGCGCCTCAGTTTCAACCGGTGTCGCTTCCAGATAAATCGAACGGATCGGTCCGGCAAGTCGCGGCAGCAGCCCGGCTTTTACGAGCGACGACTTACCGCAGCCCGATGGCCCGTAGATCAGACCGACCGGAAATGTCAGGTCTGGATCAGTTTGTTCCAGATGCGTCTTCCAAAACTGAATACTCTCCGGAAGCCCGTCTCGATCTCGCACACCAGGCAACAATTCCAAAAACACGTCGGCATCGGACGCATCAAACGACCGCAGCCCGCGCGGCTTGAGCTGTCGATTCGGCTGTCGCTGGGTCGACGTTTGCTGCCATCGCAACAGGTCGTCCGCAAATTCGGCCGCCGTGGCATAACGGTCCGACGCGCGCTTCGACAACGCCTTGAGACAGATTCGTTCCAGTTCGGCAGGAATTGATTCGTTCAGTTCTCGTGGCAACGGTGGATCGACGGAGGTCACAGCGTGGAGAACTTCTTCGGCCGTGCCGCCTTCAAACGGCTTGCGTCCTGTGAGCATCAGATAGAGCACGGCTCCCAGTGAAAAAATGTCATTGCGACCATCCAGACGATGCCCTTCTCCGCGCGCCTGTTCGGGACTCATATAAGCGGGCGTGCCAACCACTCGACCTTCTGTCAAAAACTCCTTTTCGTGAAGGGCCAGCCCGAAGTCAGCGACAAAAGGAGTGCCAGTGCCTGCATCCAGCAGAATGTTGCCCGGCTTGACGTCACGATGGATCACACTTCTCTCATGCGCGTGCTGCAGTCCTCGAGCGACAGCCGCCAGCAACTGAGCAGTCTCAGAAAACTCAAACAGTCGCTCTCGCAATCGCTCTCGCAGCGTTGGTCCTTCGATAAACCTGGAAACAATATAGATTCGGCCATCCTCCGTCCGACCTATGTCATGGACCGGGACAATGTTCGGATGATCCAGGCTGGCAACCGTTCGGGCTTCTGCCAGGAACGCATCCACGTCCCTGCTTTCCAGAAATCGCTCCGGATTGGGAACCTTGATGGCCACGGGGCGCTTCAACTCATCATCAAATCCCAGATAGACGCGACCAAAGGCCCCCTCTCCGATGATCCGCACAACGCGGTACCTGCCGATGCTGGAATCGATCGGTGCCGGGGACTGCGAAACCGACAGTGTTTCGCCAAATCTGCTGGTGTCAATCCCGTGCGCCACGGTCGCCGCGTCCAGAAGTTTCAACCGCAGCGGCTCGCTGATATCCGAGAACCGGGCCGTGAACTCTCGCACGCTCGGCCAGTTGGCGGACTTCTGCCGCACATGGTACTCACCAACCGCCAGTTGCAGTTTACAGTCTGCATCCTTCGCCAATTCCGGCAGCCGATTCAGATATTCTTCCACGGTGAGCGGCTGGCTGGCTTCCCAGCGATGCTTCTGATCACACAGCAGCACCGCCAGCTTATCGTTCCGTTCAGCAGCCGCGTGCTCCGCGAGAAACGCGAACACATCCGGCATGGAATCGGACGATTTCCACATCGCATCAAATTGATCAGCCAGCTTGCTCGGCATATAGCATCCTCAGTGAATCCGCAGTCCGAAGGCGAGCGGCCGGGCGTCAGCCTTCCGAGCATTCCGCGACACATCAACTGCATGAAGTATGGCCAGCAGATTACCCACAATGATTCAGACTTTGAAGACTACATCCAAGTCCACGGCGATTGTCGCTTGACTCAGAGGACTGACGCCCGGCCGCTCGCCGAGACGAAAAGCATAAACTCGCGTTAATTGGGTGCATCAATCGCCCAGCCGAGATCATAATCTTCGGCGTTAGGCTGAGCCCCAACGTTTCCACTGTCATCAATTTCGTTTGGCCCAATGCTCCACACGATGGCCTCGTCACCAATTTCATTGCAAAAATAAGACATCGGCGACTCTTTTGAGCTGAAAGGGTCCAACGGCCAGAACGGAAGATATTCCGGCACGAGATCAACGCTCGCTGCAGGAAGTCGCTGACGGTCGCGATAGTAAAGTTGAGCGGCAAGTATGATTTCCATTTGTGACTGACGCGACTGTTCTCGACGGACAGCGAACTCGACCGGACATCCGTGTTGAGTCAACACTTTCGCGAGCGGGGATTGTTCGCAGAGTTGCCGGATATCGTTTGGCGAAAGATTTCCGGATTGCGATTGATCTTTCGGCAGCTGAAAGAGTCGGGCATTTCCTGGACAGCGAGGGGACTGCTGATACTTTGGAAGATCCGATTGGGACAGCCAGTTTTCATAGACAAGCTTCAGTACCCGAATCCCCAGGGTTGGTTCATTCCTGATGAAGCAGGTCAGCGGTCCGGATTCGTCAGCCACTCTTGCATACAGGGAGTCCGAAATAGTATTCAATGTGAAATAGTACTCACTTCTCAGAGTGACCGACAGGGGCTGCGTAAGCCGATCGGCTTCAACGACATCGTGCAGCGATTGTCGCAAGAGACGAGCATCTACTCGCGTATCATGAGCCCATTTCACGATCCCTTCGCACGCAGAGAGATGCAGCGCAATGCCAGTCAACCGACTGATCGCGTCGCCATACATGCCAACGTGTCGACTGTGACGCAATGCGATTCTGTGCAAGTCCCAAGCCCCCTCGATGTCGCCGAGGTCAATGAGGCGGGCGGCTTCCAGTCTCGCAAGTCTGGACAGCGCCCGATTCTTCGTCACATCGACCATCGTTTCATACGATAGATTCTCAGGCTGACCCTGGAGTGCCCTGAATTTATCAGAACCCTGTCGAAGCAACTCCAGCGATTTTCGGTTGGTTGCGAGCCATTCCACTATCTCAGGAGTCGCATTTGACCAGCCGCCCGTAATTACGTTTTCGATGTCGGCTGGATCCTTCGTGGGCGATGCAAATTCGTACTCCAAAAACGCATTTTCCGAATCAGCAAGCTCTACGGTCCCAAATCGCTCTTCGTCAAACGGCGATCCAATGTCCGGCACTCCGTACAGTTGACCGGAACGGAACACCAATGACGCGGAGACCGATCCCAACAGCACGATGGCTGAATAGACAGCCAGCATTCGCCAACTCCCCTGTCGACAGCCGCAACGCTGGCAGGTCACGCGCTTCCATTGAAGCATTGGAACCTGAATCTCGCCGCCGCATGAAACACAATCGCTGGAATTCATTTATGCATACAGTTTCCAACATCCTGCAGTG
>JBBQSE010000510.1:0-6112 GCA_038214195.1 Planctomycetales bacterium
CTGAAGCCCTCGATCGGCAAGTTCCCAACACATTGCTTCTTCGTAAACACTCTCCAGCAATCCCGGTCCGCCAATGGTTCGATGGACCTCAATCGCGCACGTAACAATGATTCGGCTCAGTTCGTTTTCTGTCATGGATCGTCTCCGAAGGGGTTTTAACGCAAAGATGCCAAGGCGCAAGGGCGCAAAGGAGGACCGAAGATACAATTGGTCCTGCTGTTTCTCCGACGAAGCAAGGTAGAAAAAACGGAACTTTTCTATGGAAAACGCTCCGCATCACCATCGTGATCCCATACCCGAACCGAAGCAAAATTATGTGCCACTCGATTCCTCCTTTGCGCCCTTGCGCCTCTGCGCCTTTGCGTTAAAATCCATTCAAAACTCCCTCGCCATCGACAGCATCGCGATCTCCTCCGGCGGCGTCTCCATTTTTGGAAGGAGGATGCTGGCGATGTCCATCGACACGCCCGATTCGCGGCACACTTGGAGCCATTCTTTGGACGTCTTGCCGAAAGCCAGTTGCCCGGTGAGGACCGTGAAGCACACTTTCGCAACGGCATGAATTTCATCGGCGATCGTGGGTTTGCGTTCGCCGTTTCGGACAGGATCGCTGACAAAGGCTTCCGTCGTTGGGACTCGGGACAAAGTATTCAGGCTGCGATATCCCTGAGCAGCGCGACCGCCACCGCCAAAGTCGATCAGCCGCACTCGTCGCCCGGAAATCATGATGTTGCCCATCGAAACGTCGCGATGAATCAGATTCGCTGCGTGCAGGCGGGAATAAGTGTCAAAAATGGCGCGACACAGTGATTCCCGATCGCCCATCGGCAGTTGCGGATGGGCGTCCAGCCAGTCGCTCAGCTTTTTGCCTTCGATCCATTCCTGAATCAAAAAGGGCTGCGCACCCGGCGGTTCTTTCGCCGCATAGAATTTTGGAGCGACACCACCGGGCATTTCTTTGGCATCGAGCATCCGCCATTCACGTCGAAAAACCTCAAGATGCTTTTCATCATCAGGCTTGAGAACGATCTTGACGGCTCGTGGGTTTCCCGTGCCAACCTCCACCGCACTGTAGACAACTCCGTAGCCTCCTTTATCCCGGCGAACAAGGTTGCGAAGGCCTTCCGCCGCAATCGCCGCTTTGGTGGAATCGAATACTTCATCCAGGGATTCGGAATCGTCAAGCCCCACAGCTTTACGGATTTGAGCGCCCACAGGTCCGCTGTCGGACCGATCTATTCGAGGGTTTGAGTTGCGTTTGCTGTTCATGACTTGAGTTTCCGCAAATGATATTTTGCCTGTTCGAGCAGGTTCTCCACATCGTTGCGATCAATATTCATTTCGCAACCGATGTCGTCGTAGCTGAGTCCCTCGACGTAGCGCATTCGCAGGGCTTCGCCGCGAGCGTTCTGTTCGGGACTAGAGGATTCGTCCCATTGCCTGATGACTTCGAGTCCCCGGGCGAATGTAACGTCAGTCCGCTGTTCAAAGTACTCCGCCTTTTCATCCACGAGATGCGAAAGAATATCGCGACCTGCTGCGTCATCCGCTTCCGTCATTCCAAGCTTCTCGACGATACGGTGGAACGTGCCCTTTCGCTTGTAGTGATTCGGCATCATGCGGCAACGCTCTTTTCCAGACGGACGAGTGCTTCGCGGCGGATTGAGAGCTGTCGTTCATCGCGATCCTGCTGCATCAACAGCCGATCAATTTCCGAACCGAGTTCCGTGGGCAGCCATTTTGTTCCGGCGAACGTTACTTCCGTGAGTCGGTCCTTCGCGGCTGTTTCGAGGGCCGGAGAGGCTTCGGCAAGGATTGTTTCGCGTCGGCTGACGGCTCCTGAGAGCTGTTCAATCTCGTCCTGCATCTTGCGAATCTCAGTGGTCGCCAGATTCAGCTTCACGCGACGATCAATAATGTCGCCCCGCGCCTGGTCAATGTCGTTTTGCAATTTCTGATCGCGAATCGCGTTTGGGACATTATCCTCCAGCCGATTGACGGTCGTGTCGGCCGTCGCTTTCGCATATCCAAATAGTTCCCTGAGGCTCCTGCTGGAGAATGTCACCAGCAGCATGAGCGACATGAAACATGAACCGGTAATCACCATCAATTTTTTCATCGTTCCTGCTCCCAAAAACATTTTGACGTTGTCGTTCGACGGGCCGATTGGCCGTCAGATACAGGACTGACAAACGAAGCGGTCGGTTTCCGGAAACTAATTCGGGAATTTCCTGCGGAACGAGCCAGGTTGGCATTCCGGGCTGCGGAGTCAAGATTGCACGAGACGGTCGTAGCATTTTGGGGCCGAGAAACGGTAGACTTCGGCATTGCAGGATCCTGTCCAGGGATCGTGAATTTTGGGAGCAGTGTGATGTCCTCAGGTGCGTTGCCTCAAGTTGATGGATTGCAGGAGATTCTGGACCGTTGTCAGCGGCTTATTCGAGTTCACTCGGTGCTGCGGGGATCGGCGGAAACTGTGTGTGTGCTGATTGCCTGCGTGCTCTTCGGCTGCGCGGTGGACTATCTGGTTGCTTTGCCGGGTGTTGTCAGGCTTGTTGGCCTGTTGGCGACGGTGGTGCTGACGGTGGCCGTTGCGTGGAAGAGATTGATTCATCCGCTGATCGGAAGCGTGCCGGCGGAAGTACTGGGGGCGGCCGTTGACCTGCAATTTCCGCAACTGCAGGAAGCGATTGCGACATTGATCTGCGTCGATGATCCTGCCGCAAGTTCAGGTGAGGCCGGTTCACAACTGATGCGAGATCGACTGCATCAGCATGTGCAGTCTCAGATCCGCAGCATTCATCCGTCTGAAGTTGTTCAATCGCGACCGACGATCCGGCGCTGGGGGCTGGCGGCGATGTCGCTGCTGGTGCTGGCGATTCCATTTTCGCTCTGGCCCACGGGATCGCAGTTGCTGCTGCAGCGATTCATGCTGCCGTTCGCCAATTTGGCTGCGCCGTCGAACTTGTTTTTTGAAGTTCCGGACGGCAATCGCACGGTGGCCGCAAATACTGATGTGCAGCTGATCGCTATTCCACATTGGCGAACAAACGCGGCGGGCGTGCTGCCGACTGACGTTGTATTGGAACTGCTGGCAGCAGGCGGCAACCGCGAAGATCTGCCGATGGTGTATTCCGAAATTGAGGCCCACTTTTCGGTCTCGCTCGCCGATGTGCGTGAATCCATTCGATATCGCGTTCGCGGTGGAAGTGCGACGACAGAATGGTTTGACCTGACCGTCGCGGAACCTCCGCGAATTCTGGCGGCGATGCTGAAGGAAACGCCACCGACATATACCGGTCGTCCGGTCGAGATCTTTGATGGTATCGTTGGCGACGTACACGTTTTTGAACACAGTGCCCTGGAAATCACGCTGCAGTTCAACAAGCCCGTGCAGAGCGTTGTGCTCGACTGGAATTCGTGGACTCCCATTTCGGTGGCGGATGCTCTGGAAGTTGAGCCACCAACGTTGCCCGCTGTCTTGTCCCCGGATGGACTGTTGGCACAGTTTCAGTTTGAGGCGATGGGCAGCGGACAGTTTGAATTTCGAGTCGAAGACGCCCTGGGGCTGACGAATCTGAATGAGACGGTGCGGCGTCTGATTGTCACAACCGATACACCTCCGAAGCTGACTGTCTCTGGCATTAATGACGGTCTGGAACTGCGACCGAATGATGTCCTGCCGTTGAACTGCAAGGTGGTTGATGATATCGGCGTCGGCGAATTGGAAGTTCATTTCCGCAAGAACTCGGATGCGATGCGGATCGAGCCTGCCGTCGGATTTAATCGAGGCGCGGTGCAGGTTTCGCACGATTTCCAGATCGATCTGAAGACTCTGGATGTTCGGAACGGTGACACCTTAACATTCAAAGTCAAAGCTGCTGACGAACGCCCGGTGCCGGGGCCGCAGGTTGTCTGGCAGGGACCGTGGACCGTTCGGATCTCGGATGAGGCCGAAGCGATCGGGCAACAGGCTCTGCGTGAAGCAGACAAGCAGCTTGTCGAGGCGCTGCGAAAGCTGGAAGAGCAGCTGCAGCAGGATGCCAGCAAAGGTAATGAACTCAATAATGAGGCGGCACAAAAATGGAACGATGAAGTGCAGCAGGATGTTCGGGCGTTGAGTGAAAAGGAACAGACTCAGGGACGCGATCTGCAAAAACTCGCCGAACAGGCTGCCGACCATCCTTTGATGAAGAAGCAGGCCGAGAAACTGACTGAACTGGCTCAGCAGGTTCGCCAGGACATCCCGAAGAAGCTGGACGCAGCCGCCGCAGCTGATCGCGACCCGGCGCGTCAGAATATTCAGGAGTCTGTCAATGACTTGAACCGCGTCCGCGAAGAGTTGCATCGCGCGACGGATGACATTGAAAAAGCGGCGAAGCTGGAACAGGAACTTGCCGAACTGAATCGACTGGCTCTGGAAGCCCAGCAACTGGCCCATGATTCGCAAAAGCTCAAGGAGCAGCGTCAGAATCCACAACCGGAGGAAGGTCAGTCTCCGGAAGATCTTCAGAAGCAGCTTGACCAGCAACAACAGCAGCTTCAACAGGAACAACAAAAGTTGTCGGAAGATCTGGACAGCCTGCTGCAGCGCAAGCAGGAACTGCTCCAGGCGGCGCGCGAAGCTCAACTGGACCGAGCCGCCGAACTTGCCGAACAGGTGCAGCGGCTTGCTCAGCAACAGCAGCAGCTTGCTGAAGCCGTCAACGAAGAGGCCCGTGATGCCGCCCGTGATGCTCAACAGCTGGCCGACGAATTGCAGCAGGCCCGCAACGAAGCCAATCAACTTGGCGATCAGATTCAGCAGCAGGCTCCGGACGTCCGGCGTCCCGAAGTCCAGCCACTTGACGAAGCGATTCGTGACCTGCGACAGGGCAATCTGGCCACGCCGCAGGATGGAATTGAGAAGGCTCAGGAGCAACTTGCGGAAGTCGCAAAGAACCTGGAGAAACCAGCAGCAACGCCCGACGCTGATCCCAACGCACCCGCTTCGGATGAAAACGCAAAGCAAGACCAAACCAAACAAAATGAGCAGCGTCAGGCACTGGCGGAAAAGGCCGCTGCGCTAAATAAGCAACTGGAACAGATTGAGAACAAGATCGCCGAGATGGCGGGTGAACTTGGTGCGAAGCCAAAGCAAGCGGCGGCTGACGCACGTGCGGGAGACAAACCTGATGGCCCTGCGGCACAAAAATCTGAACAGTTGCCAAAGGGTGATCAGCCAGCACCGGATGTTGGTAAGAATCTGTTGAGTGAGCTTGGCCAGATTGTCGAAGCTGCCCACGAAACAGCGGAATCCGTCAAGGCAGACCCGGGGGCGAACAATAGTGCGAAACAACAATCGCAGCAGGCGGCCGATCACGCGGACGAGGCCGTGCGACAGGCTCAGGCTGGACAGTTTGGTAAGTCAGCCGAGCGTATGAAGAATTCCGCCAATGAGTCCGGTCAGGCGGCCGAACAGCTCAACGGTCAGGAACAGCAGGATCGCAAGGCACAGCTTGAGCAACAGCGTGATGGCTTCAATCGAATGGCCGAAGTTGTCCGGCAGTTGCAGGACAACGACAAAGCCCAGGTTGCAGCGCAGCAGGTGACGCAGCGCGATGTGGCTGACGAAGCAGAACGGTTACCGACTCCGCTCGAAGAATTGGCCGAGCGACTGAATCTTCCGCAATTGGGGCTGGAGAATCAGGCACGGCCAGCGCAGGAAGCCGCCCAGGCGGCGCGCGAGGGTGCTCAGGCTGGGGATCAGGCTTCAGGGCAACTTGATGAAACGCAATTGCAGCAGGCTGGTCAGAAAGCTCAGGAAGCCGCCGGACATCTGAATCGCGCCGCACAGCTGGCTCAGCAATCAGCTCAGGGACATCGTGATCCCAACGCGATGATTCCGTCTGAAGTCGGAGAAAGCGTCAACGACGCGCTTCAGAGTTTGAAAAAGGCGTCGGAAGCAATGCAGCAAGAGGCGTCCCAGCCAAGCGAAGGCCAGCCAAGCGAAGGCCAGCCAAGCGAAGGCCAGCCAAGCGAAGGCCAACCAGGTGAAGGTCAACCAGGTGAAGGTCAACCGGGTGACGGACTACCCGGCGAAGGCCAACCAGTGGAAGGCCAACCAGGTGAA
>JBBQSE010000511.1:0-6112 GCA_038214195.1 Planctomycetales bacterium
TTGGACGGATCTGGGCTCGCCCGACAAAGCCAACTCCATTTCTGCGATGGCAGTTTTTGATGGTTCGCTATTTGTGGCGTCGGGCAAGTATCGTCTGGCGGGTTCGTCGCTGTCAGAATCGACAAACGAAAACTTCGGCGGCAAAGTGTTTCGACTTGGTGCAGACGATCAGTGGATATCGTGCGGCACGTTGTCTCCGGAAACCGAGGCTGTTTCCAGTTTGATTGAATTTGATGGTCACTTTTATGCCGGTTCGTTGTACAAGCCCGCGGGCTTCTTTCGCTACGATGGTGGTGAACGCTGGGTGGCCTGCGAAACGCCCGATGGCAAGCGAGTTGAAGCGATGACCGTCTTCAACGGTGCATTGTATGCCACGTGTTATGACGAAGGATCTGTCTTCCGTTTTGATGGCAAAACGTGGAGCCTTGTGGGCCAGATTCCCAACGCCACTCAGACGTACGGATTTGCCGTTCACGATGGCGGTCTGTTTGTCAGCGAATGGCCTGAGGCGCATGTGTTTCGCTATCTTGGAGGAACAGAATGGCGGGATGCCGGCAAATTGGGTGACGAGCGTGGTCGATGGCCGTGTTTCAGGGACGCCTGTTTGTGGGCACTCTTCCCTCCGGAAAAGTTCTGTCCATGGAAGTGGGCCGCAACGTAACGGCGGACACTTCATTTCCCGATGGCTGGCACCACATCGCCGCTGTGCGAGACACCGATCGACTGAAGTTGTACGTGGACGGAAAATCAGTCGCCACGTCTGCGACTTTCGCCGCCAGTGAATTCAACCTTTCCAGCCAGCAACCTCTGAAGATCGGCTTTGGTGCTCAGGACCATTTTTATGGGCGAATGGCCGACGTCAGAATTTATCAGGGCGCGCTGTCGATGGAAGAGATTCAGACGTTGGCGAATGCGGCGGAGTAACGGTAACCGTTGTGCTGCTCGCGGCCAAGAATGATGCTCTTGTTCCGAGGCTCCAGCCTCGGAACACACTGCTTTGGAGGCTCCTGCCTCCCGGGTTTTTAGAGGAGGCGGGAGCCTCCGGAGCATTGCGTTCCAGGTCCGCAGTGTTTCAGTTTGTTGATCTGTCAGTGGCTTCGGAAAGTCAGCGGGTGGCATGCGAATAACGCCGCCCTCAGAAGTAATCCGCCGCATTAATTCGCTCTGAGCTCCGGTTTGCCCGGCACAATCGCCGCTTTGCCGGATTCGGCCTTGTCGATCGCACTCTCACGTACATCCAGTCGCAAGCCTGCTTCCGGAGTCGCGTCCAGCTTGTCGCATGGAGCGTCACAGTCGAGAACGTATGAACTCAGCCATGTGATCAATCGCCGTGCGAGCTTCAGGAAGCAACGAATCGCTTGCCAGCATGATGCACACGAGGCGTTGGCATGCTCATTACAAGGCTGGCAATCCCGGACGATCCGCGTTTGCCTCGAAACTGGTGCCCAAACGGCAGTAAAGTCGAGACAGAAGCCGAAGTGCTGCTGAGATGGGCGAGGATCGTAGTGGACCTGGCTATTCGAGAACCTTCAACACAGCATCTTTCGGCTCCAGGCGGAGAGCGAAGACGCGGAGTTTGTGTGTGTCGATGCCCCACAGCAATCGGCGTGCAGCGTCGTACATCAATCCGCAGGAATGTCCCGGGCCATATGGATGAACCGGCGTGCCATCGTCGTTAACGTTGTAACCGATCTTCAGCGACACCCATTGATTCGTCGCGCAATCGTAGGCCAGGGTCGGAGGAATGTTGCTTATTTCACCCGGCAATAGCGAGGCGAATAGCACCAGGTCGTGCTGGGGATCATACACTGCGCGAGAGATTTCCTTCATGCCCAGGGCGGCCAGCGCTTTGGCATTTGGCGGCGAGAGCATTTCCGCAGTACCCGTCTGCAGGTCGAGAGCATGTACCTGGCCCTCGTACTTCCGGTCATATTCGGCGCGAAATATCAACAGCCGATCGCGTTTTGAGTCGTACACAAACGTCGATGAATCCACTTCCGCGACCGGCAAAGCCGCACCGGATATTTGGACCTGTTGCCACTGTTGCCGAGCGGTATCGAGCCTGAAAATGTCACCGCGCCCAGTCCAGCAGACTAAGCCTCTCGGCGTCGACACCAGCGGCAGAGTATAGAAGCAGTCGCCATAGACCATCGCTTCCGGTTTGGGAATGCGGCCCGTCCAGTCCCCCATCGCCGGATCGTACACATAGGTGTTGCGCGCGCGGCCGACGAAATACATTCGCTTCGAGCGTGGATCGAAGTGGTAGCCTTGGTACGTGTGGCCGGTCACCCAGGGCCGGCGATTGAGATTGAAACCTTCGGGGTACTCGGTGTTGGAATAGGTTTGCCCCAACGGGAATTCGACGGGGAACGGCAGTTCCCAGCGGTTGGTCGCGAGATGGTAGTGCAGCACGTCGCTGCCGCCATGGGCCGAGTGCCCGCCGCCAAAGACGAGGATCTGATCGTGGTTGGGATCGAGGACGGCGTGTCCCCACGTGCGGACCATCTGAGGTTGTTGCGGCGGTGGCTGCGGGACCCAGAAATTGGCCGGGATGTCTGATCGTTCATTTTCAGTGGCCACTGGATCTGGAGTCGGCCCCTGCATGTAGAACGCGGGATCGAATTCGTCCGTGCGATAGACGCGAGTTGCGGGTGAAACCAGCTCGCCTTTTCCGGTCCAGGCGTTGGCGGCTATGTCGTAGGTCCATTCCCCGTCGCTGATCTGCGCGTATTGTTCACCGCAGTACGACATGCTGGACATGTATCGATAACCGCCAACGAGATTGACTTTGCCGTCGCCCTGACAGGACAAGTGGTGTCCTCCGCGGGGC
The DNA here is from genome assembly GCA_038214195.1 of Planctomycetales bacterium. Classification (GTDB taxonomy): domain Bacteria; phylum Planctomycetota; class Planctomycetia; order Planctomycetales; family Planctomycetaceae; genus SXXK01. The sequence goes on from JBBQSE010000511.1 coordinate 2,831, forward strand.
GCTGGTGCAGCAACGGGATGCCGCTGCTCCCAAGCCTTGCGTGCGGGATCGAACAGCCAGAGGTCGTTCGTCAGGTAATCGCCGTGATCGCCACCAAACAAGACGAAACGATTCGAGCGGGAATCATAAACCAGTGGGCTGAGGTATCGCGGCGGTGGTTCAGAATCCAGTGCTTCGGCGGCCTGTTCTACGGCGCGTAAAATGCGGGTATCAAACGCACTGGCTTCAGAAGAAATTTGCTCGTGGGCTTCGCGTGACAAGAGTTGTTTGGCCAGGACGGAAGTTTGACGCAGGATCGCGACCGCGTACTTGGATTGTCCCTGAGAATAGTCCGCCAAAGAATCTTGTTGCTCGCCAAGACCATGTGTCAGCGAGTCACAGTCGGCAGCGAATTTTCGCAGTTGCGCAATCAACTCGTCGAGCCGACTTTTATCGATTCGCCCGCTGAAAAATCCGGCCCGCCGCAGGGCAGCGACCTGGCGGACTTGCTTTACCAAATCCATGCCCACTTCGTGCTGGTTTTGCAATGGATTGTTTCGCCGCAGCTCATCGCTAAGCGATTGCCACACACCCTCAACCTGGACGCGGGTCCGAGATGTTTCATCGGCAATTTGATCCTGGCCGCCGAAGCCGAGTAAAAACTCGTTTTCCCCTTTGCACGTCGAGTCCCAGATAATTTGCTGCGCAAGATTTACTCGGGGAATGCGGAACGGCTGCGGAGTGTCTTCGGCTGAGAGGGTGACGATCGCGATCAGCGTCATCATCATCGCCAGTGGGAAGCTGCGTTGAAATGTTACGAGTGTCATGAACGAGCCTTTGCGTTTGCGTAGGTCTTTGCTACTTCCTGACTGCGGCCCCTTGCCTAAGCCAAGCTTCGTTGAATGCTGCGCAGCGAATGCTGCTGCCGTTCGGTCCCAGCAAATAGATCAAGCCGTTCTTGCCCTGCGCCACCGAGAGGTAGCCGATGGGGCCATTGATCTGACGCAGGTGAGTCCACGTCTTGCCATCGTCCATGGACAGCGCCGCAAATGTTCCGCCGTCCGTCAATTGCTTTTTGTTATCGAAACTGCACAGCAGCAACGCACCGCTGGCCAGCTTGAGCGCTGCCGCCTTTTGTCCGACCGAGATGCCAGGGAATGGTGTCGCCTGGGGCTGCCAGGAATTCCCCTCGTCGCGCGAAACAAACGCCGACATTGGGTTAGGCCCGCGCAGGAAAGCCAGAAAAGAGCCGTCGCCGCGCTGCACCACGGCGGGATGGATGGCGTAATCGCCAGCAGCCTTGCGAAGATCGCCTTCCGCCACATTCCAGGTCTGCCCGCGATCGTCGCTGATCATTACACGTGTGTCACGGTGGCCGAAGTCACCATCCACGGCCAGCACCAGTGTGCCGTCCCTGGCCACGAACGCCGAGCACGGCTGGCTCATTCGCCGCGGGTCTTCTCGCGTCAGAATGATCCGCGGCTTCGACCAGCTGGCTCCGTTGTCGTCGGAAGTCCGCAGGCAGTCGGCCGCATCGTCCCAGCCATTAAATGACTGTGTGAAAAAATGATAGATCCGCTGGCCATCGGAGAGGAGCACCGGGGCGTGCGTGTTGCAATCGGGCACACCGAAACACCACGACGGTTCGTCCCACTTTTCATGTCCGACGCGCAGCCGCGATGCCGCCTGAGCACACTCGCGGCCTTCTTCCTGTGTGCAGGTGTACCAAACCGCCAGCACATCGCCGTTGGGACAAGCAATGATCGCGGAAAAATGATTCCATGCACCGTAAATCGGACCCCACAATTCCTGTGACACGCTCAGGCCGTGCGTGATATCCTCAAAATAAGGTTCGTCAGGATTTTGGTCGGCGGTCGTCGCTTCTTTTTGTTCTACGTTCTGTTGATGGCGTGGAACTGCGGCGACGGGCAGCGGCTTTGTCTTCGGCAGTTCGCCCAGCGAGACGCGAAAGCCCGTCACTCGATTGGCATCTTCGGGAAGCTGTCCCGAACGGTTCGCTGAACGGCAATAGCGCACCGCCCCCAAGTCGTGCGATGCTGCCAGGTAGCTCCAACCGCGCGTCACGCGCGCCCAACCATCGGCCACGCCAACCGGGTCAGTCTGGTTTCCCGATTGGTATGGGCCATACCAATCGAGGCACCACTCGGCCACGTTGCCGTGCATGTCGCAGAGCCCCCAGACGTTGGGAGGGTAGCTGCCGACGCTGATCGCCTTGTCACGTCGATTGCCGTCGGGTGATTGACCGAAGTTTGCTTGCCTGGAAGAAAGCGTGTCGCCCGTGTTGTAAAGTGCTGTCGTTTCGGCGCGACAGGCGTATTCCCATTCCGCCTCAGTCGGGAGCCGGTACGGGGCGTTTTCCTTTTTACAGAGCCAGTCGCAAAAATCAACGGCCTGTTGCCAGCTGACCATCACGACCGGCTCGTCATCCGCCGCGCTGATTCCGTGTAAGCCTCGTAATGCCTTGTGCTCGGGGTCAAACTGCTCGTATTGGGCGTTGGTGACTTCGTTGACGCCAAGGTAAAACAGGCCGGTGATCTTCACCTTATGGGCCGGCGATTCGTCCCAATCGCGATGGTCCCACTCCTGGCGAGTTTTGGGTGGGCCGTCGCCCTGGCCCATCAGGAATTCCCCCGGTTCAATTCGCACCAGCTTCATGCCAAGCGAATTGACATGTTCCCGGCCCGCTGGCCGCTGGGCCACGGCCAGCGACCCAAACCAAAGAATGGTAACGATTCCTATTGTCCGTAACATCGGTTTCTCCGGTCGGCGCATCGTATCGTACATCGTGCGGTCAATTCGCAAACCGATAGGCCCAAACGACACCATCGTCGTAGCTGTCGCCAGCAACATGCAGGAAGTAGGCGTTCAATTCGGGATCGAAGCATGTGTTGGCGGCAAAGTCGAATTTGGGGGCGTCCGCTGGAAAGGGAAGAGGAGCCTCCCAGGAGTTCGTTTGCGGGTTGTAAGTGTATACTCCCGGCGAGTTGCCAGTGAACTGCATCGCAATGACTTTGTCCAGGCGTGCATCGTACTCATAAAACGGAGAGCAAAAAGGTGGAGAGCAAAAAGGTGTCAGGAACCGGGAGAGCAAAAAGGTGTCAGGAACCGATTCCGTCAATTCTCACGGAAACGGTTCATGTCACCTTAAAGTGTTTTGCACCTTAAAGTGCTTGCCTCTGGGTGATCTCCAAAGTACCAGAACGGTTTGCAAATGAGGACATTGTTTCCTGTCAGATCGTATTCCATGTGCGTCTTGTCGTCATCCGGATTCTCTCGCTGAAT
>JBBQSE010000512.1:0-6094 GCA_038214195.1 Planctomycetales bacterium
GTAAGTTTCTTCATCAGAGTTCTCCTTTAATTGAACAGGGTTAAAACATTTTTGATTGCCGATTTGGAAACAATCGGCAATCGGCAATCAAAAATCGGCAATTTGAGAATCATCACTCGTCAATCGCACCGCATCCTGCCCACTGAATTTCCAGAACAAGCCTGGATGAATCAGGAACTCACAGAATGTCGATGTCACCAGGCCACCCAGAATCACTGTCGCCACAGGATACAGAATCTCACGGCCCGGTTCCTGACCGCCCAGAACGAGCGGCACGAGTCCGATCCCGGCTGTCAAGGCCGTCATCAATACAGGTGCCAATCGCTCCAGACTTCCACGCACCACCATCTCCTGCGTAAAGTCTTCACCTTCCTCCTTCATCAGATGGAAATAGTGCGTCACGAGCAGAATTCCGTTTCGCACGGCAATCCCGCCGAGCGAAATAAACCCGACGAGACTGGCAACGGTCAATGACTGCCCGGTCAATACCAGAGCCATCACTCCTCCAATAAACGCGGTCGGCAAGGCGTTGAGTATCTGCAAGACCACTCGAACCGACGGAAACAGAATCATTAACACCACGAACATGCCGACAACTGAAACTCCGGCAAGGACACTGATCGTTCGAGTCGCACTCTGCTGGCTTTCAAACTGGCCACCATATTCGACAAAATATCCTTCTGGCAGAACAACCTGGCTGTTGACACGCTGCTGAATCTCGGCCACCGCACTCGCCAGGTCTCTGTCCTGAGTGTTGCAGCGAATCACGATGCGACGGCGAGCGTTTTCCCGGTTGATCGAATTCGGGCCGCTACCTTCACCGATGTCTGCCAGTTCACGCAGTTCAATTTGCCCGCGGTCGTTTGGCAGGTCAATCCGCAGTCGTCCGAGATTGGCATAGTCGGTTCGGTAGTTTTCTTCCAGTCGCACCAACAGGTCGAATCGCCGTTGACCCTCCAGCACCTGCGACACAACCTCGCCCTGCAGCGCGGTTTGAAGAATCTGAGCCACATACGCACGTGTGATTCCATAAAACGCGAGGTCATCAGACCGCAATTGGATATGCAATTCTTCGGTCTGGCGAATGGGTTCCACGATTGGCGGAGTCACACCCGGTACGGACTGCAGAGTATTCTTCACCTGTTCTGAGAGTTGTTGCAGCGTGTCCAGATCGTCGCCGTGAATCTTGATGGCGATCTGCGCATAGACTCCGGAAACCATGTGACTGATTAAGTGCGCCAGAGGTTGCTCCACTTCAATATCAACGCCCGGCGCTTCTTCACCCAACTCGTCCAGCAATTTCTTCAGAATCGCTTCACGCTGACCACGGATGTCCGGATTCATGCTGAGAATGTATTCGCCCGTGTTGACCGGTGATGCATGCTCATCCATTTCCGCTCGGCCGGTCCGTCGCACAAAGTTGAGAATGGACCCGTTGGGGTTTTGTTCCGACTTTTGCATCTGCCGCAGCTTCTGGTCAATGACACCCGAAACCTGATTGGATGCATCCAGGGAGGACCCCGGTGGCAATGTCAAATTGATCTGGACGCTGCCTTCATCAAACTGCGGCAGAAAGTTGCGGCCAAGTTGTGAGAGTTCCCAGCCTGCGTATGCGACTGTCAACCATGTGATCGCCATGAGTAACAGTGGATGAGCGATGCTGAACCGAATGAGATAGCCAGCAGCCCATTTGAATCCCCGCAGCAGCAGGCCGTCGTGTTCAGCATGTGCCGCGCGAGATTGTGGCAACAGGTAAAACGACAAGACAGGCGTGACTGTGAGGGACACCACCAGCGAAGCAAGGATCGAAACAATATAGGCCACTCCCAGCGGCGCAAATAACCGTCCTTCAACTCCTGAGAGAGCAAACAGGGGCAGGAAGACGAGAATCACCACAGCCGTTCCGAACACGATGGCGCTACGAATTTCTATACTGGCTTCGTAGACCACAGTCATTGCCGATTTTCGACTCTCGATTTTCGATTGTTCTGAAGCGGCATCTCCGTTCAATCGACAATCATCAATCGCCATTCGCCAATTCCTCAGCCGCCGAAAGATATTTTCGACGTCCACAATGGCATCATCGACCAGTTCGCCCATCGCAACGGCGATGCCTCCCAGTGTCATTACGTTGATGGAAAGATGGGTGCCCGTGACCATGCCCCAAAGTCGAAACACGAGCGAGGTAATCACGAGAGACAATGGAATCGCAGTGAGTGTGATGAACGTGGTTCGAAAGTTGAGCAGAAACAGAAACAGGATGATGACGACCAGCACGGCTCCAATAACCAGTGCCTCACCGACATTGAAAATGCCACGATCAATGAAGTTCTTCAGTCGAAACAGTTCGGAATTGATCACGATATCAGCAGGCAGGGACGCTTCGGCTTCCTGAAAGGCTTGCGCCAGGCTATCCGTCAACGATCGAGTATCCACATGGGGTTGCTTCACAACCGTGAAAACAACGCCTGGCAGGCCATTGACGCTTCCATCACCACGTTTGAATTGTCCCCCCTCGACGATTTGAGCTACTTGTCCGAGCAGAATCGATCGATCCTCATGAACCTTGATCGGCACCTGACGCAGGTCGCTCAGAACTCGGCGAACGTCCGGACCCAGCCGTCCCAGGATTCGAATCGGCCGCTCTGATTCACCCTGTACAGCAAATCCACCGCTGGTATTGATGTTGCTCTCTTTGAGAGCCTGTTCAACCTCTTGTAAAGTGATTCCGTATTCCAGCAGCGCCGTTGGATCAATCAATACCTGGTATTGCTTCTTGTCGCCACCCAGCAGAAATACTTCCGCGACACCCGTGACTTTCAGGATGCGTGGACGGACGATCCAGTCGGCGGTGGTCCGCAGGGCCATCTGGCGATTGGCCGCTGTAGGGAATTCGACGTCGTAAGGTTTCCCGCTGATGGTGATGTTGGCTCGGCGATCGGTCTCGGTCGTATTCAAGTCGTCGTGACGCTCCGGGACGTGCCATTCCAGCTTCTCCACTGCGACCGGCTCCCATGTCGACACGCGATGTCGGTCCAATGGACGCCAGACCTGAACCTGTTTGCCTGTGGATTCGCTGGCCACAAGCTCTGCCATCAGCTCCGTTCGTTCAATGGGAAACAGATCACCACCACGCGGGCCTTGTTGGCGGTAGAGTCCTGCCACAACGATCTGCCCCATGATCGACGCAGGGGGAGTCATTTGCGGAAGGATGCCTTCGGGCAAAACGCTGCCCAGAGTTGTCAGGCGTTCCTGAACGGTTTGGCGGGCTGCGCGAATCTCGGTGTTCCAGTCGAATTCGATATAGATCACATTCAAACCGGCCGTTGACTGACTGCGCACGGCCTGAACGCCGCTAGCCCCCAGCAGGGCAATCTCAATCGGCTGAGTGACAAGTGTCTCGACTTCCTCCGTCGCCAGTCCAGGGCATTCCGTAATGATGATGACTCGTGGCCTGTCGAGGTCCGGAAACACGTCAATCGGCATTTGCGTCGCAAGATACGACCCATAGACCATCATGGCGATGCTGATGATCAGCACCAACATGCGGTAGCGAAGTGCAAAGAGAATTATGGAGTTTAGCATTTTTGATTGGCGATTTTTGATTTTGGATTTGAAGGACGAGAACAGCAAGGTGTCATGGATCCCGCTTCGATGAATTCTTGATTGCTGACTGAGCGGTTTTTTGCGATGCGACCATGATGGCGGTGAGTTCGTTGGCCTCAGTGAGAAGTGATTCGACGAGCGGCTTCTTGAGTAATTCCGCGTCGATGATCAGTTCCATCCAGTAGCCGCACTCGTCCGCCTCCTCGATCACGATTCCAAGCTTCGCTACAAACTCGGCCTTCGATCGTCCCCGACAAGCCGCACGGTAATTGGCCCCGACGGACGTTGCTGAGCGAATCAACTGATTGCCGATAACTCGCCCAGCTTGTGTTTCCGGAAGCGCCCCGACTAATCGCATCACGCGCAACGCAAAATCCTTCGTCCTTCGCTTCAAATCATCTTCATTCATCTCGCACCCGCTTTTGCCTCAATCGAAAATCAAAAATCGCCAATCGAAAATCAATGCGCAGCATGCACGGTTCCGTCGGCATGAACGTGAACGTCAGCACGAATTCCGCTCGCGGCCTGAGCTTTCATGACACGATTAAGTGACGCCGCAGCACTTTGTGCGAGATAAAGTCCGGGCTTCACGCTGCCGTCGTTCGCAAGCACAATCTCCAGGCGTTCTTCATGCAGAACATGCACTGGCAAGCGATTGAACAAGTCTCCATTCTGCTGGAAGACATACGCTTCCGGACCTTCACGAACCACGGCGGCCGCTGGCACCACAATGACGTCCTTAAGTTCCTCAACGGGCACATGCAGTCGGACTCGCTGCCCTGGCCGGAATCGCCAGACGACGAACGTCTTGTCATCCTGAACATACGATCGGGACTGATTTGTCAGGGGAGTGAAGAAGTCAAAAGTGCGACTGGCCGAGTCAATGGAATTCGACAGATGCCTGATCCGAAATGTCTGATCGAGCGTCGGCCAGTGGGATGCATCGTCTTCGGCAAACTCCATCTCAATCGGCCATCCCTGCTGAGCCGCCTGCTCCAAATACGTGGCTTCTCGTTTGAAGGCATGCCCTGCGATATAGAGTGAACTATGATTTGCCAGGACAGATAGTAATTGCCCCGCCTGCACCTGGGTTCCGAGATCGACCTGCAGATCCTGAACTTCATAGGCAATTGAATCTGATGCCTCTTCGTTTGGTGACGCAGTTTCATCGGACGTCTTCGGAGGCGATGATAGCGTCTGCGTCAATGACTGAACCGACAGAGCTGGAGGAGCGACGACATCAATCGAGGCGATAAACCGCCCCTCCTGAATCTCCCCAATCTGTTCAGGATTGAGTCCCCGCGTCAGCAAATCCTGACGATACCCGTCAATCGCCGCTTGTTGCCTTTTGAATTGCTGATCAAGTTCAATCAGCCTTGCCTGCGACACTCCACCGCTTGCTGCAAGCGGACCGATCCGCTCGCGTTGCTCGTTAATCAACTCTGTTTCGCGTATGGCTCGGAACAATTCCGACTGCGTATTCTGCAAGTATTCACTAATCAGTCGCAGCGAAAAGAGTCGGTCACCCGGTCGAACAGTGTCGCCGGGAAATGCGTGGACCTGAGTCACAACTCCAACGGCAGGCGAGGTGACTCCCCGATCAGACAACCCGGGGCGATCGACGACTTCTCCCGGAACTAGGATCTTGCGCCAGAACGACTGCGGCCTGACTGGCTGCGAAACCAGTTTCAAATTCTGGCGAGCCTGCGGACTCAGCTTCAGCACCTTTGGCTCCTGAATCGGCGGCGGAGCGCCCTTCTCAGCAGAGGCTATTGGTGCTGATACGCGAAATACTGCTTTCAAGCGATCCTGGTATTGGAATCCAATCCCACCAACGGCAACGAACACAAGAAACAACACGACCCATCGAAGCAAACGGGGCAGACGAGACATAGATCACCAGAGTCGCTGGAGCCAGAATAGTCAGCCAAAGCAAATGCCGACATTACGCGGGCACTATGGCTGCACTCGAAATTGGAAATCGTCCTGCAAGATGAGGCCATTGACCGCAGCGAGGACGAAACGAGTGTTATCTGCCGTTTTACAGGCGCAGCATGTGCGGCAAAACCATCAATGGCGCAAAAAGGCTGCCTTCTGGCACCCAGGTTTCACTGTACGCGACCGTCTGCGGGAGGACCGAATCTGCCACGCGATCGAAATCTGAATCGAGCACTGAATTGCCGTCAGCAGCAGGCAATTCGACCCGTTCAACGGCGGATGTCAGTACATCACAACCAACGTAGAATGCACTCTCTTCATGATCCGACACGGGGACGTTCTGGACCGGCAATTCGTTGTGTTTGTCATGGTGGTGTGGATGGCCGTGCTTGACAGAATTGCGATCAGAAGAATGCGAATGGCCCGTCACATGAATGTGAGGACGTTCGGCGTGGTCTGCAGCAGAAGGCAAACTCTCATGCGCGTGGCAATGCGGAACTGCAACTCCTCGGAGCAGCAATTGGACAATTGCCAGAATTATGATCGTCGC
>JBBQSE010000513.1:0-6077 GCA_038214195.1 Planctomycetales bacterium
CGGCTTCAATTTCTATTACGACTCCGGCAGAAAGGATCTGACGGCACCTGGTCAGGCTGCGGTCGTCTCCTGGTATCAGCAGCGGGCTCCCGAACAACTGGCGGCGGCTGACCAAATGGAATCGCCGGATTCGCCGCTGAGATTTGCGAAGCGATCCGTGGACGTGCCGCTGGAATCTCCCGATCCCGCCGCCGTATCGGCGATTCATCGAACCTCATCGGCCTCGCGATTTTTTGTGAGTGACATGCGGCGCGGAGTGGTCGTGAATTGCGATACTGCTGCTCCGGCAGCCTCAAAGATTTTGCGGATGGGATCAAATCCGGCGGGTACTTGTGACGCCGACCTGGATCAAAATGGCATCGCGGATCTGGTGGTTGCCGACCTGGGCAGCTTTCTTCCCGAGGATCACGACAAAGGCCGGGTGCTCTGGCTTCCGGATGGTGGCGAAGGTGATCAGGAGCCGCGTGTCATCCTGAGTTCCGTGGGTCGAGTCGCCGATGTGCAGTCGGGAGACTTTGATCTCGACGGTGACGCGGACCTTGTCGTGGCGGAGTTCGGCTGGCGTAAGACGGGCGGAATTCACGTCCTGTACAATGACGTGAGTGCCAACGGTGAGCGGACGTTTCGTGATCTTCGACTGGATTCACGAGCGGGCGGGATTCACGTCCCGGTTACGGATCTGGACGGTGACGGACGTTTGGACTTCATCGCTTTGATCAGTCAGGAACACGAAGTCATCGAGGCGTTCCTGAATCGAGAGTCGGGGTTTGAAAAGGTGCGGCTTTACTCAGCGCCCGATCCGTCGTGGGGTTCCAGCGGCATTCAGCTCACGGACTTCGATGACGATGGTGACATGGACATTCTGTATACGGTGGGCGACACATTTGATTCGTATCTGATCAAGCCATATCACGGAATCTGGTTGTTGCGGAATGAAGGGCAGATGCGATTTGAGCCGCAGCACATTGCCGCACTGCCCGGCGTGCATCGAGCTCTTGCAGCGGATCTTGACGGAGACGGCGATCAGGACATTGTCGCTGCTGCGCTGTTGCCTCTGAGAACATTGCGTTCAGAAAAGCCGAGGGAACTGCAGGCCATTATTTGGCTGGAGCAGACGGCATCGGGGCAGTTTCTGCGTCATGTGATCGATGGTGGAATGCCGATTTATGCTGCGATTGATGTGAGTGACATTGACGGCGATTCCGATCTGGACATCGTCGCGGGGTGCTTCCTGACCGAGCCCGCTGACCCTCCCTCGCTGCTGCATGTGTTTGAGAACATGGGGCGGGGAAAGTAGGCCCAACAGTTGTTCTCGTGGTTCAGGCATTCTTTTACGTCACAACCCCAGCAGGCTTCGCGCGACAAGAGCAGTGTCGCGCAGGTCTTCGAACAGATGATCGGGGACGTGTGGTTCCAATTCCGCGAAGGAGTACATACCCGTCGCCACGGCAACCGCGCGAGCATTGATGGCGCGGGCACAACGGATGTCGGCAGGTGTATCGCCAATCACGCAGGTGGAACCGTCCGGCAGATCGCGTTTGAGAAATCCTCGCACGTTGTCGGCCGCCAGTCGCGCGACGTCATCGCGATGAGCGTGATCGTCGCCGAATCCTCCCGTTTCGAAATAGTGATCAATCCCAAAGTGACGCAGCTTGATCCACGCTCCTTCGACATAGTTGCCGGTCAGCAGACTCAGGTACACATTGGGAGTGCAGTGCAGTTGATCCAGAAGTTCCCGAACGCCAGGCAACAGAGCGCCGGGCAGTGCGTCCAAAGCGCCAGGCAGGCGCTGCAGATACGTCTGCATGAATCGCAGGCGTTCAGCGGGTGTATCAACCAATCCGTACCGTGCAAAGATCTCGTCGGCAATTCCGCGATCCGTTCGACCGGCGGTCAGGACGCCTTCGAATGGAAATTCGAGGCGAAATTCTTCGGTCAGGGCCAATTCCATGGCTCTCTGCCCTGCTCCGCCGGTGCTGAGCATCGTGCCATCGATATCAAAGAACAAAATGTGCTGAGCCATGACGTTTTTGCCAGATACCGCTGCGGGCGGCGATTCATAATTGCCGTGTTGAAATTTGGTCCCGAGGGAAAAGTGCCCTTGGGAATCTATGTCTATTACGAAAAAGCCCGTCGAACGTGCAAGATGAGATAGTCAACTTACGCTGAATCAATTCTGTTGAGGATGTCGTATCGCGAGTGTAGACTCTCCCCCCTGTGCGATCCTGAATGCAACCCTGTCAAGGCTCCTCTCATGGCGGTTCTCATCGAGTGTACTGGCTGTAACGGTCAGTTTCGAGTGGATGATGCGCATGCCGGGAAGCTAATTCGCTGTCCAAGTTGTCAGGGGGCTATTCAGGTTCCGACACCGGGGCCTTCGAGCAATTCGGGGCGTCCGGCGGTTCCGCGTTCCTCCGCACCATCGCCTCGATCTGCGGCATCACATCCTTCGGTGCCGTCTCGTCCAGTCGCACCCGCCGCATCGCAGCGACCGCCCGAGCCCAGGCGAAGTCGGAGTGGAGTTTTTGACGAGTCGATTGAGCGACCGAATCGACCGTCTCGACCATCTCGCGATTCCGCACGCAACAACCAATCCCGCAGTCTTCCGTGGAAACTGATTGTCGGGGCCGCTCTTGGGGTCGTCACCGTGGGCGTGATTGGCATACTTGTCTTCAACATGATGCAGGGAGATCGCTCAGGTGCAGACATTGTTCAGGAAGGAACCGAGGGAGCATCCGGGGCCAACTCAGAGTCACCCAATTCCAACGTGAACTCCGGCACGGAGAATTCTTTCGCTGCGAATTCGCGAACCGTTGCGTCGAATCCAGTGCCGACAGATTCCACCGCATCTGGCAACTCAACTTTCATGAATGGTATCGCCCCCGGAACCGTGCCCGATGTCTCAGCCTCACCGACATCAACGGTCGCATCGTCACTGACGTTTGGCGGCACTGAGACGACCTCGGAAATCCCTCTAAATCCAGCGAAAGTGTCGTCCGGCGGATCGTCAGTGCCTGTTCAGCCAGACAGCGCGGGCGTCGCCTCAACAGGACCGACCACGACCGGATCCTCGCCGAACGCTTCGGCACCAGATATCAATTCGCTGGGAGTTGCTGCGTCAGATTTGACGATTGAAGATTTGTATTCCAGGGTGGAAGGTTCCGTTGTTCGCGTTAACGTTTCAAAGAGCAAGGGAGCTGGAAACGGAAGCGGATTCGTGATCGATTCGTCCGGCATTATTGTGACGAATTACCATGTGATTTCGGGAGCAAGTCGAGCGTGGGTTGAATTTGCAAACAAGGATCGGATTGAGGTCGATGGGATACTCTTCATGGATCATGAAAAGGACATCGCGATTTTGAAGTTCGACGCCACGCGCTGCAAGAGTACGCTCATGGCGATTCCGGTGTCCCCCATTCAGCCTCGCAGGGGCGTCGCTGTTGTCGCGATTGGTGCGCCGCTGGGTTTGGATATGTCGATCACGGAAGGGATCGTCAGCGCGGTTCGGACCGCGGCGGAGCTTGAAGAGACGATTGATCTGAAGGGGCACAATGGAACGTGGGTCCAGACGACGGCGGCGATATCACCGGGCAATAGCGGGGGACCGCTCATCACAAAACGCGGCGAAGTCGTGGCAATCAATACACTGTCGATGGTCGAGGAAGGCGTTCAGTCACTCAATTTTGGCATCTCCTGTGAAGATATTCGCAAGGCGATGACAGAACGGGAAGACAAACCCATTCCGCTCAGTCCGCTGGTGGCTCCCGAGCGAAATATGGATGGCAGCGCAGACGCGTCTGGCGATGATGAGATCGTTGATGCATCGGGAACACCGCATGGCGACAAGTTGCTGGCGAATCTGCGCAAACTGGTGGTCGTATTCTTGCCGCTGACGTTTGATGATCCGCAGAAGACGGTGGTCAACGCGGTCAGATCCGAAGCGCGACGCGCCATGGAAAAAGCGGGGATTGAGGAAAGTCTGATCAGCAACGATAAGGCCGCTTTGCTGATTCTGATGAAACTGGAACGCTCGGGAACCCGGCTGGGGCTTTATGTGACGGCTCATGTCATTGTGCAGGACGATTCCAGCGGTCGTCCGCAGGTGCTGAAGATCTGGGAGCGGACGGGTGAAATTGGCTCAATTTCGCAACAGGCGATTCTTACGGGCAATTTGCCACCGAATCTGCGGACCGAGATCAAAGACTTCTTCGCGAGGTTGCGAACGGATATTCTCAAAGCCAAAAAAAACGTGTCGTCGTCGTCACCATAATCCTCCACTGCTGAATTTCGGGTGGACAGCGACGGTTTTCGAGAATTGAGGAACGGTCGAGTCCATCTGCCGACGTGATTTCGTACCCACGTTGGCCCGATTTTGTTGATCAGACTGGCAATTTTAAGGAATCGCGGCTATTCTGCTCCGCTCAAATTGAATCCGCAGGAACACGGGATCGTGTTTCCCGGTTTACCTGCCACTTCGACTCGTTTACGACACAATTCTTCGCTATGCCTAATTCAGCGTCCGCAGAAAAATCACTCCGCCGATCCAATGTCCGCCGCGATCGCAATCGCCAGCAAAGAGGCGCTCTTCGTACGCGACTTAAAAAATTCCGCTTGTTCCTGGCTGACAAGCCGACTCAGGAAGCAGCTGACAAGGAATTCAGCTTGGTTGTGAAGGCACTTGATCAGGCGGCCTCCAAGAAGCTGCTGCATAAAAATGCGGCTTCACGGACCAAGTCTCGACTGGCAGCGCTCAAACGCAAGACGTTCGTGAGCTGAATCACGGGAATTCAGATTGCAGGGCGTGCGTTTGATCGCCTGCATTCCGCCTAAAACTACAAGAGCCGCCGTTCGACAGGAACGACGGCTTTTTTGCGTCCGGCGAACCGTGTTTCAGGCGAGCGGCATAGCGTCAGCCATCCGAGTTCATCGCGTATGTGGCTGCCGACGAAGTGGTGGCGTCAAAACAAAGGCACTGGTGTGTGATTGGTCTTGATTGAGGGGTTATTCTGACTTCTTCTTCAATCGTTCCTGATACGCCGCGATCGTGCCTTCGGGGTCTGCTTCGAAAGCCTGCTTACAGCCGCTGCAGCAGACGTAGTATGTCTTTCCGGCGTGGTTGACGGCAATCGTCCCCAGGCCGCCGGTGACGATGCATTGCCGTTCGCCCGTGTTGCCACTTGCCAGTCGCTCGCCTTCTCGCGTCATGCCGATTTCATACTGGCGGCGAAATGCGGCGGCGGAGGTCGGACGTTCCTCGAACAACATCGTCATGCGGATTTCATTGATCTTTCGAACGGTCAATCGATACCCCGGCTTGTCAGGCTCGGCGATGGATTCGAAAATCCAGTGATCCTGAGGCGTGTCGTGTTTCGCAGCGGAATCGGGCCCTTTCGACGCCTGCGGTTCTGTCATTTTCAGTGCGACGGGGGACTGATTCGGTTGTCGCAATTCCAAAATTGGTTGTCCTGATTCCGATGCGGTGGCAAAGAACAGTTGCTTCGATTTTTCTCCCGGATCAAGCTGCAGCACCAGGCGAGGGATCTTGTGATCGAAATGCCAGACACCAGTTGCCTTCTCTGACCACGCCCCGGAATTTGAGCCTCGTTTTGGTTGCGCCACGCCCTTCCAGCCGCCGACCAAAAATGACAACGGCGCGAGTCCGGCCACAACTTTTTCACGATCCAATTCGGCTCGCGCGAGAATGGCAGTTGGTGTCAGTGACTCAGATTTTGTTTCGTCCGGGTTGCCAATCGGCACCACCAGGATCAGCGGGATCAGAATTAGGAATGAAGTAAGAAGTTTCATTCTGGCGATACTCCCAAAGACCTGATAGAGACGCAGCCGTTTGAGCTGCCTCGCGGAACATGCTGGCCCGCAATGGCTATGTGTGAAAGCAGTCCGCGCCCCGCAGTAAGAGGGATTCTACAGCAGGGAGACCGCTGCGCCGACACCGTCGGCAGTTTCAGTTTCTACAAGGCGATTGGTGGCGGATCGACGAACGCAGGCCGGACCGAGCGAAGCGAAGTTCCGGCAGTCGCGGATTCGCCACTTGATCTCGCTCACTCCGATGCCGGAAC
>JBBQSE010000514.1:0-6037 GCA_038214195.1 Planctomycetales bacterium
TGTACTTGACGTTAAATTGTGTTGTTGGGCTTTGCTACCTATAGGGCCGGGCTGCCTGTTTTCGCGTTTCGTTCGGGCCGCTAACGACGACTATCGGGCGGCACGGCAATCGGTTCTCCAACACACCATGTGAGCCTTCTATGAACTGGCTCGTTTATCACATTGTCAGTGGCCAGGCATTTTTTACCGGGTGCGTTCTGCTGATCGTGGCCGCTGCGGCGTCGATGCAGTCGCATGCTGCTCTGAAGCGGATTACTGTCCTTTCGTTTCTCATCGGAGTGATTGCGGTTGTTGTTTCCTCGACGGCGATTCCGTATTGGTACTATGCGATTGCTGCTGCCGTAACGCTGGTCTGGCTTGCTTCGCGGTTAAGAGCAAAATGGCGATGGGCTGCGTTTGCGGTTGGCATCGTTTGGCTGGGAGCGGCTCTCTTTGAACTGCCATATCATCTAACGCCGTCGCTGCACCCCACCAAGTCCCGGCTGGTGTCGATTATTGGCGACTCGGTCACAGCTAGCGTCGATGGTGACGAAAAATCAGAAACATGGCCGAGTATCCTCGCCCGCGAACATCAACTTCAGGTCCAGGACATCTCGCACATCGGCGAGACGGCCGCATCGGCCCTCAAACGTGTTAAGTCTCAGTCGATTGACTCACCGGTGATTGTCGTTGAAATTGGCGGCAACGATGTTTTGGGCTCAACATCAGCTGCCCGGTTTGGCGCTGATCTCGATGCGTTGCTGGCGGAACTTGCATCTCCGGATCGTCAGATCGTCATGTTCGAGCTGCCGCTTCCGCCATTCTGTCACGAATACGGGCGGATGCAGCGGAGTATCGCGGCGAGACGCAACGTGCTGCTCATCCCCAAACGCATCTTCCTGTCAATCATCGCGGGCAACGAATCAACACTGGACACAATCCACCTGTCACAGTCCGGTCATCAGTTGATGGCCGACTGCGTGTGGAGAATCCTCAGCTCCGGAATTCCAGACGAAGGCGGCAACAATGAGCACTGACGAGAATCAAGCCCCCACGCGCCAGAAATTTAGCATGTGGCGACTCGCCATTGTGTCGCTTGTCCTGATCGCTGCAGCTGGCTCGGTTGCCTGGCACTATGAATTGATTCCTGGATTGCGGCCGGGACCACGGGAAAACGCCATCATGGTGATCGCGCCGTACCGGTATCAGGGAACATGGGTCTTCGACGACAGCTCCGCCGGACTTGTCAGGGAACCCTTTGTCGCCGGCGTTCCCGAAATGATTGATGTACTCGTCAGGGACGTCCCAAATGCCGACAAGGGCTTTCGCCTCCTGTTTGGAGCAACGCCGTTTCCGGGCCATCAAAAGAAGCTCACCTGGCTTCGCGGAGATTCCGGCGGCAATTACTACGCACTTGACGATCCGCCGATGGAAGGCTGGATATGTCCGGCGATGTTCAAGTATTATTCGAAAGCTCCGGCAAACCTGTACGTGAAGGCTGAGCCCTTGACGCGATGAACGCGATTTTTCTTCGCGTTTGAGGTGGGCGGCGGAAACAAATTTACCGTAGGACGGGCACTTCTGCCACTCGCATTGACAAACAGAACCACTTGAACTTACCAACGCCCCCTTCCTCCCCATGACACTCAATCAGAAAGACCGCAGTCGTCGTCGATTACTCACAGCCGCGATTGGGTTTGTCATCATCGGCTTCTTTTCCGTTCCAATCTTGTTTCTGCTGTATGGTGCTGCAGGAGCAATTGGAGGGTTCGCAATTATCGGTTTGTTTTCCGTGCTTCAGCTGCCGATCTTCCTCCTGCTCATGCGCGTCGGTGCTTTGCCACCCCTCAAGGCTGAAGAGAAAGCAGTGACAACTCATCCCGGCCAAAGATCCGCGAAACATCGAGCGGACAATAAGGGTCGTGACTGAATCAGCCGCAGAGCGCTAGCTCGTGGTTTTCACTGAACCGGACGCTGGCGCGTTCCGGCTGATAAAGCAACAATAAGCCGCTCGATTCCAAGTCTCACCATCACTTGAAACTCAACACGTAAACTCCGGCAAGCAGCGCCCCGATGCACATGGCTTTGAATCGCCAGTTTTTTTCGTTGTACATCAACACTCCAGCGACAAACGCGATGATGACGGAGGTTCTGCGGAGAGGCGAAATGAGTGAGATCATCGCCTGCTTGTCAGCGATCGCGGTGAAGTACAGAAAGTCAGACACCAGCAGCAGAACGGCAATCGTGGGGATCGCCCAGCGCCATTGAAAGGGCTCCAGTTTTCGGCGACGAAGACACCAGTGCGTGAACAGCGGCATCATGAAGGCGACCAGGTAAATGGAAAACCAGGCCTGCACGGTTGAAGGACGCAGATTGGCCTGCTGCAGCAGATACTTGTCGTACAGAGCGCTCAGTGAACCCAGCAGCGTGGCGATCAGCATGAAGCCGACCCAGCGATCGGTGTGAAAATGAATTCCTTCTTTGCGACCGGCGAGTGAAAACGCCCAGAAGGCAACCAGGATGATGGCGACGCCCAGCCACTGAATCGGGGCAGGCCGTTCGTGCATGAACAACGTGGCTATCAGAATCGTCCACAGCGGACTGCTGGCGCGGATCGGAGCGGCAATGGACATTGGCAGATGCTTAAGGGCAAATGAGGCAAAAATCCATGAGCTGCCCGCAACGACGGCTTTCAGCGCCAGCATTCCGTGCGTTGTCCATGAGATCGTCTCAACCTTGAACGTCTCCCACGGAATCATGTTCGTGGTCGCTCGCGACAAAAAAATCAGCGGCAACCAGATCAGAGCGGACGTCAGCACGTTGAAGAACAGAACTGGCGGCACGGCGTTGTTGCGAACAGAAACCTTCTTGGCGATTTCGTAAAATCCAAGGAACACTGCGGAAAGAAGACTCAGCGCGAACCATTGCATGGACGGAGTGTAGTGCCGACGCTAAAAACACACAGCCGACGCTCGGATTGAGAATGTCGGCTGATTTGATCGTTCGAAGGACGACTCAGGACTTCAATGGATTCAGAAACTTCAATCACGGATCGGTCCATCCTCGCAGCTCGCGGCGCGCGCAAGGAGGTCGATCCGTGGCATCCCTATCATTTCCTGAATGAGCCGGAATTTTCGCACGACGGAATGGTCGAACAGGTCTCGACGATTTTCCTGACGAACCGCGAATGTCCGTTTCACTGCCTGATGTGCGATTTATGGAAAAACACGACGGACGTTACCGTTCCGCTGGGCGCGATTCCAGCACAGATTGATTTTGCTCTGTCGCAACTGTTGCCGGCGAGACACGTGAAGCTCTACAACAGCGGCAATTTCTTCGATGCGAAGGCGATCCCTGCGGCAGATTTGCCAGCCATTGCAGATCGAGTGCGGCATTTCCGGACGGTGATCGTCGAAAATCATCCCCGCCTGTGTGACGACCGCTGCGGGGATTTTCAGAAGATGCTCGGGACTCAACTGGAGATTGCCCTGGGACTTGAAACATCGCACGCGCCAACGCTGGCGATGCTGAACAAACAGATGACCACGGACGATTTTGCACGAGCGTGTGAGTTGCTCCGTGAAGATGAAATTCGCATTCGGGCGTTTATCCTGTTGAAACCACCTCAGACGACAGAAGAGCAGGGGATAGAACGGGCCATCGAATCGGTGCGATTCGCCTTCGACTGCGGCGTCAGTTGTTGCTCTGTGATTCCAGTCCGCGGCGGAAATGGAATCATGGAAGTCCTCGAAACACGCGGAGACTATTCGCCGCCACAATTATCGTCTCTGGAGTCGGTCATGCGAGAAGTCGTGTCCTGGAATCGTGGACGAGTGTTTGCCGACGTGTGGGACGCCCGCCAGTTCGCAGATGATCCGGCGACGGCTGACGAACAAATTGCCAGGCTCAATCGCATGAATCTGTCGCAACAAGTGTAGAACAGTACTCCATCGGCTTCACCAATGACGGGAGCGGTCTGTCGTTTTAGTGAGCGGCAAGGCGCTAGCCGCCGGTGTCATGCAGCAAGAACATTGGAAAAACCGGCGGCTAGCGCCTTGCCGCTCACTGCTTTCAGATTAAAACGACAGTCCCCGAGGCGGTTGGTGTCGAATCTGAGACGAACGAACTGCACTGATGTGTTCCCTGACGAGTTACCCATGCCCAGCATCAAAACAGAATTCCTGATCCTCGGTTCCGGCTTTGGCGGCAGCCTGCTGGCACTGATCCTTGCGCGGGCGGGAAAATCAGTCGCGATGGTGGACCGCAGTCAGCATCCGAGATTTGCGATTGGAGAATCCTCCACGCCGCTCGCCGATCAGACGCTGGCGCAGCTGGCCGATCGCTACGGACTTCCCGAGTTAATGCCGCTCTGCCACTGGGGATCGTGGAAGCGCCGACATCCGGAGTTGCTGTGCGGAAAAAAACGTGGCTTCACGTACTTTGATCAGACAGGACGCGAAGAACTCAATCCCACCAACTTTGAGGCGCAGCGGCTGCTCGTGTCGGCAAGCATCAATGACGAGCATTCCGACACACACTGGCTGCGGAGCGATGTCGATCAGTTTTTGTTCAGCCTTGCACAGGCATCCGGCGTGGAGACATTCGAACATTGTCAGTATGACTTAAGTGAGGACGCAGATGGCTGGCGGCTGGATGGAAAAGCTGATCAGCAAGCGATAAGTCTTCAAGCTTCGTTCCTGATTGACGCGACAGGTTCGTCGAATGGAGTGCTCAAATATCTCAACATCCCGGATCAGACAAATCTGCTCAAGACAAACTCGAGATCGATCTTCGCACACTTCTCCGGTGTGAAATCTTGTGAACAACTGCTGCTTGATCGTTCAATCGACATTTCAGCATTTCCGTACCACTGTGATGACGCCGCCGTGCATCAGGTACTGCCCGACGGATGGATGTGGCAACTTAGATTCGATGACGATTCGCTCAGTGCGGGTTTCATGATTGATGAACGCCCCGGCGTTTTGCAGACTTCACGATCGTTTGCGACGTCAAGTGACGAATGGAACTGGCGAATTCGAATCAGCCCTTTCCTCTCACATCAATTTGAATCTGCACAAATCCTGCGACCGGAGTTGGGACTTCAATGCACAAAACGCATCCAGCGGCTGGCAGGGCAGGGGGCGGGCCACAATTGGGCGGCGCTCACAAACACGGTCGGTTTTGTTGACCCGCTGCACAGTTCAGGTATCGCGCATACGCTGTTCAGCGTGTCGCGACTGGCGGACATACTTCTGTCGAAGGCCGGTGCCGTCGAGCGTCAACAATCACTGCAACGCTATTCTGAATCGCTCATCCATGAGATTCGCTGTGTTGATGAACTTGTCGAAGGCTGCTACGAGGCGATCCCTTCGTTTCGACTCTGGTGCCTCTGGGGAATGCTCTACTTTGCCGCCGCGACGAGTATGGAGCAAACGACTGATGCCGGAATTGGCCAGGCCAGTTTTTTACGGGCCGACGATTGCCAATTTCGCACTGTGCTTCGTGAAGCGAGGCAGCAACTTGTCATCGCGCGTCATGTGCTGGACTCTGAGCGAGTCGCCGCCGAGACGACTTTTGCCGCATGGCTAAAGTCCGCAATTGAGCCGTGGAATCTCGTCGGCCTGTTCGATGCTGCCTGTGACAATTTGTATGCCACGACAGCGGCCCCTGCCGAAGGAATCCGACCTGAGACAGGTCGGACTACGTAGGCAGATCTGTCCTCAGATCTGCATCCTTCAGCATGAGCAATGGCAATCGGCCCGCCTGGCTTACGGACTCGCCGAAGGGAATTCCATTCCTGCCGATCGACTAAGCGGCCGCGTCGTCTTCCTCATTGTCGTCATCATCTTCCGATTCAGCAATGGCCGGCAAAGTCCTTTGACGACGGAGCGTTGCGTAGTTGGGAAGGTCTTCCAAACGATAAAGTCCAAACATTGATAGAAATTCGCGAGTGGTGACGTACAGAAATGGCCGCCCCAGTGAATCGTCCTCGCCGCCGATTCGGATCAGGCCACGATCCAGCAGCTGGCGAATCATTTCAGAAGCCTGTACGCCACGG
>JBBQSE010000515.1:0-6009 GCA_038214195.1 Planctomycetales bacterium
GGGGCACTGACGAAGGTAATGTCTTTGGGCAGTTTAGCCGCCGCGTGAAACCGATCTGTCGCGTGAAACACAGTCATAACCGCAGCCTCCAACGCCGAGCAAGGATCCCCTGTCTGTGAATGAATACGAATTTGGCAGGACTGAACTTCACTTTTATGAAAACAAAAACCATCGCCATGATAATGGCTAATCGTAAACACAATACTGATTTCACTTTATCGCAAATTGAACACGACAAAAAATGTTTCATCCCCTGGGTGAAAAGGGCCCGAGGAGTATAATTGCTTTGTTGTTCCCTATTGCCACAGTCGCCAAATCTCGATCTGCCGCGCCGCGCGTCCAATCCACAGCAAACACAACCCTGAAGCAGAGCCGTCGCATCGACTCGTAGGTTCAACGACAAATAAAGTGCGCAGTGGCGAATACCTTGGAGGGTTTGTCAATCCGGTCGCAGACAGGTAAGCCTGAAAGGCTTCTGGAATACAGCTTGGGGCAAGTAAAGTCGGTTCCGCGACGAACGCCGCCCCAGGTCAAAGTTCACGAGGCGTTTGCACCCTGAAAGGGTTACAGAATCGCGAATCCCCTGCCCTTTCAGGGCGTTTCTGATCATGGTGCTGATTTCCTGGGCCGTTGGCCCAGGCTGGATTCTACCGTCCCTTCAGGACGAATCGCAGGGGGAGTCATGCAAATTAAATCTGTCCAAATGTCTCCGTACTGCAGTGTCGCTTAAAGTGTTCTGGTGATGCCGCGCACTTCATTTGTCGATGAACCGACTCGTAGGCTTCCGCGAAACGGGCTCTAAGTTCAACCGCATCTGCAGCTTCGAGGTATTCGCCATTCGATGCAACCTGTTGCAACACTGTCGGTTACAGCTCCTTTGTGTTGAGTCCAATCGCATCGACCGCGATTTCGTTTTCCCGAAGCTGAAGGATGACATCAGTGAATCCCAACTCTCCGAGTGAGTCCTCATTTTACCGTCGGCGAACAACACCACGGTGCGTTGCACGCCGGTTGGTTTGACGCTGGTATCACGTGTACCGGCCAGTTCGGTTGGTTTTTGCTTTCGCCTGTCAAAACGTAGCGAGCCTGGACAGCGAAAGCCATCGCTCAGACAAAATCCGTGGAGGCATTCACCGAACATGCGTCCACTGTAGCTGATCGAGCTGGATTGCGATCCAGCACTCGTTATCGGCACGGTCGAGCCGACCGGCTGCTTCGTCGCCAGCAACTGCCGGAAAGCTGAAGGGAACATCAGCGGTCAGCTCTCCCTGTGCGATCCGGACGACACCCACGACTTTCCCACCGCAACCGCGGTAAAGATTCAGCCAGCACGTGGCCTCCATGAGCTGAGCCTCTTCGATTTCCACGGCCTCCCACGATGCCCCCCAGGAGTTATTGCTGAGTGACTGGTTCGCTTCGCGAATGTCTCGCAGGTAGCGTCCCTCCGGGGTTGCTGTTAGTTTGAAGTTCAACTCCTCCGCTTCGCCACGAGGTCGGAAATACAAGTCGACGTCGGCCGCGGAGGGATCATTCTCGGCCAACCAGGCTGCCGCAATAACTACCGAGCGAGACGTCGGCCTGGGTGCTGAACGCAGGGCTGCATCGATGGCCTCTGGCACGGCTGGTGGCTCCAAAGTTGCACCTGGATCTTTGCCGGCTGTACTCTCGCTCTGAAGTTCAACTGCAGGGGCATCAAGGCCACGATCAAGTTGGACTCCAACTTTTCGCATTTCCATCCTTGTTTCATCCGACTTGATTGTGTCGCTTGAAACGCTGTCGGTCACCATCTTCAGGCACCGCTCAACGGTCACGTCCGACGATGGCCCAAATGTCGATAGTACCGCTCCCAGCCCGTCACAGTAACATTTCCAAAAGCGCCGCACGGCAGCGTGCTCCAGCGACGAATCAAATTCATCTCCCATGTAGCAGAAATGCACCGTCGTTGCCTTGAGCAGTTCGTTCTTGTCTGCAGTGCCGAAGACACTCTCCTTCGACGTCGCAGTGATAAACCCATCCGATGGGTAGAAACCTTCGCCGAAAACGAAGCCACTGTCTCGATCGTCCCGGTAATACGGCGAGCCAAACAACAGAATCGTCGTGTCACCCGACGTGGACTTGATCCCACTCCCGGCCAATTCAAAGAACTGGGGCACTTTGATTTGCGCAGCTCTCCCGGATCGCACCGAAGCAGAGCGAGTAAAATACTGTTTGAGCTCAGCGATTTCGGCTTTGAGCCGCACGACACGGACCTTCGCGTTTGTTCCCCCCGAATTCAATGGAATGGTCAGATCAACGATTTGCTGGAGTTTGAACGCATCGAAGACCTGGATACGAGTTCCCTCATCGACTTTGAGAATGATATTCAGCGTTGCCTGGAGCACATTCTTACTCGTCGCAGAGTCCATCTCGCTCGGGACGCCGAGCAGAATCAGCCGCTCTGCAGCGGCATGTCTTGCAGCACACAATAAGATGCCAGCAGTAATAAGGAATCGCAACATTCTATTTCTCCTTGCTGAAGAGGGTGTGATCGCGGCAGGCGTGTCAGCGGATACCCGGCGCGCTGTTAGTCGTTACATTTCAGTTCTGCAGGTTCTGCGGACCGAATTCCGTGGCAGCGAAGGCGGTACAGGTCTATCGCACGTTGAATATACACAGCGCGACCGCGTTCAATGGCGGCAATCCTCGCTTTCAAGCGGGACTCAATCGCGGTCACTTCCTGAATACGGTTTGTATAGCGGGTGACTTCATCATCAACAGCGACTCGTTGCGGATTGCGAACGCGGGATGCAGGGCGGTGGCAAAGCACCAGTCGCTCAATCTCCAGCCAACACCCGGCGGCAAGAAACATCTCAGCAAGCAAACCAACAAAGAGCAGGGCCGAACCGGCACCGCCCACGTTGTTGCCCTGAGGAGACTCATCCATCAACGCTTCAAGAACCTCATCAGCGGATGCCATCGGACCCGATTCGAAGCTCGAAACGAAGAACCAGCACCAAACGATTGCAAACGTGACACCAGTGATCTGAACAACACCGACAAAGCGGCACCGATTCTGATCGGTCCCCAAAAGGCTACCGATATTCTTCAGCGCGAACGCAGCCGCAACTGGAACAAAGCTGAATAGATATCGACGAAAAGGGTCCTCAAACCCGGGCAAGCCCGAAGCAAGCAATATTTGAGACAGTGTGAAGATGCCAATCGCAAGCAGCAAACCTGACACCACCCACAACAACCCGACCTTTACGAGATCGAATGTAGTCCAGTCCGTGCCCTCGCCAGGATCGTCTCGGAAGGGATCAGTGGCAGCAGCCAGCTTTTTGAGAAAGTCAAGATGCCTGCTGGCATCAGCAAGCCAACGGTCGCAAATCTGCTGTGATGCACCAAGAAAGGTAACTTCGGATCCTGGGCCCAACGGAGAGTCGTAGATATGCTCATGATGGACGGAAATGGCACTAGTTTTATCGTCTGAACTGATGACACCCGCCATCACCGAACTCATATCAATTGCCGGTTGAGAACGAGGTTGCTCAGAGAGCATATCCCAGATCGATTTCGTGCTGAGTACGCCAGGCGTCGTGTCGTCGTTCTTGGGGCCGGGCGAAACGCCATCCCGTGGCTGGCAATTCGACGTGTGAGGCGAATCAACCAAGTCCGGTCCGCCTTGAAATGACTGCATTCGCTGATTTGCTTGCCCATTATTTGACGACGCATGTCCGCTCATTAGAAACAACCTCCAACCTGCATAATCGGCTTCGAGTTCAATTCGAGGTGCCGCAGGCACCTTGTCTGATGCTCCCTGTCCTTCACTTCTACGTGTCACGACCCCAGCAGATTCACAATGTTTTGAGGATTTTGTTTTCAAGTGCATTTCGCGGTCCGACACCGAATCTGCTGCAGACGAATACTCGCCCCACATCGACGGAATTCAGTCCGCAACCTGAATTCCTCCAGGATTTGTGGAAGTGCTGACCTCGACGCTTCTGACCAATACAAAGTAGAGGGTCACGGACACCTGGCGAGACCAGTCGCGGTCGAGGCCATCCTTCTGTGCATGATGCCGTAATCCGCAACGAACCAATTTGGCGGCCCATGCGTCTGCGCTGGCCAACAAAAATGGCAAACGTGGCATGTCATGCTCCAACGGGTGGGCAGGAAAGACACGCAATCGAGATTTTTCCGAGAGATGAGCAGTGAGTTCCACAGCCGAGTCAAAACCGGTGATCCTTGTGTCCTCAACCGTGTATGGGTCCGGCAGAAACACCAAACAGTCTCTGCAGACGCTGATACGATCCGGAAGATTGTCCAGGAGCAGTATTCTGAACCGACACGATGGGAGCGACGTGCCAGTGTGGCAGAACTCGAAGATCTGGAGCCTGAGGAGGTTCTTCGTACTGTGGAAGAGGCCCGTCGCAAAAGGAACTACACGTTTGATGAACCAGAAAACGTTCTGAGCGTCCTTTCCCAGATCGGCCTGCGACGGTCGGGGCAGCTGACAAACGGTGCAGACGTCTTGTTTGCGAAGAATCCAGGTCGGCGGCTGCCGCAAACACGAATCAGGGCGACGTTGTTCAAGACCGATAAGGGTGGTGACTTTATCGACGACCGCGTATTCGAAGGTAACGCATTTGCCCTCGTCGAACAGATGTTTGCCTTCGTAGAGCGAAACATCCGAATCAATGCTGAGTTCAGGGAAGGTCAGGTCGAGCGAGAGCACCTTCCGCAGTACCCGTTCCGATCATTGCGAGAAGGGATTGTCAATGGAATTATTCACCGCGATTATTCCATATTCGCAGGTGGCATGTCAGTCGGAATTTATCCGAGTCGAATCGAGATTTGGAATACGGGGCGATTGCCGGAAGGTTTGACGATCAGCGATCTGAAGAAGAAACACCCGTCACTTCCAGCCAACCCTGACATGGCGCACGTTTTTTATCTGCGAGGAATTATCGAGCATCTTGGCGTTGGGACACAGAAGATCGTCGAGGAGTGCAAGGCTGTTGGGCTGAAGATCCCGGAGTGGGAACAATCAGCGACCGGGATCACATTGACGTTCTTTGCCAAACGCAGTCGGCCTCGTCTTAATCAGCGACAGACGGAGCTGCTGGCTCGTTTGCACCAAGGCGATGAGTTGAAACCCGCAGAGTATTACCAGGAACAGGAGGGTGTCGTCAGCCAACGGCAGGCCCAGCGAGACTTGGCCCTTCTGGAATCCGGAGGTTGGCTTACGCTGGAAGGCGAAGGGCCGGCGACCGTGTACACAAGAACTTCGCTTCCCGGAAACTGACGCAATCCAGACAGAATCCAGACATGCAGTGGCTGCCAGGCAGGTTCTTTTCATTTGGTGTAAGTGCCTACTGAATTTGGAGTTACAAATCTTTTTCAGGAAAATACAGGCTGTAATCCAGACACTATTCAGAAGTGTCCCGCCGACCGCTGATTCGAACACCCGGTCTTTTTCATCAGGATTGCTGCTCGTTCGGATCGATGCTGGTCCTCATAACCACAGATTCCAGCAAGCCCGAATGAAGATATGTCGCGAACCAATCGTATTAAAGGATGGCCGCAATCCTGCGGCTTGCCCAACCGCAGCCCGCGTACTTTGCTACCCCCCAAGAGAAACTTCACACGCTTTGTGAAGTTTTGCTCGCCTCCCTGAGTAGAGACTGTACTTTGAAGCGAACGAACAGACAAAGAGTTGAAGACCGGGGTTCCGCAGCGGTCGCAGTACTCGAAGAGGCTTGGGCCATGTTGAGGACACTGGATCCTCGAATTCCAAAGGCTGTCATTGTGGTGCTGGCGGTCGGAGCTCGCGAAAGGAAACATGGCCACTTTGCCATGTCCAGCTGGAAGGCGAGGGGTAAGAATCAGGCCCATGAGATTGCCCTGAGTCCTCATTTGTTCGATGATCCAAAGCAATTGCTCGCCACGATGCTTCATGAGGCGGCTCACGCAAGTCTTTGGGAAGAAGGCGACGACGGCGGCGTGACCGGGCGATATTATCATCGCAAG
>JBBQSE010000516.1:0-5976 GCA_038214195.1 Planctomycetales bacterium
GCTGTGTTTCTATTTGTCGTTGTCCGCCCCTCTAACTAATCGTGGCGCTGTTGGCTTTTGGTTTTGTTGCGCTTCGCTACCGACGACTATTGCGCCGCGTTGAAAATCATTTTTTGCTTCACCTGCACCGTATCCACAATCCCAATAATCGCGGCGTCAATCGGCAACTCTTTTGTTCCCGGTGTGAACCGAGCACTTGAACCCTGAACACACAACACAACCTGACCTTCGCCTGCTCCGACCGTATCAATCACCACAAACGACCGACCGGTTGGTTTCAGGCTTTTCTGATCCTTCTCATCGACTCGCAGAGGTTCCACGAGCAACAGCTTCTGGCCCACGAGCGCCTCAACTTTATGAGACGCGACGAGACTGCCGGTTATGCGTGCTAAGAACATCGTCAGTTAGTTTTCAGTGTTCAGTGTTCAGTGTTCAGTGAATCGCAGAATGCGGGATTCCTGTGACATCAAGCATTGAATCGCCGAAATCTCCTTTACTGAAAACTGAACACTGAAAACCGAACACTTAGCGAAGCGCCAGCGCCGCTGCCGTCTGTCGTGCCACGACGAGTTCTTCGTTCGTTGGCACCGTCCAGACCTGGACTCGACTGCTGTCTTTGCTCAGGCAAGCTTCGCCCTTACTGCCTGAATTCTTCGTTGCACACAATTCGACGCCCGCCCATTCCATATCGCGGCAGACGTTAGTCCGAATTCGCTCGCTGTTCTCTCCAATCCCGCCCGTGAACACGATCACATCCGCGCCGCCGAGCAGAGCCATGTACGATCCGACGTAAGACCGAATCGATGCTTCAAACAACTTCAGAGCCTTCTCAGCTCGATCATGTCCTTTCGCCGACGCTTCTTCCAGGTCACGGCAGTCACCGCTCAGTCCACTGATTCCCAGCAGACCGCCACCCGTGGACATCTCCGTCAGCACTTGTTCAAACGTCAGTCCTGTTCGCTTCATGATCACTGGAATCGCGTAGGCATCAAAATCACCCACGCGATTGTTGTTCGGCAGACCTCCCTGAGGACTCATGCCCATTGACGCAGCAAAACTTTCGCCGTTGCGAATCGCACAAATCGACGCGCTGCCGCCGAGATGACAGCTGATGACTTTCAGAAAAGGGGTCTGACCCTTTTGTGTTTTAGGGTCTGACCCCTTTTCGGACACGGACAGAATCTCAGCGATGCGGCCAGCAATGAAACGATGACTGGCACCGTGAAATCCCCAGCGACGAATCTCAAAGTCCGTGTACCAGTGGTAAGGAACGGCGTAGGCTCGGTGCTCGAACGGAATCGTTTCGTGAAAACCAGTTTCCAGAGCGGCCACCAGAGGAATCTGCGGGAACGCCTGCTTCAGCTGTCGCATAGCCCGCACATACGGCGGGTTGTGGGCCGGAGCAATGTCCGAAAGATCCTCCATCTTTTTCAGGAGCGCCTCATCCACGATTCGCACGCCGCTGAGACTGCCCGCAAAGACCGCTTTGAATCCAATCCCGCCGACTTCATCGACCGACTTCAGACAGCCGTGCTCGGCATCCGTCAGTTGCTCAAGACAGATCCCAACAGCCGCCGCGTGATTTGGCACGGACTGCTGTGTTTCCTCTTTGTAGCTTCCGATCTGAACGGAACACGAACTCAGCGCATCCGACTGACCGATTCGATCGATGCCACCCCGCGCAAGCTGGGTTTCAGTCGATAAATCAAACAGTCGGTACTTGAAGCTGGTCGATCCCAGATTAGCGACAAGAACTTTCATGATGACTTTTCATGTAGGTCCTTTCTGCCGGAAAGGACTTCGCGACTCGTCGCGACCTGCGACCAAACGCAGGTTGATTGAAGTGGAGCCGTCGTCGTTGAGCGGATGTCCGCTCATCTGGTTCGCCTTGCGGCGAAAGTCCTCCCCGGCAGGAAGGACCTACAGAATCACAGCTGATCCTGTTCTACAGAATCGATTCCAGCAGCGACGCTTCTGGTCGCGGAATCAGATGCGCACACACCAGTTCCCCACTCTGGGCTGCAGCGGCGGCACCGGCATCCACAGCGGCGCGGACTGAGCCGACGTCACCTTTGATGATCGTGGTGATAAATGCGGCTCCGATGTTGATTTGCTTTACCAGCGTAACGTTGGCAGCTTTCAACATCGCGTCAGACGCCTGTACTGCGGCGACCAGACCTTTTGTTTCAATTAGACCAATAGCATCGTTCATGGATCGTTGTTCCGAAAAAAGTTGCAGTTGTGTTGGATTCATGGGCTTTGAATTTCAAATCGCGAATTCCAAATTTGAAATCTCAGATGAGTGCCCGGTAGCTGTCTGATACTGACTACTTCTTTGCTGCAGATGTTGTGGTCTTGCCTTTAGGCAGGAACGCTGGCAGCTCTTCGTGCGGACGCGGTATCACTTCCACGCTTACGACCTGTCCCAGTTTTGACGCAGCCGCAGCTCCAGCGTCCATTGCCGCTTTAACAGCTCCGACGTCACCGGACACAAATGCCGTGACAAGTCCGCTGCCAATCTTGTCCCAGGAGACCAACGTGACGTTCGCTGCTTTCAGCATTGCGTCAATGGCTTCGATCATGCAGACGAAGCCCTTCGTTTCAATCATTCCCAACGCTTCCATCGATTTTGCCATTCTCAGTTCTCCACCGCCAGAACGCCCTCTTCGTGGAGCGACCCTGGCAAAAAAAGATAGTCACTTTCCAAGTGACGAAAATTTTCCGCGTTCAGTGTTCAATGCTCAGATCCCCAGCTGTGTTTGCTGAAGACTGAACACTGAAAACTGAACACTCTCTAATGACACTTACACTTTTCCGGCTTCACCAGCTCCACTTTCGACGCATTTTCCAGGTTGCACGCATTGCCTTCGTCGGTGTCGAGATGAACTTCCAGTTTGATGTCTTTACCAGCCCGCACGGCCAGATCTTCCAGCACAGTCGTGCAGCCAGGTGATTCAATGCGAAGGTTAATGTGATCACCATCCTTCACGCCGAAGTATTCGAGATCGCCGGGGCCCATATGAACATGCCGCATCGCGCGGATCACGCCCTGTTTCAGCTCGACGACGCCATGCGGACCCACAAGCACACAGCCAGGCGTGCCCTTCACATTTCCGCTGATTCGCACGGGCAGATCGATGCCCAGGGAGATTCCATCCGTGAAGGCCAGTTCGACCTGGGAATCACCTCGACACGGACCAAGCACGCGGACGCTGGGCAGCATGCGGCGCCGAGGCCCCACGACGGCAACTGTTTCTTTGGCGGCGTAATAGCCGTCCTGATAAAGATCCTTCTCAGGAGTCAGTTTCGCCCCCGGCCCGAACAGCATTTCAACGTGTTCCTGAGTCAGATGGACGTGCCGAGCCGAGATATTGACGATCAGCGGATTGCGATTGGCGATGGACGAAATTGCTGGAACTTCAGCAGCCTCTGCGCCACGAAGGACGGGAATTCCGCTGGGTGCAGTCCTGCCCGTCCGCGAACCCAAATGTCTGTTAAGCACTTCGCGAACGACTCGTTCTACGTCCGATGGATTCAAGGTTGCGGTCACTGTCGCTTCGCTCCCAGTGTTCAGTGTTCAGTTTTCAGAAAACGAAACACCGACATTTTCTAATGGACTCATCACAGCAGATCGTGATGACTACTTTGGAACAATCCTGATTTCTAACCCTGCCGACTCCATCACGTTTCGCCAGTCATCGGACATTCCGTCGTCGGTGACAATTTCATGGATATCGGTCAGCGGACACAGATGCGACAAAGCGCGCTGACCAAACTTGCTGCTGTCGGCAACCAGAGTTACCCGGTCTGCCGTGCGGATCATTTGTCGTTCTGTTTCCACGAGCAGTGCATTGCTGTTAAACAGACCTTCCGCCGTAATTCCTCCAGTACTCATGACCAGCCGAGTCGCATGCATCTTCTTTAATGCCTCAACCGACTGTTCGCCCAGGGCCACTCCGGTCTTGGGATACACATACCCGCCTATAAAAATCAGCTCAATCTCAGGCCGATTCATCAAGAGCGATGCGATCGGCAATGAGTTCGTCAAAACCTGCAGAGATTTCCCTGTCAAATACCGAGCAACTTCCAGAGTCGTGGTCCCGCCATCCAGCAAGACCGTTTCCCCTGGAAAAATCAGTTCCGCTGTTCGCCGGGCAATTTGCTGTTTCTCACGCGACGCCTTGCTCTTCCGGGCATCGAAATCCGACTGTGAATCACCCAGAAACGACGCCCCACCGCGCGTTCGCTGGATCTGACCGTTTGCGTCAAGAAACTCCAAATCCCGCCGGATAGTCGACTCGCTGGCTCCGACCGATGTCACCAACTGCTGAAGCGAGACGAACCCAAGTTCCTCGGCAATTTGCAGAACTTTCGAGCGTCTCTCTTCAACAATCATCTGTTTTCCGCCATGAACAACCAGAATTCAGTCACAACATGACAGAAAATGAATTAGTTTGCAAGATATCGGTCACAATAATGAAATATTTTGAATGAATTATCACTGAACTGCGCAGAGCATGTAAAACTCTGTTATTCGCTACACGGCTCAAGACAAAAAAAGGGCCTGACATCAAGCAGATGCCAGGCCCCTTGAAGATGGTCGGAAATGCTCTTCCCGAATCATCGTCACTAATTGCTGTTGATCGTGACTCCCGGCCAATCATCCGTTCTGAACGGTGTCATCGGTAAACCAGCACCGTCGTACATGTTGCAAACTGGATTATCGGCCCAGTCGTTCTCCGCTGGCTCTGGGTTTTCCACCTTGAAATCTGCGAGTTGCACCCCGTAGAACGGAAAATCGCTCTGGCCCCATTCCTGACGCCAGTTGGAAATCATCAGAGGAAACAAGTTGCGATATTGGCAGGCCCGACTCGCGTTGCTTTCGCCCTGATACCAGATCGCGCCGCGAATCGTGTAGCCGAGATGTGACTTCAGAATACCGTTGTAGATGTTGGCAGGCCGACTGTTTCCAGTCCTTTGACGTTTCAAGTTGTCAAGTGCTTTGTTTTGATCCTCATTCAGGTCAGTTGTCTCGGACAAGTCGGCGAACTGATTCTCCATGCCCACCCAGCGATCCATCAGCGGCTTATACAGACTCGTATTTAGACAGGAGTCTTCTTCAATTTGCGTCCGTCCTGCGCGCCGCTCTGACGCAGGTCATAATTTCCTTTCGAGCGACAGAGCAGATAGACTGCGGCCTGTTCACCAATCACTCTCCACTGGATTTCTTCCTGGAGGTCCGCGATGAATTTGCGATGACAGCGGAGTCCCCGGACGATGTCGATCTGGCGGTCACATGGCGCGGAACAAAACAGTGGTACTCGCAAGTGCGTTACGGCCATGAGGCATCGGTGCGAGTCACCGTGGTTGTGGATCAAATCGGGCCAGGTGAATTTGATCGAAATGCATCGTTTCTTTGGTTTACGAAAGTTGATTTTTGGTACCCGCCCTCCGGCCTGTCGGCCACTTTCTCCCCCTGAGATCGGGGAGAGGCGACTGCAGCTGGCACACTGCATTTTTCAAACGCGATCTTATGACAACTATCGAACAACTTTTTTCCGACACTCGACGAGATTTCCTGACACGCGGCACCGGAGCCGTGGGGCTTGCCGCGCTTGCGTCGTTGTTCGGCGAGAAGAGTTCAGCGGGACTGGAAGCCGAAGTCAGCGATGACGGACCGACGTTCCCCAATCTGCCGGTACGGGCGAAGCGAATTATTTACCTGTTTCAGTCCGGCGCGCCGTCGCAGATCGATCTATTCGACCACAAGCCGGGGCTGGCGGCACTGCGCGGAGCAGAGCTGCCGGATTCCATTCGTCAGGGGCAGCGGCTCACCGGTATGACCAGCACGCAGGCCAGTTTCCCCGTCGCGCCTTCGAAGTTCGCTTTTCAGCAGCACGGATCAAGCGGTGCGTGGATCAGCGAGTTGCTGCCTCATACCGCATCGATCGCCGACGAACTTTGCTTTATCAAATC
>JBBQSE010000517.1:0-5940 GCA_038214195.1 Planctomycetales bacterium
ATCGCCCATGACATCGCCAATGCGATTCAGGATGTTGCCGCGAATTACACTGCGGCCCAGTCGAATCGGAATCGCATGCTGGCGGCGGACCAGCGCGTACCACTGCTACAGGCGCAGCTTGAAGTTGGCACGACGACATTGGATCTTGTGCTGCGAGGCCAGGCCAGCGCCGCCGCTGCCGAGATCGCATATTATCAGCAAGTCGTCGCCTACAATAAGGCAATTACGAGTTTGAATCTGGCGACGGGGCGCCTGCTGGAATTCAACAACATCTATCTGCAGGAAGGTAAATGGTGTCCGGAAGCCTACGACGATGCCTTGCTGCGAGCTCAGGAACGAACCCACGCCGACGACAATCCTCACCTTTATGCGGAGCCTGCAGAATTCGTGTCTGGTCATCCCGTCGGCGGAGTCGAGCTGCAAACCCCTATTTTCGAGAGCAGCCCAACCCCCGAAGTCGCTCCGGACGACGAGACGACTCTGCCAAATGATCCTGAGGCAAAACTTGATCAGCCGCCAGTGATATTTCCTCAGGATGTCCCGCGACCCGTGTCGGCTGTCCAAAAATTCCGAAGCTGAGTCTGCCGCGAAAGTATCCAGTCGCCACGGAATTCATCTACACTGCCCCGAATAGCATTTCAAACGGCGATTCGGTGGAAGGCAGTGTTTATGAATCTGGTCACAATCCTCTCGTTTCTTTTCTTCACCGCCCTTGTCGGTCTGCTGACCTGGCTGATTACAAGGAAAGACGACCACGCCAGCAGTAAAGGCTACTTTCTCGCGGGACGAACGCTGACGTTTCCGCTCATCGCCGGTTCCCTGCTGCTGACGAATCTCTCGACAGAGCAAATGGTCGGCCTCAACGGAGCGGCCTACACCGATGGCCTGTGCGTGATGGTCTGGGAAGTCGTGTGCGTTGTCGCGCTGGTCTTCATGGCGTGGTTCTTTCTGCCACGTTTCCTGAAGAGCGGCGTCGCCACCGTTCCCGAATACCTGGAGATTCGCTTCGATCATCAGACGCAGGTGATCACCAACATCATCTTCCTGTTGGCTTATGTCGGCATTCTGTTGCCCATCATTCTGTACACCGGTGCTCGGGGAATGATCGATATCCTCGACGTGTCCTCCATGTTGGGCAGCCTGCCGGAGACGCTCGGCATGACGACGGACACGCTGTCGCTCTGGCTGATTGTCTGGATCGTGGGCATCATCGGTTCGATTTACGCGCTGTTTGGCGGCCTGAGGACGGTGGCCGTTTCCGACACGCTGAATGGGATTGGATTGCTCGTCGGCGGATTCCTGATCACAGGCTACGCATTGTCGTTGCTGGGTGGTGACGGTGGAATTCCCGCAGGTGCGACTCTGTTGCTGGAACAGCAGAAGTCGCGACTGAATTCGGTTGGGAACGAGAATACATCGGTTCCCTTCGGTGCTATTTTCTCCGGCATCTTCCTGCTGAACCTGTTTTACTGGACGACCAATCAGCAAATTATCCAGCGGACGTTCGGCGCAAGCAGTCTGGCCGAAGGGCAGAAGGGTGTGCTGCTGACCGGTGCGCTCAAGCTGCTGGGGCCACTGTATCTTGTTGTGCCTGGCATGATCGCGTACAGCGTATTTTCGGGCCAGACAATCAAGCCGGACAAAGCCTACGGAATGCTGGTGAGCAAAGTTCTGCCGACACCACTGACGGGCTTCTTTGCGGCGGTGATGATTGGTGCCATTCTTTCCAGTTTCAACTCGGCGCTGAACAGTTCCTGTACATTGTTCAGCCTCGGGCTGTACAAGAGTGTGCTCAGGAAAAACGCCAGCGAACAGTCCGTCGTGAATTCCGGAAAAATCTTTGGCTGGATCGTGGCGATTGTTTCAATGACGCTGGCTCCGCTGCTGGCGAACACGACCAGCATCTTCGGCTATCTCCAAAAAATGAACGGGATGTATTTCATTCCGATCTTTGCTGTGGTGCTGATCGGAATGGTGTCGAAGCGTGTGCCTCCGATGGCGGCCAAAATTGCTTTAGTCACCGGATTTGTCGCCATTGCCGTAGGATACTTCGTCTCGCCGTTCAGTCTGGTAGTCGCGTCGCTGCATGAGTTTCATTTTCTGGGACTGGTCTTCGCCTGGCTGCTAATTCTGATGCTGGTGATTGGAGAAGTGAATCCTCTTGCGATTGAATTCGAACAAGTCGATGTCGGTGCCGTCGATATGACACCCTGGCGGCTGGCGAAGCCGGTTGGTCTGATCCTTATTGCGACAGTTTTCACGATCTACGCGACGTTCGCGAATTTCTCGGTCCTCCGGGGCAAAGACTTCAGCGGCATTCGACAGTACACATTGACAAGCAGCGCCGGAATGACGATCGATGTCACCAATTACGGTGCCATCATCACGTCGATCACTGTTCCGGATCGCAAGGGTGCTTTGGGCGACGTGGCGCTCGGATATTCCCGCGCTGAGGACTACATGAATGCCGTCGATAAACCATACTTTGGGGCTGTTGTTGGCCGGTACGGGAATCGAATTGCCGGTGGGCAATTCTCAATTGATGGCGAAACATACACGCTCGCCAAAAACAACGGACCGAATCACCTGCACGGTGGAATCATTGGTTTCGACAAAGTTGTCTGGGACGTCGTGTCGGTGGACGAAAGCTCCATTCAGCTAAGATATCTCGCCAAAGACAAAGAAGAAGGCTACCCCGGCAATCTTAAAGTGACTGTCACGTATTCCATCCCTGCGGGGAAGAATGAAATTGTCATCGACTATCACGCGACGACGGACAAAACAACACCAATCAATCTGACTCAACACACGTACTTCAATCTCAAGGGTGAAGGCGATGGCGACATTCTGAATCATGAACTGATGCTGAATGCCTCTCAATACACGCCGGTTGATGAGACCCTGATTCCCACCGGAGAACTGGCTTCAGTCAACACGACACCATTCGATTTCACCACGGCCAAACCGATCGGTCGTGATATCGACATGGACGACGAACAACTCCGCTTCGGCGGCGGATATGACCACAACTGGGTCGTCGAAACTCCGTCAGCCAAAGGTGACCTGGCGCTGGCGGCTGAAGTCTACGAACCAACGTCCGGTCGCGTGCTGCAGGTACTGACGACCGAACCGGGAATTCAGTTCTATTGTGGCAACTTCCTGGATGGCCGATTGACTGGCAAGTCCGGCAAACCGTACATCCATCGAGGAGGCTTCTGTCTGGAAACACAACACTTCCCCGACAGTCCAAATCAGCCGAATTTCCCATCGACATTGCTAAAAACCGGCGAGGAGTACAAGACACAGACAAAGTTTGTCTTTTCCACTCGATAGAACAGTCCTGACTATGACTTCTTTCCCCAGACACAAATCCGTGATCGTCCAGCAAACCGAACTGGCGAGCGTACGACAATGGTTTACGTCAAATTGCCCAATGATGCGATAGGTCTTCCCACTCACAGAATTCCGCCACGGTCAGCCCCGACACGCCGCCGCCGAATCCGCTCGCTCCACTCACAATGCTTCTCATGATCTGCACGACGCCCCATGCTTCGTTCCTCTGCTCGGTTGATGAAAACTCAAACCGACACAGAATGCACGCGCTGTCTACAATGGTTGCGGGGTACGGTCACGCTTTTGCCCATCCGTCGCCGTCCCGGCTGAATTGAGCCAGTCAAATGCTCACGCAGATCCCATGTCTCGTTGATCGTGACCGAAATTATGCTCCACTACAGTGTCGACCACGGACGACGACTGACATTTTCAGCACGTGAATCGAATACAACGGCTATACCGGATACGTCACTTGTAGGCATCTTTCCATTTGAAGAATCCGATCAGTGTAAAATGCTCGAACGAACGACTTCAGTACTTGCCGCTAGTACGTAGGTATTCGGATCATCAAGCTCTTTGGTGGCGCATCTGTTGGTCGTACAGACGGGGACATTATATGCACATCGTCGGAGAGCTAACTTATCTACCAGGACCAACACGTCGATCCCCAATTCCTCATTTACCAATTCCATGGTTTATTCGCTCTCCACTCGGGTTTCTCTCCGACACAAATGTCTACGTTTCGATTGTGCGTCCCCCGCAGCCAGCGGACACGCTAAAACCTGTTGGCGAAATGCTTGTTTCAGTAATCAATCCTTGTATTGATCTAATCTATGTGCGCGTCAAAAAAACAGGATGAACCCAATGTGCTTTCGTCTGCGTTTTCGACTCTTCACCAGCTGAAGGGAATGACAACCGTAAACATCGCACTCGCCGAGGGTGTTACCGTCGATCACCGAGGCTTCTACCACGTGTCACTCGTGTGTGAGTTGCTCGACAGCACTTCCTCTGACTCTGAGCGAGAACCAAACCCGGAACTGGTGGCGCGGCGAAAAGAGTCTCTCCAAAACATGGCAAACAAAATCAAGGCCGCGCTTAGCAAGGTTGGCTTTGAAGGTTGGTACTCCGATGAACCTCAGGTGACACCTGAGCCCGCCCTCCGATGGGTTCGATGGGTCCAGAATGCTCGGATCGAAACAGGCTTGATAAGGGGGGTTGAATGGCATTCTGAAATCCGACGGCTGGCGGCAACCGATGCTGATGCAGATCAGTACGACTTTGCAAGGGCCGTTGTGTCGTGCAACACTCGGCAGAGACTTGTGCGATTCGTTTTTCCAAAGAAAGGGGCGGTGTCAATTAAAGTGCAGCACGCAGACACTCCAGGTGCACTTGCCGAACTGACACAGACCCTTGGAGACAACCTCAGACTCAACATCCTGTCTTCAATTCTGCGACGTGGCGGTGCGAAAGAAGTAGGAAACTCTGTATTGATCGCGGTCTGCGAACCAACCGCGCAGTCAACGGACGCACAGAATGCGCTTAAGCAGGTTGAACAACTGGGGGTAAACCTGCCAGACAATATCAAGAAAAACCTGCTGGATCCTTTCACCTCGTTGCGGAAGAGAATCGACACTGAGTTAGGTGCGATCCCGCCGCGATTTCGGGCGAAGTGGACTGTGAGCAAGGGACGTCGCTGGATGGACAGTCTGTACCTCAAACATCCTGATGACATTGGTGTGCGTGTTCCCTCTTCACTAAAAGCCGCTGTCGAGCAAGTGGTTCGGGAAGAGGTAGAACCGGGCTGCATACCTGTGTTCCTTTCGAGACGTTTTGCTGGTGCCAACGCTCACACAGACAGGCTGCTTGAAAAGATTCGAAGTACATTGAGCAAAAATGACTGCCAAGCAATTGAGGCGACTCCAACAGCGGGCACCGAACACCCCACAATTCAGCAAGTGGAATCCCGGCTGTGGGCCTGCAAGATGGGCATCGTATTAGTGACCGCACTTCAAGATACTGACTCATTGAGTATGAACCTGGCTCACGAGTATGGGTTCATTTCTGGGCAAGGCAAACCTGTTGTATTTTTAGTGGAGTCGTCAGAGCGAGACAAGATAAGTAGGTTGATCAGTAATTTGCAGGGCATCGTCGTCGAGGAATTCGCAGGCGGCGAGGATGCGCTCGATAACCACTTACCAAATTCGATCGTGAGCCGTTTGGAGCAATGGCTGCCGAGGGCACGGGCGGCGATGAAGCCACGGTTGTAGATGGACCTCAGTTCGCAGAACTCGCCATCATTTTTTTCAAGGCAAGGGTTCAACGACACGGTCCGGCGACTTGATCCAGGTACCGCCGCCAAGCACTCGGCTTGTGCCAGTTGAATCCATTGAATAAGCGACCCAGTACTCACGAGAGTCGTAGTGGTCTTTACCGCGAGCCTGAGCCCATTTCCAGCCATACAATCGCCAAACCAGAGTTCGTTCTGATTTTTTAAGTGCTTTTAGAAGGACATCGCAGCGAATCATCGCGGCCCGATGGCCAGCCTCACTCTTGCACTGGAATACTGCAGAATCGGAGTCTGCGCCACGAAACTCGACCTGGCTTCCT
>JBBQSE010000518.1:0-5904 GCA_038214195.1 Planctomycetales bacterium
TCTCCCCCCGTGGAAAACGTGTCAAGTTGGAAAATCAATTGCGGGGGAGAGGGGACAATCGCAAGAAAATCCACAGCTTCATTTCTGACCGCGTGCTGGTATGTTTTCAACTGCCGCTCGCTCTAGCGAGTAACAAAGCGCGGGCACTTCATCTGTCACTTCCACCTGCGGCAACACGGACTGCGACTTGTACGTCCCACTGGCGCGAGATAGCATGGCGAATGGGGGATGAGAACCAAGTGTTCGTAGGTCAGGCTCAGCCTGACAGTCCCAAACAGAGTAAGTTGCCAATCGACGAATCACAGGACGATGTCAGGCAGAGCCTGACCTACGATCCGGGCACGAGAGAGCATGGGGGAGTACGACACTGTGGCGAAAGAGAAGTCGGGGCCAAAGTCGGGCGGGACGGAGCAAGACGCAGCAGCACTGCAACTGCCGCCGGGCGTGACGCTGCTGGCGTCGCTCGCCGGGCACAAGGACGCGGTCGTGAGCGTGGCGTTTGATCCGCAGGGGGAGACGCTGGCCAGCGGGAGTCATGACAAGACGGTGAAGCTCTGGGAGGCGCGCACCGGCAAGCTGCTCCGCACGCTCGACGGGAATACGGACCGGGTCTACAGCGTGGCGTTTGATCGGCAGGGGGAGACGCTGGCCAGCGGGAGTCATGACAAGACGGTTAAGCTCTGGGAGGCGCGCAGCGGCCAGCTGCTCCGCACGCTCGAAGGGCATAATGACGAGGTCTACAGCGTGGCGTTTGATCGGCAAGGGGAGACGCTGGCCAGCGCGAGTGGTGACAATACGGTAAAGCTCTGGGAGGCGCGCAGCGGCCAGCTGCTCCACACGCTCGAAGGGCATCAGAACCTGGTCCTCAGCGTGGCGTTTGATCGACAGGGGGAGACGCTGGCCAGCGGTGGTCATGACAAGACGGTGAAGCTCTGGGAGGCCCGCAGCGGCCAACTGCTCCGCACGCTCGAAGGGCACACGGGGCTGGTCGATTGCGTGGCGTTCTCGGCGGACGGGCGGCTGCTCGCTTCGAAGAGCAACGATCATACGATTCGGCTGTGGAGCTGCGCGACATGGGAGACGGTCGCGGTCATCGCGGAGCCAACTCATTACGATTGGATTCCCGCGCTTGCGTTTCATCCGACACTGCCGCGACTGGCCACCGTCGGCTCGAAGCCGAACACGCCGGACGGCGAGCGATGCCGGCTGATCCATGTCTGGAATCTGGACCTCGCCGTGCTGCTCGACCGTAGCTTGGGCTTCCAGCCCGAGCAGAACGATGGTCGGGCTGGAAGCCCAACCTACGAGGGACTGAGCCACACGGACAGCCACTACCGCAATGCCAAGGTTGTACTGGTGGGGAATTCCAGTGTCGGCAAATCCGGGCTGGGACTGGTGCTTGCCGGGCGGAAGTTTCGCGCCACGGAATCGACGCATGGTCGGCATATTTGGTTGATGGAGAGTGTTACGGCTGTAGGACGTGTACTTCTGCCCGTCGAGTCTGCTGCGGTGAATGCATCCTTGAAAACGACGGGCAGGGATGCCCATCCTACGACGACGACGGGCAGGGATGCCCATCCTACGACGAAGACGGGCAGGGATGCCCATCGTACGGATACGGCGGAGACGCGGGAGACGTTGCTTTGGGATCTGGCGGGGCAGCCGGGTTATCGGCTGGTTCATCAGCTTCATCTGCACGAGATCTCCGTGGCGCTGGTTCTGTTCGATGCTCGGAGCGAAACCGAACCGTTCTCCGGTGTCTCCTACTGGGCACGGGCGATCGATTCCGCTCGGCGCGAGAATTTTCCGTTGAAGAAGTTCCTCGTCGCCGCTCGCTGTGATCGCGGTAGTGCGGCGGTCAGTCAGCAGCGTATCGATGAGATAGTCCAGCGTTACGGCTTCGACGGCTATTTCGAGACCAGTGCCAAACGCGGAGACGGAGTCGAAGATCTCCGGGCGGCCCTTTGCGACGCGATCAAGTGGGATGACCTCCCGGCGGTGACTCGGACCAGCGAGTTCAAGATCACGAAAGATTTTCTGGTCGCGAAGAAGCGGCGTGGCACGATCATCGAAGAGTCGGCAGCGCTTTTCCAGGACCTACTGAAGTCCGTGTCCAAACGACGACAAGCCCCACTGACGCGGGCCGTGTTCGATGCCTGTTTGCAGCAGCTGGAAACGACCGGCTTGATCCGGCGGTTGCCGTTTGGGGCTTCGTCCTGTTACAGCCGGAAATGCTCGACGACTACTGCGGCTGGCTCACGCAGGCGGCGCGCAAGGAACCCGATGGGCTCGGCTTTCTGTCCGAGGAAGACGCCCGCGCCGGCAAGTTTAAGATGGATGCTGACCGACCGCTCGCTCTCCAGGGGCGAAAACAGCAAGAGCAGACGTTGCTGCTGGCGACCGTGGAAGAATCCCTCTCGCGTGGGCTGGCCATTCGCACGGTCGATGCCATTCGCGATCGGACGCTGCTGGTGTTTCCGGCGGAGCTGCGACAAGAACTGCCGGACTATCCCGGCGGCTATTCGCTGGCGGTGCGGTTCCGGTTTCACGGCCCGGTGCGGGGCATCTACGCTTCGTTGGTCGTGCGGCTGATCTACTCGATGGAGTTCGAAAAGGAGAAGCTGCATCGCAACGCGGCCCTCTTCAAAGCGAAGCACGACCAAGGCCGCATCTGCGGGCTGGCCGTCGATTACCCGGATGTCGAAGACGATTCGCTCGGCCGACTGACGGTGTTCTTTGACGACAACGCGCGGAGCGGTTCGAAGAACCTGTTCCTCCAATACATTAACAGCCAACTTGAGAAGCTGGCCTTTGGCGGTTCGGTCGAACGGGAGCGGATCTATCATTGCGGCGACTGCAACCTGACAATCGACTCGCGCGCCGTGGAGGTAGCGACGGAGCGCGGCAAAGGATTCGTCACGTGCTCGGCGTGCGGCTCGCGGTTTCCGCTGGACGATCTCGTCGAACAATCGAAGAAGCCGGACGACAGAATCAAAGAGATCGACCGCGAGGCGGAGATCGGCCAACGGCTGGCAGGTCTGGCGACGACCACGAAACAGCGTCGCCGGGACGGCGCGTTTGATCTGTTCCTCTGCCACAACTCGCAGGACAAGCCCGCCGTGCGTGAGCTGGCCGAGGAACTCGACAACATGGGACTGCTCGGCTGGATCGACGAAGAACAATTACTGCCGGGTGACATCATCCAGGAAAAGCTGGAACGCGCGATCCACGAGGCCGGTGCCGTGGCGGTGTGCATCGGGCCGCATGGAATCGGCCTGTGGCAAACGGTGGAATACCACGCGGTCTACGAACGGCTCATCAGCGACAGCGAACCTGATGAGCATGGCCACGGATTTCGTGCCAGTGATCGCAGCTTGCGTGTGATTCCCGTATTGCTGCCTGGTGCGACGGTGAAGCAGATTCCGCCCTTCCTGCGACGACACATGCACCTCGATCTGCGCAAAGCCTCCGGCACACAACGGCGTGAGGTAATGCATCAACTCGCGGCTGCGGTTCTTGAGTAGGTCAGGCTCTGCCTGACAGTTCCAACCACAGCAAGTTGTCGATGGACGAATCACACGAAGATGTCAGGCAGAGCCTGACCTACGGCAAATCTGTTTCTGCCGCTCGCCTTAAGAATCGCTCGATCTTCGCAGATGGAGGGAATTCCGGCGGGAATTGAGTGCTGAATTCCGGTGACCGCATGACACGAAATGACGCAAGTTGTGGACATGTATAGACTTGCGGCAATATTTGTGGGGCGGGGCGATATTGACCCGTTTTCGCAAACCGCCGTATAGTTCGCTCACATGCGGAATTCTCGGATCACTGCGTCAGGAAACAAGTCGCAGATTCATCCGCATGGCCTCTCCAGTTGTTGACTCTTCCCATCCAGTCCTCTCTGTGCTCTTTCTTCTCTTTGGTTTTTGTCCGCCTGTGTTCTCTCCATCCCTCTCATTCCGTGGCGCTGGATTTTAGATCCGGTCCGTCCGGTCCTTTCGACTGCCTTCTGAAGCACAATGCCACGAATGCGATATTAACGGCGACTGAATGATTCATCGGCCCGTTTTGTCTGTCATTGCGATTACGCTTGCAGCAACATTGTTGTTCGCAAACGATCGGGGTGCGCACGCGCAGGATGCGGGAACGATCGGATCCTCCGTCGAACGTATCACGGAGGACATTCAGCAGCCGATCAAGATCAGTGGCGACTTCGAATACACGCTGGCATCCGAAGACACTCAGGCTCATCTGGTCACAGGCCACGCCACGCTGACGCAGGGCATTCTGAAGATCTCCGGAATGAAGCTGGCAGTGTTTGTTGTGCCTAAAGAGTCAGGATACGAAATCAGCGTCTATGGCGAGGACGTCTCGATCGATTCTCGTGACGGACATCGCGACCATGCGTTTAAAGTCGTGCAGTTGGAGTCCCTCGCGGCACCTCAATTCAAAGTCGGCGAATCCAAGCCTGGCAGCAAAGACGATCCGTTGCTTCGGAGAGCCGTTGATCGGCTGGATCCCGTGGCCAACGGCGAAATCTCGACGGTCAGTCTGCAGTTGCCGCAGGATTCGTTCACGTCCCCGTTGCAGGTCATGCAATCGATGAACAGTGTTTCGACTCGTCGGATTCAGGTGCGCCCGCGTTCGAACGATCCGCTGCGTTTTGAATCGTTTGAATCGAAAGACACGGTTCCGGCGGAGCAGGTCACTGTCATCACGGGCGGCGTCAACGTTCTGATCGAAGGCGTCGAAGTTCCACTGGGCGGCGAACAGGTTTCAGTCGGAGTGATCGATCTTTCCGCCGATCGCGTGGTTGTCTGGACTCAGGCTGGCGAAGACCAGGCGCTGGAATCCGGAAGTCAGATTATTCAGCCCAGCGAATCGCGACTTCAGGTCTACATGGAAGGCA
This sequence comes from Planctomycetales bacterium, assembly GCA_038214195.1. Lineage (GTDB taxonomy): Bacteria > Planctomycetota > Planctomycetia > Planctomycetales > Planctomycetaceae > SXXK01. The sequence goes on from JBBQSE010000518.1 coordinate 4,910, forward strand.
ACATCGTCATTCGTCAGAACCAGAATACGATTCACGCGACACATGCGTTTTTCGATGCGAATTCCAATCGCGCGTTGCTGCTGAACGCGGAACTGCGAGCATTTATCCCAACGACACAGGGCTATGTTCGTGTCCGTGCGGAACGAATGCGGATGCTGAGTCAGGACCGTTTTCACGGGCAGAATGCGTGGGCCACGACAAGTCCCTACGGAAAGCCGGGATACCGAGTCAAAGCCAGCGATGTTTTCGTCGAACCGGGACCATCGCTGTTCGCAGGGACGGATCTCAATGGTCAGCCTGTCCTGAAGCAATCGACGTGGATCACGAGTCACAACAATACGTTTGTCGTTGGTGATACGCCTGTCTTCTATCTTCCTAAGATCAGTGGACCGGCCGAAGATCCTGAGGTTCCAATTCGCAGTGCGGTTGTCACCAGCGACAGAATTTTTGGCGTGCAGGCCAAGACCGTATGGAACATGAACCAACTGTTTGGGATTCCGAAGGTTCCCGGGGTGGAATGGGATCTGCTTGCGAATTACATGTCCAAACGCGGCGCCGGTGTCGGCACGTCGATCGACGCTAGCGGGACGAATGGTCTGGGTTCCTGGAAGGGCAAAGGCATCGGGCTCTACCAGTATGACAAAGGACATGATAACCTCGGCTGGGATCGCCGCAATCTGATTCCAGAGAGCACGAATCGCGGCGAAATCATCTACCGGCATCGACAGAATCTCCCCGGCGACGCGTTGATCTTCGGCGAAATTGGATATCTGTCCGATCGCAACTACCTTGAACAGTACCATGAAATCCAGTTTGACACAGACAAGGATGTCGAAACGATCCTGGGCGGGCGGCAGGATCTGGGAGCGTATTCAGGGATGCTCTGGGGACGTGCCGACCTGTATGGCTTTGAAGCAACGACGAACTGGTTACCACGAGCCGACTTGTACAGTTTCTCGAAGCCCCTCTTCAATGGCATGATGTACTGGAGCAGT
>JBBQSE010000519.1:0-5886 GCA_038214195.1 Planctomycetales bacterium
ACGTTTTTCCCAGTTTGGACTGAAGCTGCACAAGGACAAGACTCGACTGATCGAGTTTGGGAAGTATGCCATCGAACGGCGAGAGCGGCATAGCGAGAGCCGACCCGAGACTTTCAATTTTCTGGGTTTCACTCACAAGTGCGCTCAGACGAAGGAGCACGGCCGGTTCACGATCCATCGTCACTCGATTGCCAAACGGGTGCGTGCGACCTTTCAGAAGATCAACGAGCAACTGCGAAAACGTATGCATCGCCCGCTCGGCGAAACGGGTCGCTGGCTGCGGAGTGTTGTGCAGGGCTGGCTGAACTATCACGCCGCCCCGAGCAACAGTCACTGCTTGTGTCGCTTCGTTGACGAGGTCACTCGGCTCTGGCTGGCGGTGATCCGTCGGCGGAGTCAACGTGGCCGCAGCAAGTGGACATGGGAACGCATGCATCGGCTTGTCCGTCTGCATTTGCCTCGTCCCCGCGTCACTCATCCATATCCCAATCAACGTTTCCACGCCCGACTCAAGGCAGGAGCCGTATGAGGTAATGCTTCACGTACGGATCTGTGCGGGGGGCGGCTGGCAACAGCCGTCCCGCGATTCCAATACTGTTCGGCACGGCATTTGATGTGGTACCGGCGAAATTCGGGAAAACTTTGTGTGCGCTATTGCGCGCCCTCCTGGAACTTGCCGGGCTTCGCACATGGCAAAGGATGGCAACAAACAATCGACGCCCACCGAGAAGGTGAAGCTGACCGAGAAAGAAATCACAGGTCTGAAGTACTTCGATCAGATTGCGCCACTGCTTCTGCGACTGCACGATGATTCGCGTGAACGCGATACGGCAGGCAATCGCACACTGCACTACGACCAGTACTGCATGTTGATGCTGCTGTATTTCTTCAACCCGATCGTCACATCACTCCGAGGACTACAGCAGGCCAGCGAACTCAAGAATGTTCAGGCCAAGCTGGGCTGCGCTCGAGCCTCGCTGGGATCGCTGTCCGAAGCCACCACTGTGTTCGATGCAGAACGCCTGAAGGACATCATCGGCGAACTCGGGCAGCAGCTTCAGCCGCTTGCACAGGATAAAAGGCTGCAGAACATCGACCACACCATCACTCTCGTCGATGGTTCGCTCATCGCCGCCTTGCCGCGAATCATGGAGGCGTCGTTTCGAAAGGCAAAGACCGGCAGCGGCACGGTCAAGTGGCGACTGCACACGCATTTCGAACTGCTTCGCGGTGTGCCAATACGAATCGATGTGACTCCTGACGGGGGCGGACCGTACGACGAGCGAGCCATGCTGGAAGCCACGCTCGAAGCCGATCGTCTTTACGTCACAGATCGAGGCTACGCAAAGTTTGCGTTGTTCAACAAAATCGTGGCGGTGGGCAGCAGCTATGTCTGTCGATTACGGGACAACAGCGTGTGGAAAACGGTCACGACGAATTATCGCAACGACAACGCGGGCCTCGAAGAAATCATCAGTGACGAGATCGTCGAATTCAAAGGCGCTGGGGATCGCAAACTCGATCACAAGGTGCGTGTGATCTGTGTACGAACCAATCCTTACACAGCACGTGGCAAGTATTCCGGTGGTTCCAGTGGAGTGGACAGTGAGGGCATTCTTCGCTTCGCCACAAACCTCCTGGACGTGCCAGCGGATGTGATTGCGTTAATATTTGCTTTTCGCTGGGCGATCGAAATCTTTTTTAGATTTTTCAAGCACATGCTGGGATGCAAACACCTGCTAAGCCACAAACAGAACGGCATCGAGATTCAGACTTACTCCGCGATCATCGCCTGCATGCTGATTGCCCTGTGGACCGGTCGAAAGCCGACGAAGCGAACGTTTGAAATGATCTGTTTCTACTTCTGCGGCCTTGCCAGCGAAGAGGAACTGATGGCTCACATTGAAAAGCTGAAAAAACAGATCTGATCATTCGCGGGGTGCCTTAGGCATCTCGTCCGCCGCCCTTCACGCTGCGCGCATCTTACGTCGCACGCCACCGACCCGCTCTCGATCTTCGCGATGCATTCGGTCACGGCCATCTCCGCTGTCCCTGACACCCTCACATCCGCTACCGCCCTTGTACTGCGACCGCCGTGCCGAACAGTATTGGGTCAGGTCTCTTTGACGTCATTTCCTAAACAAGGATGCCTGACCCCTTTGACTCTTCTCAAGGATGCCTGACCCCTTTGACTCTTCTCTGAATTCTCGTGCGTGAATCCTGATGGCTGGCGTGGTATACGAGAACGACCGGTTGTAGAATCGGGCGATGGATACCGACAAACATTTGTACGAAATCTTCGAGGCTTACCCAGAGTGGGTGTTCGAGTTGATTCGCCGCCGCTGGCCAGGTCCGTGCCGCTTCCAATCGGTCACGATCAAAGCCATTCAGCGCAGTGCCGATGGAGTGCTGATCCCGGAGGTCACCAGCGAAGCGATTCTGGTGATCGAGTTTCAGATGTATTTCGATCCGCACGTCTATGGGCGCGTGGTGGTCGAGATGGCTGTCATTCAACAGGAACACGCTGGTCGTGAAGTTCAGGGAATTCTGATCTTCGGTTCGAAAGGACTTGACCCCACAACGGCACCTTGGTCACAAGTGGTTTTGGTGTACTATCTGGACGAGATGCTCACCGAACTGGAGAAAACTTCACCCGACCATCCGCTGATCGCTTTGTTTCAGCCGCTGATCGAAAAAGACAACAAACGGCTTCAAGAGAACGCGCCCCGGTACTATACTCAGATTGAAGCGTTCGCCACAGACGAACGCTTGAAAGCCAAATTGACCGGCGTGTTCATCGACTGGCTGCTGCAGCGTTTCAGGACTCTTGGAAAAACGGAGATTGAAAAGATGTTACTCGGCAAACTCCCCGACCTGCGCGAGACTCAGGCCGGAAAAGACCTGATCGCGATCGGAATCGAACAGGGAATCGAACAGGGAATCGAACAGGGAATCGAACAGGGAATCGAACAGGGCGAATTGATTGGCACCATTCGCACGTGTCAATCGTTGTTGAATGGTCCCGGCAATAGCGAAGAGGAACTGTTGACGAAATCCATCGAAGAACTTACCTCAATGGCGACTGAACTTCAGGCGAAGCTTCGCAAACGTCTCGGATCGGACCTGCAGTAACTGTATGGGGTGTCGTTATCAGGGGACTGACAGTCCTGCGTTATGTCGAACGCAACCCGCTGCGGGCGAACATGGTTGAGCGAAGCCAGAACTGGGAGTGGTCCAGCCTGAAACCAACCGCTCGGAGCGGTCCCGAGGGATTGCTCTGTGACGGACCGATTCTGAAGCCCGCTCAGTGGACTCGATATGTCAACGGTGAAACAGAAGTCGAACTCAAATCGCTGCGACACAGCCTTGCTCGGGGTACACCGTTCGGTGATGCTCGCTGGCAAACGAAAACTGCAGCAGAGCTCGGCCTCGAATCTTCTCTTCGCCCGCGTGGCAGACCAAAACGACCAAATAAGTAGAATGTCCCCTTTTGTTCTTCTTTTGTTCTTCCGACGATAGTTCGATTCATAGTTTTCTGCTTCAACTATTGTATATGCAACAATAAATGAGCAGTTTTCAGCAATTTCAATCAATGCTTACATGACTTGTGCTGGGAAACGTTCGGCAGCTTAAGAACTCTCCACTCACTTGCGATCCGTCTTCATCAACCAGGCTACCGCCGTTGCACTTGAGCTTACACAATCGACAGATTCCACTTTTACACGAGTGCATGATCGGGACCCCGGCGCGCAATCCAGCATCCAGGATGGATTCGCCCTTGAACGACTCGACGATCTTCGTGCCCGTCTGAGTCGCAAAGCGGATCGATGCTGCTCTGGCATCCTTCGGCAAAGGTTTCCTGGCAATCTTGTTCGGAGACGTGACTGATTGGCCAACCCGACCGGCATCGCCGAAGGACTCGAAGTGGATACGATTTTTTTCGATACCCAGGCGACTGAGGGTATCCTGAATCATCATTCGGTATGCGACAGGTCCGCAAATCAAAAAGTAAGCGCTGCTTACAAACGATTCTCTCGTCTGTACAAGTTCTTCAATTGCCTCGGGAGACAGTCGATTGCCCTTCGACTTATCAAACGAGATAAGGTCCAAACAGTTTTTTTGAGTCAAGTTTGCCAGCGATTTCCGGAAGATCGTGGTTTCTGTATTCTGGTTGGAGTAGCAAAGCACGAGATTGGCTTTTCCTCGACTCAGTCGGCTCTTCATAATTGAGTAGATCGGTGTGATTCCACTACCTGCGGCGAAACCGATCAATGGTTGGTCCGAAGGTTCGGGCGTGGGATCAGTGAACTCACCGAACGGACCGGCGAACGCCAACTGATTTCCGACCACGATTCGGTCTACCAAAAGACTGGAGAAACGTCCGTCGGGCACGTGTTTGACCGTTATGCTGTACTCGCGGTCTTCGGGACTGCTCGACAACGAGTAACTGCGTCTGCGCGAAGAGTCTTCATGCGAAAAATGCAGGTCAATGAATTGTCCGGCTCGGTAAGAAAACTTCTCACGCGGCCGAAAGAAGAACGTCTTTGCCTCAGTGGTTTCCGTGATGACTCTTGTGATCTTCAGATAGTTTACTTTGGAAAGCATCGTTCAAATCTCGGCATGAGTAAAATATTGCCGGTCGCCAAAATGCGACCCGTTAACAAACCGTAAGCCAGCGACCTCTCGCCTTTCAAAAACGCAATCCAGTAGTTGCTGTCGCTGCGGATGCGCACATTCGACTTGCCAATGTGTCCTTCCAGTATCTCAATTTGCTTGTCGGCAATTCGCACAGTCGCCAGTCCTTTGTACGCCCCTCGAAAGGTAAAGTGGAAGGTTGCGTTGAGGCCAGCGGACTGTTCTCGTTGAAAAATCAGCGGCATGCTTCTTAGGAAGTGGGGAACGCTCTGAGGTCTTATTCCCGCTCCAACAGTTCGCACGGGCTTATGAGGGAAGTTCTGCTTCGCATACGCGGCCGCGTCCGAGTTTGGTGAAATGTAAAGTGACTCTTCCTTGCTCCGAAGTGGCTCGACGACATCGTTATAAAACTGCTTGGGGTCTTCGAGAAACGGACCAATCACGTCTTCGCCAGCGGGGCAAACGGAGATACAATAAGCGGCCTTGTAGTCAGCTTTAAACGACAAGCTTTGCCACATCGAAGCGGTCTCTGAGTCAGTAACCCGTGCGTGATAGTCGTGCCGGTCCTTGCTGTCGGCGACCGTGCCAATCCAATCGGTGAACCCGCCCATGAACTCTCGATAGTTATGCGTGGCACAAGCCGCAAAATTGAAGTGCCCGTCCAGGGAAATGGCACCGACCGGGCAAGCATTGACGCAGAGGTTGCAACCGATGCAAGGCGAGTAATCAATCGGCACGGATTCTTCTTCCACTTCACGATCAATGAGTATGGTCTCCAGATTGATAAAATTTCCGAACTTAGGATGAATGACGTTCCGATGCAGGCCCATCCTTCCGAGACCAGCGGCTTCGGCAACCGGTTTATGAGCCACGACCCAAATCCGACCAGGGTACTGTTCCATCTCCATTGGAAATCCTGAAGGAGTATAGAGTGCTTCCACGCGTTGCTTACTTAGCTCTAGCACAATCTCTCGGCCAATCTCGTTCAGCCGGTCATAGACGTTGTGGAACTCTTCATTCGCAATGGACCGATACGGCGTTCGCAGATTTTGCCTGGCACTTTTGACGACAATGCAGATGAGTGTTTTAGTGTTCGGAAATGCTTTTAGGATGTAGTCGCGTTGATCATCAAGCTCCGATCTGCCAACCGAAACGAATCCGACATCGTCGGCACCGAGTCTTAAGATTAGTTCTCGCAGCTCTTTCGTTTTGAGCGGCTTAGGCTCGGCAACTGTTCCCGGTGGTAGCCTG
>JBBQSE010000520.1:0-5878 GCA_038214195.1 Planctomycetales bacterium
TGACGATCTTCATGGCTGCGGCCTCCTTGCATTTGTGAATCGGATAGTTCAACACCCGAATCATGGCAGGTAGGCCGCTTTTCGCTTATACCAATCGCTTCACACAACAAAACAGTACCGGCGGAACGCCGGTTACACCCATCTGATTTTCACTCAGCCCCAGCACATAGTTGACCGCCCGCGAATGGCAGACCATGCATTCCGCGCGGCTGGGATAATGCCACGTCTGCGTTTGCACACCACCATCGACGGACGGATCGGCGATTGCAAACTCGACATCCGCACCAGCGGATTCCAGCAGGTCGGCATCCATTTGCTCGTCATTCCAGCGGTACGAGTAACCAACCCATTCGTTCTGCTGTCGCACCATCAGACGCGTTTCGATCCAGCGGCGGGTTTCCGGTCGTCCCGCCGTTCGCTCCAGAGCAAAACTCTTGACGAGCACAGAACCGTTCGGAAAATTCCAGCCGCGCGTCGATGTGTACCCCATCTTCTCCTCACCCGGCACAGCCAGCCAGCGTTCCTTGTGAGCCCCGTCGGACCATAACTCGACGTTGACCGAATACGGAATGACCGACGGCAAAAGTCGATGCTCGGGGACGGAAGCGAAGAGCCCGGTCTCGCTCAGTCGGCGAGGAAAATTGGTCGGTTCCTGCGGAGGCGCGAGTTCCATTCGATAGAAGCCGCCCCCATGATCAACGACCAGCACATCACCGGAATGGTTCGTGGCGAAGCCCGCAATCTGCAGCGTTGTGTCAGCCAGCTCACGATGAAAGGTGACCTTCGTTCCATCATGCCGAATGCCCCAAATTTTGCCGGTGGAGTAGTCGCCGTAGATGAAACAGCCATCGAGTTCCGGCAGCTTTGAGCCTCGGTAAACAACTCCGCCCGTCAGACTTCGGGATTCCGAATGATGATGTTCGGCGGCGGGCGGCGTGATCGGCTGAGGACCTGTGGGCCGCTCCAGATAAAACGGATGGCTGCCTTCCTGAACGCTCCAGCCGTAATTTTCTCCCCTGCGAATCAAATAGACCTGCTCCCACAAATCCTGGCCATTTTGTCCCAGCCAGAGTTGGTTCAGTTGATGGTCGTAATCCATCCGCCACGGATTTCGAAATCCATACGCCCAGATCTCTGGTCTCGCGCCCGGAACGTTGACGAACGGGTTGTCCGGCGGAATGGAATAAGCTTTGTCATCGGCAGGATGATCCACATCCAGACGCAGCATCACAGCCAGCAGGTCGTTGAGCCCCTGACCAGTTTCATGGGTGTCGCTGTCGCTGGTTCCGTCGCCCGTCGGACAATACAGATATCCGTCCGGCCCAAATGCCAGGTCGCCGCCGTTGTGACCGTTGGAGTCCCATTCCAGAATGACCAGCTCGTTGTCCGCTTGTAGTTCTCCGTCAGGCAGGCTGGTAACGGTGAATCGCGAAATCCGATCCTGCTTGTTGGTCTCCGACATCGGTCCATTGGTGATCAGATAGATGTAGCCGTTGTCGCGATACCTGGGATGAAAACAGAAACCATAGATCAGACGATCGAGCGGCAGTAGCGGTTCACTGGATGTCGCGTCCTCGCGATCAGTGAAATATCTCAGACCGCCGGGCTCCTTCCAGTCGCCCTTGTGATCGACGAAAAAGGCGCGATCCGTCCCAAGTTCGGATCGGAAATACACTGGCGCGAAGAGGGGAAGGTTTTCATAAGCTCGGACAACGTGATACGGAAGCGGTGGATCAGGGGAACCGATGATCCGCGATTCCGTCCACGGAATCCGCTGTCGGTCGGCCGCAATGGCGCTGCCAGAGTGAAACAGCGGGATGAGCAGTGCCACACCAAGCAGTTTGAGGAGCGACGAGCGTTTCATGGGCACAACTCTTCTGAAACACGCGTTTCGACCTCGTAAAGCAAGATCGCAAAGAGGATTGTTGTGACTGTCGCTGATCGGACGGACGTCGTCAAACCTGCACCGGGAGCAGAGTGGATCCGTTCATCTGACAAAGTAGCCGTCAATCTCCGAGAGGCTGTAAAACACGCCCATTGGTATTCTTCACTCAGAGAGTGACGGCTACTTTAATCGCAACGTGAGTGCGATTGGGCGTCAGCCCTTGCTTTAATGAATCTCCGCTCAAGACTACAGTGCCGCCTTACGCTTCGTAAGGACCTCCATGTTTCGCTATGCCGTTACAATTTTTGTCAGTGCGTTTCTGCTGTTTCAGGTACAGCCGCTCATTGGGCGATTCATTCTGCCGTGGTTCGGGGGAGGGCCGTCGATCTGGACGAGCTGCATGTTGTTCTTCCAGATTCTGCTGCTTGGCGGTTATCTGTATGCGCACCTGATCAGTGTCAAACTGAAGCCGCGAACTCAGGTGATCACGCATCTGAGTCTGCTGACGATCTCATTGGTCTTCCTGCCCATCGCGCCGAGCGATTCGTGGAAACCTGTCGCTGATCAGTCGCCGTTGCTGCAGATCCTGTTGCTGCTGTTTGCGACTGTGGGAGCGCCATATTTTCTGCTGTCGTCCACCGGGCCGTTGATGCAGAAATGGTTCAGTCAGACGTCACCAGATCGCTCACCGTATCGACTATATGCGCTCTCCAATATCGGCTCACTGCTGGCTTTACTGAGTTACCCGTTTGCGTTCGAGCCCTGGCTGGCATTGAAGCAGCAGGTCTGGTCGTGGTCGATCGTTTATGGACTCTTTGCTGCGCTCGCAGCCTGGTGTGGAATTCAGTTTCTGCGGTTTCAAACCGCTTCAGATGGATTGCTGTCGAAGGATGCAGACCGGAGACTGGTCGGCCTACAGAACGCGAATGTTTCTGAACCGCGTCCGAGCTGGGGAACAATGCTGCTCTGGGTAGGACTTGCGGCGTGCGGTTCGGTCATGCTCCTCGCGACGACAAATCAATTGTGTATCGACGTAGCCACAGTACCGTTCCTCTGGGTGCTGCCGCTGAGCCTGTATCTGCTTTCCTTCATCATCTGCTTTGATAGTCCGCAGTGGTACGATCGGCGCGCCTGGGGATTGCTGCTGCTTGCCTGCGGGCCTGTCGCCTGCTGGGTGCTTGACGAAGGAGCCGACGTCAAGCTCACGAATCAGGTCGCCATCTACTCGACGATTCTGTTTGCCTGCTGCATGATGTGCCACGGAGAACTCGTCAGCAGCAAACCGCATCCGCAATATCTGACGCTGTTCTACGTGCTGGTTTCCGCTGGCGGGGCGCTTGGCGGAATCTTTGTCGCAATCGTCGCCACGTACACGTTTCAGGGTTACTGGGAATATCACATCGGACTGGTCGCGTGTAGTGCCATCTGTCTGCTGGCAATTTGTGCGCAGCGAGTTTGGCTGCGGCAACCATCATCGCCATTCTGGATCTGGGCGTTGATTGTCGCGGCCAACATCGCGCTGGTTGCGTATTTCGTCTTTGCACCGCTGGCGGATAAAATTGTTGCAAAAGATGAAACGGTCCTCTTCGGAGTCTTCGGCTTCCTGCAGTTGATCGGGCTGATCGCAACCGGAGCCCTCGAGCGGCGCTGGAAAGGACTCGTCGGAGCCTGGTGTATTCTTTCCGCTGTGCAATGCGCGTGGCTCATTGGCTACAGCAAGTGGCAATTTCCGGAGTTGCTGGATTCCACAATGCGCGTCGTCATTTTCGGTTGTTTGATCGCGTCGCCGATAATCGCCGCCGTGTGCCTGGGGCTCAGCCACTGGGTTGAATCACGATCACCGCATTCGTTCTTTAGTCGGTTCTATGTGCTGGGGATTCTCTATGCGATCGTGGTCGGAACCTGCAGTACACTGTGGTACTTCGAAAAGATTCAGCAGTGGCAGGCCATTTCGCTTGCGACGACTGCGGCCGCCGCACTGCTTATGGAATGGTCGGCCTGCGGCTTTCGAGGCACCGACCGCAGTTCGCTCGGGTTTTGGCTCTGGATTCCCGCTATCACACTCATCCTGCTGCTGGCCAATCGAATGACTGTGATTGCGAAAGCCGACAACCCGGATACCGATGACAAGCAGACGATTTATACGTCACGCAACTTCTATGGTGTGCTTCGAGTCGAGTATGAAGCATCTGACGAGGATGATGAAGATTACATCGCGCCGAAGCATTCGCTGACTCACGGGCAGATCCGACACGGATTTCAGTTCATCGACGATTACTGGAAAACCCAGCCGACGACGTACTACGGTCGCAAAAGCGGCGTTGGAATTGCGATCGAACTATGTCGTAAGCGGCTGGGGGATTCCGGCGAACGATCGCTGCGCGTAGGCGTCGTCGGACTGGGGACCGGCACGATCGCGGCGTACGGTGAGAAAGGCGACACGTTCCGCTTCTACGATATCAATCCCGAGGTCAATGTCCTGTCCGGGTTGTCCGGGAAATTCTTCACGTACCTGCAGGACACACCGGCGAAAGCGGAAGTCGTCATCGGTGACGCGCGAATCGTGATGGAACGCGAAATCGCGGCAGGCCAAAATCAAAACTTCGACGTGCTGGCCATTGACGCGTTCAGCAGCGACGCCATCCCCGTGCATCTGCTGACAAGCGAATGCGGCGACATTTATCGACAGCAAATCAGACCAGGTGGAATCCTTGCCATTCACATTTCAAACCGGTTTCTGGATCTCAGCCCCGTGTCGCGCGGCCTGGCCGAGTATATCGGCTGGAACGCTTTTCGCATCAACAATTCCGGCGATTCACTCACCGGCGTCTTCAGCTCGACATGGATTCTGGTGACTTCCGACGAGAGTCTGAACCATGACGATGCATTTCTGAAAAAAGTCAATGCCTGGGGAGATAGTGAACGCATTCTGCACTGGACCGACGACTATTCAGGCCTGTGGCAGGTGCTGTCGTTTTAGCATCGAGCGGCTTACTACTTCGACTGTCCCATGTTCGATGACGGAAAGGGTCGGGAGTCTTTTTCGGAGAGTTGCTTGTTGAAAAACGCTGACGTTTCCGTCCGAAAAAGACTCCCGACCCTCTGCTCACAACAATCAAACGACAATATGGGACAGTCGAACTACTGTATTATCAGCCGGAACGCGCTAGCGTCAGGTTCTTTGAAAACCGTGAGCTAGCGCTCTGCGGCTGATTTCAGTCATGACACTTAATGAACACCCAGTGCTTAGAAATTCCACGCATGCTGCATCTGCAATCCACATCCTCCGACCGCTGGCTCCAACAGGTGGATCAACACTTAAACGAGATTTTGATCGATCACGCCCATTGCGAGCAGAAGGCGGCCTCGACGGCAATGGATCTCATGTTCGACTATGTCGAGAACGAAGATCTGTGCCGCGAGATGTCCGAGATCGTCCGCGAGGAATTGGAACATTTTCAGCTGGTGCGTGATCTGCTCAAAGAACGTGGCGTGCGATTTCGCCGGCTGAAGCCGGGTACCTATGGCCGAAAGCTCAAGGAGCTTGCGAGACGTCAGGAACCGCACAGAGCCGTGGATCGGCTGCTGGTTGGAGCCCTGATCGAAGCCCGTAGCTGCGAACGTTTCGTCCTGCTGCGCGACCACCTGCAGGACGAAAAGCTGAAGCAGTTTTACGGCAGCCTCTACGAATCCGAAGCACGCCATCACGCCACGTACGTCCGTCTGGCCAAACACTTCGCCAGCGACCACGACGTCGAGCACCGACTCCGCGAACTCGCCGCCGCTGAAGCCGCCATCATCGACGAAGGCTGCGAACTGCCCCGGGTTCACAGCTGAATTCCCTTCTCCCCCTGGCAAGGGGGAGAAGGTGGCCGACAGGCCGGATGAGCGACGGTCTTAAATTGGGTCAAGAAAAAGATTCAAAAAAAGGCATTTTTGAATACCATTGGGATTTTAGTTTTGGGTGTGTGAGAACTTCAGTGACGTGGCGCA
>JBBQSE010000521.1:0-5840 GCA_038214195.1 Planctomycetales bacterium
GATCGATGGCGCGGATGCGTCCTGACAGGGTCTGGCGGGAACTCCTTACTACATGGCACCGGAATTATTTGAAGGAGAACCCGCGTCACCGGCTTCGGACGTTTACGCGCTCGGGGTTTGTTACTATCTGATGCTCACGGGACGATTTCCGTTTGAGGGGGATTCGGTAAACGCCCTGATGAAGTCAATTCTGACTGCGAAGTACACCAGCGTCCGCCGAATCAATGATCAGATCCCTCTGGACATCGCTGAGTGCGTTTCGTGGCTGATGAATCGGGATCCGAGTCAGCGTCCTAAAGATGGCGGATCGGCTTCTCAGTTGCTGCAGGCGGTGTTGGGCGCGGCTCAGGATTTGGACAACCTGATCTTTGAAGCCTTTAACGGTCTTCCGAATATCCACTGGGAACGCGACCACAAAGCCAGGTTTCGTGTAGTTCTTTCACTGCGCGGCGATCGAACTCAAACGGTCTACATCGAGAATAGTGAACACACCGCCGGCGATCGCCTGCTGATGATTTACAGTTTGTGTTGCCAGGCCACGCCGCACTTCTACGAGGAAGCGTTACGGCTGAATGCACTGGTTCATCATGGCGGGATTTCCATCCGCGACATCGACGGACAGCCGTGGTTTGTGATGGTTGATACCTATCCTCGCGGGACTGTGAGCAGTGAGGAAATTCGGCGCAGCGTCATTGAACTCGGCAGCCGCGCGGATTTTGTCGAAGAACGGTTGACGGGAAAAGATATGAATTAGCCCGAAAACTCTCTAATGTCCCTTCTCCCCCCGAGAGATCGGTGGAGAAAGTGGCGGCAGGCCGGATGAGGGGTGTGATCGTGAGTTGACCAAGTTGAATCAGTACAGACCGCCTTTCCAATCCCCCCCCGCACGCTGCCTGCTCAGCACAATAGACAGTCAAATTACTGTCTGGTGCGCTGGCGAGGCGTGCAGACATTGCCAATTGGCTGCGTGATTTTTGGGATGGATCCAATTCCGATTGCCCACTATGAAGGGTCCGACGCTCCTCGTATTGTGATTTGGGAGGCATTGGACGCGGATGTGGCAACACTTCGACACGTTTTACTTCGTCTCGCACGGGAACCTGTTGTCGTTGCTCTTCACGAACAGCCTTGCTTTGCGCCAAATCCCACGGTGCAAATCCTTGCGAGTTCGGTGCCGGAGGACTTGCGCTTCGAAAAAGTGCCGTACGAACCAGTGGTGTTTAGGTGGAACGGCAAGCGCGACCACCGGAGAGTCATGGGACCATGAGCGCATGGGAATCTGAGGTGGCGACGATCCGCCGTCGTGATTCAGAGATATCGAATTCGCTTGCGGATGTCGGTGTTCACGCTCTGATATCGATTGCGAACACTGCCGCTGCTGAACATTTGAGTCCGGATGACTTCCACGTCGTCCGATCCGATTGCGTTCGTGAAGATCGGCTGCAGATACTGGATCCCCTTCTGCGAGAGCAGCATTCGCTGGGCATCATAAAAATCCGGATGGACATCGCGAGGATGAATTTCACCCCATTGGTCGCGGAGCTTGTTGGCGGAGATGGAGCTGACGTAGATTCCGGTGTCCGCCTGATACATCAGCGTGGCGATCACGTTTGATTCCCCCGTAACAAGCAGATCAACCGCTTTGCCACCGAGTTGGGAGGCGTAGAATCGGTCAAACAGGATCGGACGACCACCTCGTTGCGTATGGCCAATTTTTCGACTGAACATCGACGAGGTATTAGGTTCAAAGCTCCGCATGTCTCGGAAGACTTTCTCTCCCATCGATTTTTCAAGCATGTGGCTGATCGCGTCAGCCGCTCCGCTGTAACGGACATTCCCAGCCGGATCGTGTGACGATGTCCCCGCGCCGAGTTCTGTCCCGTCCGCGTTGCGAACGCCTTCTCCAACCACGATCAACACGTTTTGCTGAAGTTCATAGACCTGCACGGCGCGGGCGGTCAATTTTTCCATATCCAGCGGCACCTCGGGAATCAGGATGATATCAGGTTGCGCATACGCCGCGCCCAGTGCGATGTATCCGGACTGGCGGCCCATCACTTCCACGACCGCGACACGGCGATGACTTTCCGCAGTCGTCCGCAGTCGCTCAATACTTTGCGCCACCGCATACACGGCGGTTGCGTAGCCGGGTGTCACGTAATTGATAATGTCCTCCAACTCAATCGAATCCCGCGATCGCCTGAGTTCCTCACGATATCCCGGTTGGGCATCGCACGGCGTTCGAACCCATTCGTTGGCTTCGTCGATGTAGTTGAGTCCAAGATCATTGTCGATTGTCTTGGGTGCCAGAACGCATGGCAGGAATTCAGCAATGGGTTGCATTCCATTAATTGTGCCGTCACCGCCGATGCAAATCAGTCCGTCGATCTTCAACGCACGAATGTGATTGGCAACGATATCGAGAAGGTCCTTCTGCGTCTCGTCAATATACGTCCTCGACGAACCCAGCAACGTGCCACCCTTGCACGGATCCAGTTCCGGAATTGCCGTATACAGCGGATTGAGATGCACATGCGGCACGCGCGGATCGAGCAGACCGGCATAGCCGCGCTGCAATCCGATCATCTCGATTTTCAATGCGTTCGCGCGTTCGACCGCTCCGTAGATGGTGGCGTTGAGCGCCGGAGTGTCGCCCCCCGCTGTCAGTATGCCAATTCGTTTCATAAGTTTGCCAATATGCCTCAAAGATCCACGAGCATCGGTATTGCTGACCTGCGGTCGCGTCTATCTGCTCCAGCTAGGCGAAGGTTATCATCGACCTTCTCTCAGCGGTACTTCACTCAGCGACGAAGTACCAAAACAGCCGACCGTCACTGGTTTTCGTAATGTACGCCTGTTGAGCCCAATTGAGGCCCGTGACTGCGATTCTGAACTCGGGGGTTTCCGTGAGGATCTTGTATGTTCCTTGCGCAAACCTCGCAACTGTTCCCCGATCGTTGCTCACTGGTCCTGCATAGTCAAGGTACAGTAAACGATGCGGCCCCAGCTTTTGGGTGGCGATCGGTTCATCACAGCAGGGCTCCCGCAGCAGACGCCAGCATTCCGCGTGATCACCGGATTCCAGCAGTAAATCCCAGTGCCAAAATGGTTGATCATGTCGCAGGATACAGAAGCGTTGCATCAGAAAAGTCTGGTCCTTCAGAGTTCATGTTGCCAGCCTGCGGCATCGAGAGGACCGACATGTCCCGTCGAATCGATCAAACTGACACCGAAACCGTCGGTAACTCGACCAATTTGATAGAGCTGGAATCCGGCATGGCTCGCGGCAGCCATCACGGATTCTGCAATACTTGCATCAACGGTAAACAACAGCTCGAAATCTTCGCCGTCTCCCAGTGCGGCGGTGAGGCGACGTTTGGTGTCCCACTCGGCTGGAACATCGGGATGAATCGGTATCGCCTGGCCGCAAATCTCCGCAGCCGCGCCGCTGGATTCCATCATTCGATGCAGGTCCAGGGAAAGACCGTCGCTGATATCCATCATGCCATGTATCTCAACCGTACGTGATAGCCACTCGGACAGCTTGAGTTGAGGCGTGAACGTCAGATGCCGACCGGAACGCAGGCTGCCTCCCAGCGGCCCCGAGACGAAAACGACATCGCCCGACCTGGCTTCGGAACGCAGCAACGGGCGACTGGCAAACGGAGTTCCTGTGAGACAGACATTGATTGCGAATGGCCCGTGCCACGAATTCGTATCACCGCCCGCGAGCGAAAATTGATATTCCTTTGTCATCTGCTCAATACCGCGATACAGCTCGACAAGGAATTGAGAGGCTATGGCGGCCAGATTTCGCGGAATGGCAAGCGACACAAACGCCGCTGTTGGGCGGCATCCCATCGCCGCAAGGTCGCTCAGATTGACCGCGATCGCCTTACGGCCCGCCAGCACCGGACTGGTGGTGCGCAGATCGAAATGGACGCCGTCCAGCAGCAGGTCCGTCACGATCACCTGTTTCGAGTCTGGACTGACATCCAGGACAGCTCCGTCGTCACCAATTCCAATCGTCACGGGCGCGCGAGCTGGAAATCCCGCCTGAAGCTGTCTGATGAATTGTCGTTCGGTCGTCACCGAGAAGCTCCGCGATCAGGGCTGCATCGGCAGCGTCAGTTTCAGGCGATCGCCGTTACGCAACACTTCGACCGGAACCATGTCACCCGGTGACCGCTGAGTCACCCCGTATCGGAGCACGGCAGAATCCGTTACCAGATCGGAGCGGCCATCGAAAGCCACGACGACATCGTCCTTCTGGAATCCAGCGTTCTTTGCAGCCGCATGAGGGCCGTACTGACCGACATGTTTGATCCGCAGTGCCATGCCGTCCTGCGGGATACCGTTCCTGCCACGTTCGTCGGTTGCGACGGGCTCAAGCACCAGTCCGCCCGTGACCATTCGTCGCAGTCCCCAGGCGCTGACTCGCCAGGAAATATCGTCCAGTTCCCGCCAGCCTTTTGGCAGATCGATGAGCAGATTTGTCTGCGTCCCGTTGCGATTGACAACAGCCTTCAACTGACCGCCTTCCGCCGGAGTCGAATGGAGAACCCATTGGACGTCCGCCATTGACAGGATCGGTTGCCCTTCAAGACTTGTGATAGAATCGGTTGCGACGAATCCGGATTTTGCGGCAATCGATCCCGGCACGATGGACTTGATCGTTGCGCGATGATCAGGGTCAAGAATCATCCCGAGGGACTTGGGATGAGGATATGGATTCAGCACTGAGTCCGGAATCGCTTCGCCTTTTTCGCGGTAGTAGTCCCTGACTGCGTCACCGATCTGGTGGCAGTGGATGCAGCTCTTGGCAACGTCGCCTTCATAATTCAGGCTGCTCGTGAATTTCTCCTTGAGCGAAGGGAAATCTTCCGGATGGGCGAACAGTGGGGCGGGGCCGGTCTTTGCCTGCAGCGAAGCTCTGTTCTTCGGAAAATTGGCATGAAGTTTGAGACCACCGTTGATTGTTTCGGCCAGCCCTTTCAGCGAAACATCGCCAATCCATTCGGTCCGATGTGACCGCGTGCCAAAACGACCGTAAATCGTGCGATCGGCGTTGAGCATGAAAACCGCGAAGGATTGATCCGTGTCGTACTGGAACAGAGACAGATCCAGCCCGTTGGTCGAGACGATTCGGACGCAAACGAATTGCTCCAGTATCGGACGCAATACGGGATCGCGATCGACAAGTTCATCATCCAGCTTGACGCATTCTTCGCAGGGAATACATCGCAGGACAACCAGCAGCGGCTTGCCACTTTCTTTCGCAATCTCGAACGCGCGTGGCAGGTCGTTGTAGATCCAGAATCCTTCCGAGGTGACTTTCTGACGATCGTCGCGAACCTTTTGGTCTCGCGTTTTTTTCTCCTGCGCCCCCCCTGTCGCACACAGGAGGGCAAGGAGCAGCACGGGAATGAGGGAAAGTCGCGGCATCGTGAGTCTGTCCTTGCAATGCAAATTACAAATCCATGGAAAGTCTGCGACGTGCCGCAGAAATTTCTCACCGCCCACCATCGGTGTCGGATTTCTTCGACCCTGACGACTTCGCCTCTTCAGCGATGGCAGGCGGTCGGATCAAAGTGACGCTCTTGCGAATATACGAGTTCGCCTCAGGTCCAGGCTGAGAGACGCTCATGGTAGCATCATAGAAGTCCAGTTTTCCAACGATCCGTCCGACTGACGGCAACAATCCGAGAGCTTCCTGAACGATCTGCAGCGATTCAGCTCCTTCGCCCTGCATCTGACTCTGAATCACTCCCATGAAGACCGGTGCCATCATCCCGATTTGCTGCAGAGCTTGTGAAAGATTGCGTGTGTTTTCGCCGCTG
>JBBQSE010000522.1:0-5823 GCA_038214195.1 Planctomycetales bacterium
TTCCGCAATTTGGATTGCGTCCATGCGAATGAAACCAGCAGGATCTTCTGAACCCGAGCTGCGTCAGAAAAATTGACTCGCCTGGGAATGCTATCATTCCAGATCCTGCAATTTCTTCACAGCCTCGGAGCGAAAGGCGACTCTAAAAATCCGCTCGAATCTTAACGACGAATACCCGGGACCGCGTTGGCATTCGGCGGAATTTGTGTGTTTCCCGGCAGACCGAGAAATCGCGGTATGTTCAAACCGGGGACGGGAGCACCGGGGCGGGGTTCAAACGCGCCGAAGAACTCTCGCATCGAGTCATCCAGTTTGCGGCGGCCCACATTCGTCTGGGGATTCGAAGTTGTGCCGCGAACCTGCACTGCGACCAGCGACGTCGTGCTGGACATCACAAAATCTTTGATGATGTTGTTGGACCGTGGAGGCCGTGAGAAAAAGTCCAGATAAACGTCGCCACCGAAGCCGACTCGCCCACGACCACGCAGGGCGATGGCACTGCCGACCAGATCGATCGGTTCAAACTCAAACGCTTCGTCGCGTACTTCAAAGGACATCAGAGCGTAATCAAACGCGGCGCGATTCGGCACGGCGGCCTGCAGGCTCGACAGCGCCGACAGCATTTCCAGGATCACGGGAACTTCGTACAGGGCTGCCGGTTTGATTTGCACCTGGCCTCTGCCTGCGAGATTTGCAGGCGAGTCGCCGTAGCCATCGACAAACAGCCACGCATTCACCACGCCCTTCATGTTTGGCTGATCGGGCATGTGACGAGCGGCGTAGTTTTCAAGCAGCGCGTTTTTCAGCTCTCCAAAAAACTGGTACTTGCTTCCCGCCTTGAGATCAATCATTCCGTCCATTTCCAGCACTCCTCGGAACGCTTTTGCAACCAGTCGACGTTCCAGCGGGACTTCGGAAGGCTGAGTTTTTCTCTGAATGATCTCGCGGCAACCCAGCACGAGTTCGTCTTCGGTCATCGTGTAGGGGCCGAGGATGTCGGTGATGGTCATCTCAAGCATCTCTGCCTGATCGATTCGAATGTGCCCGTCGCTCTGCAGGTGATAGCCATCCCATGTCCCGTTGGCGACCACAATGCCGGACACTTTCGTCAGGTCCAGTCCCGCCGAGACGGCGCATTGTTTTAGTCGCATATTAAAAGTCCATGCGGCAGTCGTCGGGGCTGCCCCGTTCGTGACTCCGCGAAAGTCGAGTTCTGACTGTTCAATTGAAACTCGCCCTTCATGGGAGAGACGCGACAGTGCGTCTCGCCAGTTTTCCGGCAAGGCCGCCCGCAGTTGATCGTCGGGCTTCAAGTCCGTGGCGTTCAGATCGTTCAGATGCAATTGCCAGAACCCGTCCGGGGATAATTCGGCCCAGCCGCTGGCCTGAATGGGCGCTCCGTCATGGTCGGCATTCATGTTTTCAATCGTGCAGTGCTGCACGCCCGCAAAGCGCGCGTCATTCGGATTGTAACTCAACTTCGCTTCACTCACGTGCATGCGATACGGAAAAGCTTTGGGATAGATCGAGGCGTCGAAGATTCGAACATCCTGCAACTGGATGACAGGAACGTGCCCCGGTGCCGCAGTCCAGTCGATCTTCGTCGTCAAATCGACCGAGCCTTCCGGCTGCAGCATGGTCCACAGCGTCCGCGACGAGGGGTTCAGAGCGTTGAACAGCTCAGAGTCCAGACTCGCATGACTGACATAGATTGTCAGCTCCAGAAACCCGGGGGCCGTCAGACCTCGGAAGCTGCCGATGGCCTTTAGTTCGCCTTCGTCATGCGAGCCGCAGAGGTTTCTGAATGTCCAGTATTTGGCCTTCGAATCAAACGTCACTTCGCCGCTGAGTTTGCTGATGTCATATGGGAAACTGCGGAACCGCAGGCCGCCATCGCGCACGGTACTCACAAGCTTGATATCCGTCGGCTGTTCAAGCCCCGGAGCGCGGTAACAATCGACACTCGTCGATGCAAATCCGCTGATGTTCAGGCTGTCAATGACCTTGCGGCCGGCCTCGTCCAGAGCGTCCCGGAATCGACTGTCAAGTGGCAGATCCTCGACATCAACATGGAAATCAAGCTCCAGCTCAGGTCCCGGGTTACGCATCCAGCCATTGGCCGTGACCGGACGATTTCCAAGCATCCCGTTGGCCACAATGTCCCAAATCACGCCGTCCATTGCTGGCGGAGTTTCGGCAGAGAGAGGTCGCTGAAGCAGTGTGGCACTAACACCTGTCACCGGGTATCGAAACTTGTGAAACAAAAGCGACGCATTCTCCGCGACGCCTTTCATTTCAGTGGGCAGCCATTTTCCAGACGGAAGTCGCTGCGCCGCGATGTCTCCGGTGACCGTTCCGGATGGCTGGAAGTGCTCGAACAGCTTTTGCGATTTCTCGGGGAACAATGGCTTCAATTCCGTCGTAATAGGAAATTTCTCCAGATGCACGTTTGCGTTTGCTGGAGGAGCGTTCTCACCCATTTCCATCGAGAACTCTCCGGTGACACGTGCGTCACCGTCACGCGCGTTCAGTAGTTTGAACACGACATGGCGGTTGTCCCAGAAGAACGTCGCTCGCACATCAGACAGTCGAACTGGCACAACCGGAGAACTTAGCTGACCGTCCCTGACTTCCACCTTTAGGCGCAAGTCGGGAATCAGTTCCTCAGATCGCTTCTCGATCAGGAAATCGACGTCAAGCACTCCCATAAACCTGGGCGACACACTGCTGACACCAACGACAATGGCACTGGTGTTCATGCCTGCGGATGCTGTACGTGTCTCTGTTGACGCTGGCAGCGCGCTGGCAATTTTTGCATCCAGCTGCTGGAGACGCTCCGTGATCTGGGGGGCGGTGGATTTTGCCAATTCCATGAGCGACTGATCGGCCATGATGCCGTTGAGTCGGCCACCAAGCTTCCACTCTTTTGTGGCAAGATTACAATTGCCATCGACGGCGAGACTTCCGGCACCTGGTAATGCCAGACTGCCCGAAAAGTCGTACGCTTCACCAGAACCCGGGATAGCCTGCAACAGGGGGGATGTGACGATCAAACTTGCCGGAGGAACGCCGTTGCCGTGTTCCAGCTGAATTTGAGCGCGGACGTTCTCCAGGATTACACTGGGTGGAATCAGCGGATTGTCGCTAATCGGATGAAAATGGTAGTCCTGCCAGTTCCATCTGCCGTTTTCGGATCGCTTCAGCAAGACCTCGATTCCAGAGATTCTGAGCGAACGAACGATGATATTCTGCCGGTCGATCAATTCCGTTTCATCCACGGTCGCGAACGCCTCTTTGGCTCGCAGAATTGGTCGATTAATCGCGCGGTCACGGATTTCAATTCCAGTGACTCTGATCGATGACGCGCTCACGATCTGAATGCCATCGACCTTCAGTTCAAGGTCTGGTGCTCCTTTGTCGAACATCCGCAGTGCCTGCTCGCAGACTAACCGGTCGCTGTTCTTCCAAAGCCAGATACCACCAACGCCGACGGCGATGACAATCGCCAGCGTGATGAAAAACATCCACTTGAGAACGGGCCAGACCTTCATGTTTCCTCGCCTATCGCGAAATCCATTTCGCAGGCTGGATAATCTCAGGTCGCGTCAGGCCGCTGATTGCCGCCGAGTCGTGACCGTTCGTTCCATCGTTGTCGCAGCATCACAAGTCCATTTGCTGCTAAAATCGACAACGGAAACTCAACCGGCAAACGATAGCGAATTGACCCCACAAAGACCATATGAACCAGCAAAAACTGCAGGAACGGCCCTGACAACAACCCAACACGTGCCAAATTCCGACGGTCTTTGAAAATGCCAGTCAAAACCAGCAGCAGAAAGACAGAATATAGGGCTGCGCAAATTGCATTGGATGAGGTGATTGAGAATCCTGCGGCGTTTAGGGCGGGGCTGAGATACCGGCCTGCTTTGAGGAAAGCCAACTCGATCGTGCGACGTGGATTGGTCTTCGCGAACTCAATGGCTCGTTGCTTGTAGTGGGCATTGGCATCAAACTCCGACATCGTGGCGTAGATTTTTTCGTCGTCCACAAACGTCATGTCACTGGCCCCGGTGGCCCCTTGGTGCAGGCCATCGTAGAGGCTGGGGCCGGACCAAAGGGACGTAAAGACCCACCGGCCTGTCACGTCATGATTTCTCCATGCCCACGGCAACAGGGCGACGAAACAGCCCGCGCAGATAAGGGCGGCACACAGAAGTTTCCTGGCGAGCTTCATCTGGCCAAACAGGAGCAGCAGCAGGGAACTCACACCGGTCCACAGTAGCCAGCCTGGTCGGATCAGCGTGGTGAGTCCTGTCAGGATGCCGTTGGCAAAAGCGATACGACCGCAGGGGGCAGTCGATTCCTGTCGGAGTAACCTGGCCAGGGCCAGCAGGCACACAAGCAGTCCGAAACTGAACAAGGTTTCGGACAGAATCTGAACGTTGCTGCCAATCTGCAGCGGTGATATTGCTGTCAGCAACATTGACCAGAGCGCCGTGTTATCGTCATACAGGCGTCGTGCCAGGCACCATGTCAGCCAGCAGCATCCGGTTCCGACAAATGCCATCACAAGAGTCGCGCGGAAGATGTTGTTCCCGAAAACCTTGATACTCGCAGCAAGCAACAACGGAAAACCGGGCGTGCGTAAAACATATCGCGGTGGTTGATGTATGGCGTAGTCTGCTCCGGCGGCAATGTGCTGACCAAGTTCCCAGTAGCCGTTGGCGTCGCCTTCAATCAGAAACGTTCGCCCGGCACTTTGAACGTGTTGATTGATTGCGACTGCCGCTACGACTCGCAGGAGCAGCGCCAGCAGCAGGATCGTCCAGAACTTGTAGCGAAGCAAATGGGACTGGCTCCGATCCGACTTGCCGTGATGCTCAGATTGACGGGGCATTGATCGGTGCCTGTCCCATTTGCGAAGTTCAAAGCTTCATGAACGCCACGTAGTAAAACAGCAATCCCGTTACAGAGGTAAGCGTGATATCAATTGCCGACGCCCAGCCCAAAGTCTTGTGCAGCCGACTGTGTTTTCCCGGCACCGGCGGACTATTAAAACGCCGGAGCGCAAGAACCAGCGTGACCGTCCACAGGACCGGGGTGGTCACCGCGAAGACGAGATGCACCAGCAGCCAGGGCCGGACAGCAGTAATTTTCCCCGCCAGTGCTTCGGGACTCAACTGCTGTTTGGCGACAATACTTTCCCATCCGCCGTGGACCATCTGCACATCAACTTCAAACGCGGTGACCGCGACAAGCAGAATGATTCCCAGCGCTATCTGCAGACGCTTGTGGAGTGCATACTGACGTTTAAATTTGACGAGCCATAGGCTCCACAACAGCAACGGCACGACCAGTGCCAACGCGCAGACAACAAAGTCCAGCATGAAAGTTGTGGGGTAGCCGAAAAATCCGTCGGACGGCATGAGTGTGCTCAGGGAAATTGCGTTGGCCGATCTGTCGTCAGATCGGCGTGATTGGATGAGGAGACGTCAGTGAGTGTGAACCCAGTGGAAGTTGGCTGCGAAGAAAACTCTGGCAACAGCATCGTCCCATCATGTTCCTCACCGTCCGGCTCCCGATCTGAGGATAGATCGGGCTACTTCATCAGCGCCTTGATCGCCGACTGGATGCCCTCGGAATCAATTCCCTGATAGCCCATTTGCTGCCACAGTCCACCGGAACCTTCGCGGTGTGTCCCGATGTTGTTGTACTTCCCTTTGAATCCCCGTTTGAGCAACTCAGTGCCGAAGCGTGAGCCCAGTCCGGTGTTCACATTGAACGATTCCGTAACAAGCACGACTGGCGAAGCCGCCAGCTTGT
>JBBQSE010000523.1:0-5821 GCA_038214195.1 Planctomycetales bacterium
GCGCACCAGTTCAGGATGATCGGCTGCCAGATTCTGTATTTCATGCGGATCGGCCTCCAGGTCAAACAATTGTGGGTTTCGATCGTTCACGGCATGTACGGCGGCGTATCGATCTTCGGGGCATTTGTAACTCAGAATGAGTTTCCATTTTCCTTCGATACACCAGCGATACTGCAGCGAGACTTCGTGACTGTTCAGGTCGGCAATGTCGTGTGAATAGCTTTCGCCGCACAAGGAATCACGATTCAGCGGTTTTCCTTCCTGAATCAGTGGCAGCAGATTGCGTCCAGGCAGAACTGGAATCGGATCAGCGCCTGCGGCCGCCAGAACCGTTGGCATGATGTCCAGCGTGCTGCAAAGATCCGGGTATTCCGCCGGAGCAATTTTGCCGGGCCATGACACCATAATCGGAGTACGAATACCGCCTTCGTAAGGTGTTTGCTTCGACCGCGGAGCAAAGCTGTGATGCCATTCATCGCCAAGTTTCATGTCAGGAGTTGCTTGAATCCAGCCGTTGTCCGTCACGTACATGACGAGAGTGTTGTCACTAAGTTTTTCCGCTTCAAGATGATTCAGCAGCTGACCACACGTCTCGTCAAAGAACTCGCACATGGCATAGTACTTCGCCAAAGCGATTGGACGGTCATCGCTGCGATATTTTGCGAGCAGTCGTTCGGGCGGATCGTGTGGCTCATGAGGCAGCAACGGAGCATACCAAAGAAAGAATGGCCGGTTGGCGTGTTTGGACTCTGTGATGAAGTCGAAGACCGGCTGCATTCCGTGGCGACCGATCTGGAGTCCATCGTCGCCATGCCGACCGCCGGGTTTCGGAAATCCTCGCGTCATACCATGTGTAAATCCACCTCGCGTGAAGTTGCCCTCCCACCATTTCCCGGACTGCATCGACAGATAGCCTTGCTCTGTCAGCAGTTTCGGAATTGTCGGATGCTGATCGACGCGGGAAATCAACCGTTCACGCAGGTCGGCGTATTGAGCAGTTGTCAATGACTTGTCCGGCTTTGGATCATTGCCCGTGACACCGTGCTGATGTGGATACAGTCCGGTAATCATTGTCATCAGAGACGGGCGACAGAGCGGTGTCGGCGAATACCCACGCCGAAACAGGGCGCTGCGTTTTGCGAGGTGGTCCAGATGCGGAGTCTGAATCACGGGGTGTCCCATGCAGCCATAGTCCGTCCATGCCTGATCGTCCGACAGGATCAGGACGACGTTTGGCTGCTTCTGCGCACGGCAGTCAGTTGGAATTCCCATCGCCAGACAAATACCGATCGTCCCGAACCACAATTGCGTCAACTTCATCTGACAATCCTCTTTCAATGTCGGGAGACAATCCGAATTCTTACGAATCCGGCTACGGGAACTGCTAAAAGAAGGTGAGTTGAACGACTGGAGATGGCTACCCGGGAATGAAGGACGTGTTGTCGTCAATCGCCAGACAAAAGGCAGCCACCAGCCTGGCGGCGTCATCGAGATCTGATTCGGCCACAAGTTCCACGGGGCTGTGCATGTAGCGGTTTGGAATTGCCACGACGCCGGCGGCGCAGCCACCTCGCGACATCTGAATTGATGCTGCGTTGTTGCTGGCGGGATATCCCAAAGCATTAATCTGAATGGCGATGTTTTCTTTCTGAGCCACCGACAACAACAAATCAAAGACCTTGGGATTGGCATTTGGGCCTCGGAGAATCACCGGTCCTTTGCCAATCTCAACTCTCCCAAATTCATTCTGATCAATTCCGGGGCAGTCAGTCGCATGTGTCACATCGGCGGCGATCGCCACGTCCGGATTCACGTTGTAAGCACTGGTCATCGCGCCGCGCAGTCCGATTTCTTCCTGGACGGTTGAGACGGCAACAACTTTGGTATGTGGCATGGCCGCCGCGATTTTTCGTAACGCGGTCATGATGAGCCAGACGCCGGTTCTGTCATCCATCGCCACTCCGGAAAATCGACCATTCCGCAGTAGTCTGAGGCAGGGTTCCGGCGTCACTGAATCACCAATGCGGACAATTGACCGTGTCTCCGCCTCTGAAGTCGATCCAATATCAATCAACAGATCTTTCATCTTTGGAATAGTCTTCCGTTCATCAGGATCCAGCAGATGGATGGGTTTCCGCGCGATCACACCTGGAATCGGACCTTCATTGGTATGAATCAGCATTCGTTGTCCCAGCAAGATCTGGATATCCCAGCCGCCGATCGCATTGATCCTCACAAATCCCTGACTGTCGATGTGACGGACAATCAAACCAATCTGGTCGCAATGAGCATCGAGGAGAATTGTCCGACTTCCGCCGGGATTTACCGTCGCGAGGACGTTTCCAAGCACGTCGGTACTGACCTCATCCGCAAAACCGGATGCAAAATCGCGGACGATCTTTTGTACGTTCTGTTCACTACCGGACGTGCCCGGAGTTTGCAGCAAATCAATCAGAAACTGATCGGGCATCGACAAGACCTCTAAATTGCTTTGGACCATGAAGTCCCAAACGAGTGTTAATTGGTGGAATTGTTGACAAGACGCGATCTGGTTGCAAACAAGTCACTACCGTCGTTGAGTGTTTTGCCGTGGTGACGAGATTCCTGGATTCCGCCGGAATGCCGGTTCTTGAATTTCATCGGCACGGGTAGAATGCAGGAGATTCGGACACCTGAATTCGGGCCATACGTTGATTACGATTCCGACAGACTCTTCCATGAGACATCGCCACCTCTATTTAGGTCTATTTGCCTGGCTGAGCATCGGCTGCGCCGGCTGGCTGGCGTTGCATGGGACGACAGCGCAGGAGCAGCAGGCGCTGGGCACTGTCGTTGGTGGCATTGGGCGTTGGGTCGGCGGAGCGCGATCAGAGTGGTCGGCGTCGTCACAGGAAGAAGTCATCCTTGCGTTCGGTGACCCAATTCTGTTGAGGCAGGCGGACGGAACATTTCGTCAGGTCGGTCTGGTTCGAAACCACTTCACCGACGCTCCGAAAGAGGCGGCAACGAAAAAGGCCGCAGTGGTTCTATACGACGAGGTGGCAGCGTCCTGCCCTGATGGATTTTATCTCGAATACCACACGACACCCACAGCTCTGGAGTGGGTTGTCCGCACCATGGTTCCGCCGGAACGCCAGCAGGAGATTTCAAAACTGATTGCCGACGACTGGAAATCCCATCGTCATGAGGTGATGGCTCAGTTGCAGCCCGTGATGGAAAAAAGCCTGGCTTACGCGGTCAGCGCGATCGAAGTGGAACTGCCCACAACGATTCAGAATCATCGCAGTGAATTCGGACAGCTGGCAGATCGCTATCAGGCTGAAATCATCCGTCGTCAAATCGTGCCTTTGGTGCGGCAGGAGATACTTCCGATCGTCGAAGATGAACTGACTCCTGCCGCCAGCGAACTTGGCAAAGCGCTTTGGGACCGCGTGTCGCTGTGGTCATTTACATGGCGTTACCTGTACGACGTGTCACCACTGCCGGAGAAAAATGCCGTAAAGACCGAATTCGATCGTTTTCTGGAACAGGAAGTGCGCCCGCAGCTGGACGCGCGTTCCGATCAGTTCGTCGTGATTACTCAGCGAATCATCGCACGGGTCAGCCGCAACGAACGAGTCCGCAGCGTCATCCGCGAAAACCTGCGTAAAATCACGTCGGATCCGGAACTGCAGGCGATTATCTGGAGTGTCGTGCAGGAAGCAATTCTTCAGAACAATACCCTGAAAACATCCCTCAGTGACTATTGGAAGAGCGACGAGGTCCAGGACGCTTTGCAGGTCGCCAATATTCGCTTCGAACCGACCGCGAGAGCAATCGGTGATACGATTTTTGGAAACCGCGAAAAGGGAATCACTCCGGAATTTTCACGTGTGCTGCGAAGTCAAATTCTGCTGAAGGACCGTCGCTGGCTGGTTGTCGTACCAGTGACATCAGAATCAGCGGCCCCAGGAATTGGGGCATCGCCTGCGACAGGAAGCGGTAGCGACGATGATCTTCGTATCGTCACTGTGATGGAATCGATGGACTTTCCAATCGAATTTGAAGGTACGACACAAAGTCCGCTGACGCATCTCGAATCCCCGGAATCAGTGAGCCCCTGATGTCTGTCGAAAATTCAGCTTCAAAGGCTGCCAAACCAAACGGTGCGGATGAGATTGCCAGCGACGCTGCCCGGGCTGCGATTTCGAACGATTCAGTCGATACTGGAACTCGAATAGAAATTCGCAACCTGACAGTTCGGGCGGGAGAACGCACACTGCTGGAAAACACCGGCTGTGTTTTTCCTGCCGGCGAAGTCATTCTGCTGCTGGGGTGCAGCGGCGTTGGGAAATCTGTTCTGCTGAAAATCCTCGCCGGACTGATCGATGCTTCGCACGACGGTATTCAATACACGGGCGAAATTGAGTTTGCGGCCGCAGACGGATCGCGTCGCCGTGTCGCAAACGATGACCATCCCGTAGCTGTTGTGTTTCAGAATTTCGCACTTCTCGACGAACTGTCGCCACAGCAAAATGTTCAAATCGCGCTCGACCATACCAGGCGATCCGCGCGGAACAGGATCCACCAGGCTGCGGAACTGCTGAGCGAGTTACGCGTGCCAACGGATCGACCGACGTCGGTATTGAGCGGCGGCCAGCAGCAGCGACTTGCGATTGCCCGCGCGATTGCTCCGGATACGGACGTGGTACTGTATGACGAACCGACTTCCGGACTGGACGCGAGGACGGCCGAGCAGGTTGCCGACCTGATTCGTGAGACCCAGCAGCGGCATCGACGCACGTCAATTCTGGTGACTCACGACTATGAGACACTGAGTCGCATCGCCGATCGCATCATCCTGCTTGACCATACACAACTACGGCTTGTCGAATTGCCGAAGTCCGAGTGGACGAATCTTCCTGCCGCATTGGGAAATCCTCCCGTCGCTGCGACAGATCCAATCATTCATTCATGGAAGCAAGTTCTCCGATCGCTAAGTGTTCGCTTCCTGACAAAGACCGGGATTATTGCGGAAGATGTCCTGCTGCTTCCATTTTCTCTGCTGCCACTCTGGCGCAGCTGGCGCTGGGGACTGCGTTACACGCTTTATTATATGCGCCTGGTGGCCGGGCCTTCAGCCTGTGTCTACATTGCCGTCGCGGGCATGATTCTGGGGTATGTCGCGCAGGATTTTGTGTTTCGCTATCTTCCGTTTCGTCAGTTCACTGAACCGCTGCTGACGGAAAACCTGCTGAACGCCACTGGCTTCTCGCTGTTTCGATTTCTGGTGCCCATCCTGTCGACAATTCTGATCGCGGCCCGTTCGGGTGCCGCTGTCTCAGCCGATATCGGCAGCAAGGCTTATGGCAATCAACTGGACGCCATGAAAACGATCGGCATGAATCCCGTGCGTTCATTGCGAACACCGATCCTGTACGCATTTCTCCTGGGCACGCCGTTCCTTTCACTCTTGAGTTACGTCGCCGCCGCTCTGACTGCGGCGTTTGCATTCCTGCTCACTCATCAACAGCTTGGGATCGCGTTCTGGGACGCGCATTTCCATAAGGAGTTGCTGCATCCTACGTCATTTTTCTACAAAGGCACCGCATGGCTCATGGCAAAACTCATTTGCTGTGGATTGGGCGTGGCCACGATTTCGTGGCGGTGCGGCGTGACTCCCAAACTGTCCGGCGCGGAGATCAGTCAAGGCGTGACGCGCACGATTCTGTGGGCGACGCTGTTTGTCCTTTTCGTCCATTTCGTATTCTCCCTGCTGGAATTCCGAGCTGTGAGCTAAAATCGCTCGATCAAAACGTGAGCGGCAAGGCGCTAGCCGCCG
>JBBQSE010000524.1:0-5820 GCA_038214195.1 Planctomycetales bacterium
CGTTAATACCCCGTAGGTAACGGAACTGAAGAATAGCGGTGATTCGCGCTGCGGCGATCAGGGGCTCAGTAGCCGAACATTTCTCCAGGTAATTCGGAAATTTCAAATCGTAGTTACTCGGCCAGAATCGGTGTTCCGCAGCCCACAATATCGCGTGCTGGAACGCTGGCTGAGCAATCCTTTGAGCGACTTTGCTGCCTTCCGTATTTATCCGATTGATCAATTCACGACCAAACTTGCTCCCGTGCATGCGATAGGCAGGATAGACGAGCTGAATGCGATGCAGATCCCAAAAGAACTCGCCCAGTGTGAGCAAGTCGTCTGTCGGAATTTTTGAGACACCTTTGACTGTGGCATCCACAACGGCGCGCAGTGGTTTCAAGTCGGCAGCTGCCACATTCATCCCCTGGGCGGCCGCCAGTATCATGCACGCATCGCGCGGGGAATCACGCACGATGTTTTGCTGCTCACAAATTTGGATGCGTTGCCGCTCGCACCCTGCCGTATCGCCTGATCGCAGCAGGAACGCAGCACGGAGATAAGGCAGCCAGTCTTTGCTCAGCCATGTCGGCCATGTAGATTCGACCACCTGAAGTTTTTCCGGGATCTTCGAAAATTCCGACTTGCGACGGCAAAGTCGCATCATGTCCAGCACTTGCCATTTCCACGGCAGCGCGCGAATTCGAGGATCGTCCTGACGAGCGACCTCAAGCCATTCAATGAACGGCTGAGCTTCATCCAGTTCATTATTGTCCAGCAAATGGTTGACCAGCCACAGTCGGGGCTCGACGTCGTCTGGAATTGCATCGGCCCACGATTTCATCACAGCCGTAAGCTTCTTTTCGATAGGCTCACGTTCCGCAGCGGTCAGACGCTCGTTGTCAAGTTGCGACTTCACCCAATCCACGTGTGTTCGAATGGCATCTCGATTGGCGGGATAAGCGCTCGTCGCTTTCTTCAGCAGGTGCTCGATCTCTTTGTCGTTGTCGCGCGCGCTATAGCGAAGATAGAACGGCACTTCCTCCGCTGCCTGCATCATCAGAGCGGCGCGCCTGTGGTAGCATTCGCTAACCATGGCATTTCGCAGAGGTTCCGAAAGCCGTTCATTTTTCCGCAGATCAAGATCGACATAGTTCTGGAAATGACCACTCGCCCGGTCGCGACCATCGTTCGTCGCACCGTTAAAGAAAAACGACAACAACTCGTTGCCGCGATCATGTGGTGGGCCCTTGAAATAGGTCACTGCGCTGGCGAACAGGTCCGTAAAGCCCTGATTGAAGGCGCGCAGGAGCGCGGTTTGATGCAGAGCTTCGACAAGCTGAGGCTCCGTGTCTTCAAAGTCGCGAGAGAACTCCCGCAACCATTTCATTTTGGCGGGACCAACCAACAGATCCGAATCTTCGTCAGCCTGCGACGTCCCCGTGCGTGCAATTCGAATGGCCGCTCTGTCGATGCGAATACGACGCAAGAGTTTGGCCGACTGCAACAGCGATGCATCCAGGCGATTCTTTATACCTGCCTCTGTCAACAGCGACACGTCATCCGGGCCTGCATCGTTCGTGACGTCAGATGCCGCGCCGCCGCGATCCAAAGAAATGACATCGAGATTCGTCAACTGTGCGGCGACGACGGCAGTGGCGATCCGACCGGGGCGACGTGTCGCATCCAGGCGATTCCAGACGTCTTTGGCCGCAGTCAAGTCGTTGTCCAGCCAGGAGGTAAGTCCCCGAATCAGCAGTCGCCATTCGCTGAGCGGACTGCTGCGAGGAATCTCGGCGACTCGCGCGGCGGCCTCTGTCGCCTGAGACGCGCAGACCAATGCCAAAGCGTCCCGGACGGCCACGACTTGAGTCTGCAATTCCGGTTCCAGACCAATGAAGGTCTCCGTGTCGAAGATTGCGGAATCGACCGCATTCTCGCCCTCCCACGCCTCGAGAACTTGTTTCGCCAGACGCTGCTTGATCCGCACATTGACAGGAACCCTCGTCGCTCCGCGATCCTGCCGCTTCCTGCGTTTATCATTTCGGCGCTGCTTGCGAGCCTGCTGTTGCTGCGCCTTCCGATTCTTATCCCGACTTTTAGCCATGCCCGACCGCCTCCTGCTGCATCGATTTCCACGATTCGAATTGCATCCTTTTGGGATGCAGATTCTAACGCTGAAAATCCGGCGGGAAACGGTCAGGTAAACAGAAAGTCGAGATTTCGCAGGCGTTTTCGGCCCACCGATCCGGCCTGTCGGCCCTCTTCTCCCGCCGAGATCGGGGGAGAAGGGCTCAATAGTTTCGAATGACCTATGACGGTTTGCCGTCTGTGGAAACTCGGGTTCCGATGCGTTCCCCGGCGATGGCGCGGGCAATGTTGCCGATTTTTTTGTAGTTGAACACAATGATGTCGATCTTGTGTTCCATGCAGTGATGCATGGCCTGAGCATCCATCACCTGCAGATTTTGATCCAGCACTTCGCGGAATGAAATGTCGCTGTAGCGAATGGCGTGAGGATTCTTCATGGGGTCAGCGGAATAAACGCCATCAACTTTTGTGCCCTTGAGCACCACGTCCGCATCGATCTCGCGGGCTCGCAGTGCGGCGGCCGTATCTGTGGTGACGAACGGACTTCCAGTGCCGGCTGCCAGAATCACAACGCGGCCTTTTTCCAGATGTCGCAAACAGCGGCGACGAATAAAAGGTTCGGCGACGCCTTCCATGCGAATCGCACTTTGCAGACGTGTGGGGACTCCCGCGCTTTCGAGTGCATCCTGCAGAGCAAGTCCGTTGATGACGGTGGCCAGCATTCCCATATAGTGAGCAGTGGATGGGACGATTTGCTGGCTGATATCGGCGAACTGCTTGCCGCGAAGGATATTGCCGCCGCCGCAGACGATTGCCAGTTGCACGCCGTCTTTCACGACATCGCGGATCTGTTCGGCGACCGATGCCAGTTCTGCCATACTGATGCCGGATTCACCTTCGCGACAAAAACTTTCGCCGCTGATCTTGAGCAGGACGCGTTTGTAGGCCGGACGCAGACTTGAAACCGACATGGCGGAACTCCTGAATGAATGGACTGAAGTTGTAGAAGCCCGGCATTTTTAAAATGCCGGGCTTCTGAATTTGATCGGGCTGTGCGACTTGATGACTTTTGCGATTCGTCAGCCCCCTCATCCGGCCTGCGGCCACCTTCTCCCCCGATCTCGGAGCAGAAGGGACGGTACAAGACTGGCGGATCAGCTGGCCGCGCCGACTTTCCAGCGATAGAACTCAACGGCGTCGATACCGGCATCTGACAACGCCTGACTGACGGTTTTGCTGTCGTCCTTTGCGAACGGCTGCATCAGCAGGACGCCCTGATCCGCGTAGAACACTTTCATTCGGCCATCAACCATCTTTTCAATAATGTTCTCCGGCTTTTTCGACGCACGTGCTTCCTCGACCAGTCGATCACGTTCCGCTTTGACGATCGATGGTTCCAGATCGTCGGGTTTCGTTACCGTCGGATTAAGCCCCGCGACGTGCATGGCTACGTCTTTCAGGATGTCACTGGACTTGGGAGTGCCCGAGGCGACAAACAGTACGCCAGTCTTATAGTCGTGATGCACATAGCCACCAACGGGTCCCTTCACGCGGACGATGCGGTTGACGACAATCTTTTCACGAATCTTGTTGACAATTTCTTCGTACTGTTCCTGAAACGTCTGACTGGCGCCTGCGGCCTTTTGATTCATCAGCGCGGCCGCGTCGGATGCTCCCGGACCGGCAAGCAATTGATCGGCCATCGCCTGACCGAGCTTCTGCAGGACTTCACCGGTTGCAACCGGGGCTGATTCGCATTGAATCTCGACCATCGCCGCTTCAGTGCCATCCGGGGTGGACGCAATAAAGATGCGACCTTCAGCCGTGACGTTGTCGGCTCGCTTTTCCTGCACCTTCTTGAACATCTCGCGCAGAATCTGAATGGCCTTTGCTTCGTCACCACCGGCTTCTGTCAATGCTTTCTTACACTCCATCATTGGAAGGTCAGTTTTTTCACGAAGTGCCTTGACGGCAGCGGCTGTAATTTCCGCCATGAGAGTCTCCTTAGTCAACGATCAGTCTTGTCAGCTGGCCACCGCTTGGCGCGATGCCGCTTGGCAGGATGGTATTAAAACAAGTTAAGAGTTTTTGAATCGCCCCGCAGTCGCCGTTCACTCCGCGAGCGGAACGAATCGCGCACCTGCACTTGCGTTTCGTTCGCGGAGCGAACGACGACTATGACACCGCGACTCCCACGATCGGTTCGCCTGGACTGTGAAATCGTGGGATCGCGTTGTCTGGATGACAGCAAAAACCAATGCCATCAGCGAATTGACGGGACGGCCTTTGGTTCGTCAGAAGACGACGCAGTGTCATCTTTCTTTTTCGGATCTTCAGGACGCAAACTGCGTCCCTGCTTGATCGCGTCGGTAAGATGCTGAATAACCAGCCGAATCGAACGCAGGCTGTCGTCGTTGCCGGGAATCGGCAGGTCAACCATGTCGGGATCGGAATCAGTATCGATCAATGCCACGATTTTCACGCCCAGCAGACGAGCTTCGTGGACTGCGTTCTTTTCCTTCGTCGGATCGACAATTACCAGACATTCGGGCAGGCGATTCATTTCCCGCATGCCGTTCAGGTTGCGGTAAATCTTGTTGTACTCCCGATTCAGCGTGGACTGCATCTTCTTGGAGTAGTTCTTGATCTCGCCTGTTGCACGCAGGTTCTCAAGTTCTTCCAGTCTCTTCAGTCGTGTACGAATCGTCCGGAAGTTGGTGAGCGTACCACCCAGCCAGCGCTCGGTGCAGTACGGCATCTTGCATTCCTCAGCCAGCTCTTCGATGGAAGCGCCAGCCTGGCGCTTTGTACCGACGAACAGGATCAAACCACCCTGAGCAGCGACTTTCAGAAGATACTTCTTCGCGCGGATCAGACCGCGAATGGTTTCCTTGATGTCGATGATGTGGATTTGGTTACGGCGACCGTAGATATACGGTCGCATCTTAGGGTTCCAGCGACTGGAACGGTGTCCGTAGTGAACACCTGCATCCAGAATGTCTTTCACCACAATCTCAGCCATTGCCGATCTCCTGTGATCTGCGGCGGCAAGCCGCAGCGAGCAACCCGGTTTGGGGGCTCGCACAGAACAATTGTGTGAATGTCGAAGAACGAAACGCGATTCGACACGCAGCACGTCACCATTCAATCCGGCGGTGAACTAAAACCGGCGAGACCCCCAAGGATCCCGAAAATTCGAAGCGGGGCAGGATACCGTCCGTCGCCCCCAGCGTCAAACAGGCTTTTCCAGCAATCGCCTGATGAGAATCTCGTGGTCTGTCAGGCAAGGAAGCAATATTCCAGTTGACATTGTGATGAAGAATTGGAGGTCTTACCGCCCATGGTATGGGATCCACATCTCGTCAAACGGGAGTTTCGTCGTGACTGAAGCCGTTCTGAGGCGAGCGGCAGAAAACGATTTACCAACAGAAGCCGGGCTTCTCCCAGAAACCGGGCTTCTTTCCAGTTATCGCACTATCTGCCGCTCGCCTTGGGGAAACGGTTGACTTACGTGTCGCTCGACTGCTACCCTCCACCGAGAATGCGCTCGCTGGCATAAGTCAGAGTCAGCTTGCCCATTTTATGCCACCAAAAATCTTTGTATTGAGACACTGACGCATGACGTTCGTTCCTTCGTTCCTTCGTTCCTTCGTTCCTTCGTTCCTTCGTTCCTTCGTTCCTTCGTTCCTTCGTTCCTTCGTTCCTTCGTTCCTTCGTTCCATCGTTCCTTCGATCCTTCGTTCCATCGTA
>JBBQSE010000525.1:0-5817 GCA_038214195.1 Planctomycetales bacterium
AACTGTTTCAGGTCGATGCCGCCCTTGGTTTCCATCTCCACAATTTTGAGCCGTTGTTCGATCTTGTTCAATCGCGCCTCCAGAAACACGGGCAATTTTTGCATGTCATCGACACGTTGCGAACGGGGCACAGCGGGATAATCGAGCTGCCGCTGCAGCGCGGCGAAAAAGAAGAGGGGATCGCGACCGATATTCGCTTTCGCGATTCTGCCTTCCTGATCGCCGAAGAGCAATGGAGTTCTCACGGCAGCCGCAGGCTCTGTTTCGCCGGGCTTCGGTGCTCTCAGCGAGACTCGGCGATTGTTGAAGTGCTGCGACGCCAGATAGACGACCTCGGCGAGTTCTCTGCCGCCCAGTTCGCTGCTGAGTCGTATGATCCAGCGAGTCCAGTCGTCGGAGCAAAGCGGATCGCCAGCCATTGCCTTCAGGCCCTCGGTATAACCCAGTCGATTCCGAGTGATGCATTCAAATTGAAACACAAACAGGCCGGCTGGTGTTGGCGTCTTCGCCCGGTACGACGCTTCCCTTTCCAGAATTTCCAGGGCGACAATCTGTTCGAATCTCGATTCGTCGTCTTCCGCCCGCTGGATCACAAACGCCTGGAATGGAGCGAAATAGTGAGGCAAACGATGCATCGCGTCACTGATGCGTCCGCTGTGCAGAATTTCCGTGCGGAGAAAATCGATCGCCATCGGCAGCCGCGTCGTCGCCAGAATCTCTTCCTGTATTGTCTGCAGAATTTCCTGCGACGGAACATTGTCCTGGAGCCGCTCGCGAAACACTCGAAAGAAATAGGCCTGTTCGATGTATTCTTCTCGATCAAGGATCGGTGGTCGCATTCAGGAAAACTCACGCGTAAAAGTCAGGACGGTCGTTGGTGACGCACAATGATTCATATCATCAGCCGCCACGCGCTAGCGTCCGGTTGTCGGAAAATCACAGAGAACCGGACGCTGGCGGCGTGTTGATTTAATACCAACCCGAAGCGCTAGCGAGGTTTTGGATGTCAAAAACATTGGTGAAATGCCTCCTCGCTGGCGCTTCGGGTTAGTAAAACACATTAAGTCAACACGCCGCTAGCGCGTTCCGGCTGATTTGGTTCAACGTCAGAATCTGGCCTTCCGCTGCGACAGAAATTCCACCAGGGCCTTGTCAAACGGCATGCTGGTGTCGAGCGGCACGTAGTCGGCTCCGATACTCAGACAGACCGTTCGATACCGTTCTCTGAGTTCCGCGACGGCTTCCAGATAGTCCGCTCGGATACCCGCCGCGTCCACGATCTCGTGATCCTGTGACTCGGGTTCCAGCAGATCGACGCTGCCAGTAAACGGAAACGTCACTTCAGCCTCGTCCAGGATGTGAAACAGGATCACATCGTGACCTCGATAACGCAGCATCCTCAGTGCGTCGATAATATCATCCGGATCGGCCAGCAGATCTGACATGAGCATCATCAGACTGCGGTGCCGGATCATCGACGCCACTTTTCGGAGATTGCCGCCGATGTTGGTCGTCCCCGTCGGTTTGCATCGCTGTAGCACCGCCAGCATGTCTCCCAAATGCGATCGACGACTGCGAGCCGGCAGACTGGCCCGCAGATCATCGTCAAACGTCATCAGTCCGATCGGGTCCTGCTGATGAATCATCAGATAACTGATCGATGCGGCGAGGCAGATGGCGTAGTCGAATTTTGTCAAATTTTGCCGGTACGTGTAGCCCATGCTTCGCGACAGGTCCATCAGCAGGTAGCCGATGATATTCGTTTCGGCCTGATAGCGTTTGATGTAGATTCGGTCTGTGCGGGCAAAGACCTGCCAGTCAATATCCTTCGGGTCGTCACCCGGTTCGTACCGCCGATGCTCACTGAACTCGACGCTGAAACCCTGAAACGGACTGGTGTGCAGACCCGCCAGCAGGCCTTCGACAATAAACTTTGCGCGGAGATCCAGCCGAGCGATGCTCTTGATGACTTCCGGTTTCAGATATTGTTCGGCGGACGACATGACAGTGCGATCAAATATGCTTCAGACCTTATCTGCAGTTGGGCAGATATAGGGTGCGCGGTATTCGCGAGTCAGCAACGCATTTGCGGCGTCGTTGTTGGTAAAGAGTTCCTTCTCTGTGTCGAATTCCAGGAACGCTCCCAGCGACATCCGATATTTTTCCAGATCTACGCCGTTTTTTTCGAGGTGCCGTGTCGTACGATCCAGAGTCGCATAGCAGTCGTCCAGACTCTTAATGTCGTTCAGGTACGCGGCAATTTCGCTCACGGGCAGACGATTCTCTTCGCCCATGTAATAGGAAATATTTCCCAGATGGCTGATCGCGGCGGAAAGATGTCCTTCTCGAACGTCAGCGTTCAGGTCCTCGACTTTGCGAGACTGCACGGCGGAAACAAAGTTCTGGAAGTGCTCACCGCCACCTTTGAATTCGCGAACCAGCTTTTTATCGTTGTCAAAGATTGAGCAGTGATTGTATTCGTCCTGCACAAGGTATCCCTCTGAGCCGTAAAACACGACTCCGATCTTGTTGCCTTTGGTGCTGCCGAACAGAATGTTCAATTCGTCGTCGTCGCTTTCATCGACAGACAGTCCGCGCGTTTCGAACACGATGCACTTGTCGCCGTAGTCGTAGATCGAGATTTCCGTGTTGCCCGTGTCTCCGGCGTCCACATAGTCCGGATCTTTCTTTTCCGCCTGATAGCCGAGCCGTCCACCGTAGGTCAGGATCGTTGAAGGATGCGTGTCGATGCCCAGTCCCCAGCGGGCGACGTCAGTCTGGTGCGGTCCCTGATTGCCGAGGTCGCCGTTTCCATAGTGACGCTGCCAGTGCCAGTCATAGTGAAATTTCTGGCGAGTGCATTGCGGATCGGTGAAAGAAGCCGGACCGCTCCAAAGATCAAAGTTGACGCTCGGCGGGATCGGATAATCGCCTTTCGATCCGATGCTGGATCGCCGCTTGTAGCACAGTCCGCGGGCAAATTTCACTTCGCCAATTCCACCTTCGCGCATGAACGCAAACGCTTCTATGATGGCTTTGCTGGAACGACACTGCGTGCCCACCTGACACATGCGACCATACTTACGAGCCGCCGCGATCAGAGCCGATCCTTCATGCACGTTGTGACAGACTGGCTTTTCAATGTAAGCGTCCTTGCCCGCCTGCATGGCCCAGACGCCCGTCAGAGCGTGCCAGTGATTTGGCGTAGCGGTGCTGATGAAATCAATCGACTTGTCATCAAAGGCCTGACGCATGTCGAGAACCGCTTTTGGCCGCGTACCCTGCTTCTTTTCAATTTCTTCGCAGCGACGGTTAGCGACGGCTTCGTCGGCATCGACGATGATTCGAATTTCGGTGCGTTCATCTCGCAGATATTCGTCAATATGTGATGCACCCCGATCGTTGCAGCCGATCACTGCGACTCCCAGTTTTTCATTTTGCGACAATCCAGCGCGGCCAATTGCGGGCGCGGCAAACAACACAGATGCGGCGGCAGATGTTTTCAGAAACCGGCGACGATTCAACTGACGCATAGTGAAACCTCAGCAGGGGGGGAATGAGTGGGAGGGAAGTTTTCGTGGCGCGACACATGTTGCCTGCGCCGCTGTGGCTTCTCGCGTACGCATGGGACCTGATTTCCGTCCCGGATGCAAGCGTCCTGAATGCGGTGGGGCTGAATCGGTGTGTCGATTTCTTCGTGGCAATCCGCACCGCGCGGTCAATTCTTCCCGTTTAACCCGCGTCAACAGTCTTGAATTTGCACAGTATGTTTGCGAATCATCTTGATGGAATCTTAGACATTAGCCGTTGGTCGCTCCAGGCGAATCACATAAGCATCCACTTAATACAAGATCCAGTTCTTCGTGGTCGCCAAACAAAAAGGTTTCGTCAGTATTCGTGATGACGAACGACCACACACATCCAGCCAGTCTTGCTGCCGTCGCCGGGCGGCCAAGGCGAATGGCGTCGGCATGGGCGCGGCGTCGATGGCGTAGGATCGCTCGATAAATAACTGTCCGATATGAAGTGAGCGGCAAGGCAGTAAACATCACCGGCGGCTAGCGCCTTGCCGCTCACTTATTGACTGAGCGATCCTTAGATTTCAGAATTCGCCGGACGATTCTGCTTTCCTCACTGGCCGATGTGTTGACGCTGTGCATACCACCGACCAAGTTCTGATATAGCAGCGCGGTAAACACTGCGACTCAAAAACACTTCCAAAAATCCATTACGGCTTTGCCGGTGAGGGGATCGCTCCAGCCTGCTCAGCGCCCACCGACTTGAAGTCGCCAGCCGACGCGACAAACAATCGCTCCGGTTTGAGATGTTTCTTCAGCGCGGCGTTGACGTCTTCGACGGTCAGACTCCGAATCTTTGCTTCGTAGTCCGCTTCGTACTGCATGTCTCGGCCAATGAAGGCATAAGCCTCAAGCAGCGGAATGAGCGAATTTGGATCGGTTCGGGATACCTGCTCGGACTGCAGCAATCCTTCTTTGGCTTCGTCGAGTTCCTCCTGCGTAATGCCGTCGTCAGCCAGCCGTTTTAGTTCCTCCTGGATCGCTGCGTGGACTTTCCCTGCGTTGGCAGGATTGGAGATCGCGAAGACATAAAACGAAGTTCGTTCATCGACCGCGGATGGCTGCAAATTCGACTGCACCGTATAAGAGAGACCTTCCTTCTGCCGCACTCGATCCGCCAATCGCGATGACAAGCCGCCGGAGCCCAGCACGAAGTTGCCGATTGCCAGTGCGGGGTAATCGGGATCGCTGTCCTTCATTGGGAGTGTCATCGCCGCAAAATAGGCCGCATTCGCTTTGTCCGGTGTTTCGATTTTGACGAAATCACCGACGGTGTTATGCACGCAAATTCGAGGGATGCGTTCATAGGGGACGTTTGAAGTCCAGCCCGCTGTGAACTCATGCACTGCCGGAACGACAAGGTCTTTGTCGAAGTCGCCTATAATAGTCAACTCGCCGGTGCTTGCCCCCAGTAGCCGCTGGTAAATGTCCTGGACTTGTTCGATCGTGACCGCTTTAGTCCGATCCATGTCTTCTGCCAGTTCGGCGATGTATCGCGGGTCGTTGCTTTCATACGGAGACAATTTTCTGGTGACAGCATTCATCACAATCGCGATCGGATCACTCATCCGCTGAGCCGCGCTGGCCAGCAGCTGTTCGCGAATCAGTTCCAGTTCATCGGCGGGCAATTTCGGTCGCCTCAGAACTTCCGCAACCACGCCCAGCGCGGGAACCAGGTTTTCCCGACTTGTCTGCAGCGTTACCGACAGGCTGCCCGCATCGCCCGACACGCTCATTTCCGCGCGGTACTTATCCAGTTCGTCACTAATTTGCTGTTGCGTCAGGTTCTCTGTGCCGCGATCCATGAGTCGGGGCAGCATCTTTGCCGCGATCGCTAGTCCTTTGAACTCATCCAGATTGCCGTAGCGCAGATTGAGTCGAAGCGTGACGGAGGAACCTCGTGTTTTGCGCGGCAGCAGCGTAACCTTGATTCCAGACGAAAGCTGACTGCGTTCCAGACGCCTTTCAATGCCTTCCGGTGACGCATCAAATTCTTCACCCTGCACAATATCGGAACGGCCCGCGTAGTCTCCGATCATTTCCGCGAGATTCGGCGTCTGTGGCACGGTAACACGTTCGGCTTCCTT
This sequence comes from Planctomycetales bacterium, assembly GCA_038214195.1. GTDB lineage: Bacteria > Planctomycetota > Planctomycetia > Planctomycetales > Planctomycetaceae > SXXK01. The sequence continues at coordinate 5,666 of JBBQSE010000525.1, forward strand.
CGTCGGCTCATACAATCCGGCTGTGCGATTGCTGCGAACAAGGTACGTGGCGGCGACGCGATTCACGTCGTCTGGTGTCACCTGTTCCAGTCGATCGCGGTAAATGAAAAACAGTCGCCAGTCACCCTGGGACGCCCATTCACTCAGTTGAA
>JBBQSE010000526.1:0-5809 GCA_038214195.1 Planctomycetales bacterium
ATTTTAGAAACAGCAAAATCCCTGATCCATACCGATAAATCGATGACAGATCCTTCCTGAAAAATTGGAATTTGCTGGTTTTTTTGAAGAAATAACCCCAAAGTTGTCATCGACTTTCGACCTGCGGAAATCGGCGCTGAAAGGCACGCAAAGCCGAGTCACTATAACAGGCAATTTCGATCCATCCAACCGGCAATTTAAAGCAGCCATCACTCACTGAACTTCTGCGCGTTTATCGTGGGGCAGGTTTGTAACCTGCCTGATTTTCAAGGAAATGGCAGGTTGCAAACCTGCCCTGCGGCAATTCTTTCACTGCCGCTGAGTGATGAACCCAGCGATACGCGAAAATCGCAGACAACGTCACTCGGAGAGTGACCGCCACGACTGGCCATTCAAGCCGCTGCGTGTGAAATTGGCCCGTCGACTAATGGGACACTGGAAACGCGCCACGCCGAAGAAGTGCTCCCGGTGGCGGTGGGTCATTTTCGGGCGGCTTGCCGAGTTTGTCGAACAGACTTTCATCGATCGCACCGTTCACGGCGACTGCGCTGACGGTGCTTCGTTTGCGCACGGCCAACTTAAGGTCTGTGAGTGGTACATGATCGCTCGTTGCAGTGGAGGACTCTAGAATGACGACATCCGTTGGAAACCACAGGCCGGGCGAAATTTCGCGCGTGGCGGTCACCACCGTCAGCATGTTGATCTCACGCGGTGAGTAGAAGGGAAGAACAGTCCCCTCTGCCACCGGAGCAGTCAACACTTGCTGCAAGTCGCTCCCAGGCTGGTCGGCGGAACGACGGCTGAATTCCTGCCGTATCGGCAGCAGATTCTTCTCCAGCGCCAACCAGAATCGCCGTTCGAGGCCACCGTATTTCAGCGGTATCCGGATGGCGACACACCGATCCCGTCCGACGAGTTCTTCGCCAAGCACTTCGACGCATTCCGCACCGACCGTCAGGCTGTCCGAGAAGGCGTCGTTGTTCTCGGGTCTGTACCACGCGAGTTGATGCGGCCCCATGGGATGCTTCGATTCGGGCAACACGGACATACTGTTGTCACGATCAACTGTACCGTCAGGCAAAGTTCGCTCCTTGTGTCTGCGCAGCCATCGTCCCTGGACGGTGTCCAGCTGTGTGAGCCGAAGATTGAATGTGTCGTCGACCACGTGCTTTTCAAACCACATTTCTCGCAGGTACGAGCGATCGTCCTTCCGAACAAATCGAAGAACATTGCGTTCAATTCCTGCCCCGTCACGACCATTCAAGGCTTTTGTCAGCGTCAGCAAATAGTGTGACACCATTGTGTAGTCGATCTGCCTGTATCGACCTTCTTCCTCCCGCAGCCGCGTGAAAACCTGCTCCGAAGTGAGATCAGATGGCGTCAACGTATGAGGCCGATACGCATCGATATTGATGTCGGCTCCCTTCTGGCCGGGCACCGGCACCGCAGGCTCGGCGTTCTGCTCATGCGGTTTTCCCTGCTGACGATCTTTGCTCTTCAAAATCGCAGCAGCCAGTGCATTTGCCTGCGTCTCGTCAAGGCTTGTGGTGATCATCAACGCACCGCCGATTTCGTCGCGAATCGTTGGCGCTGCGAAGATCTCGCCGTTGATTACGATTGCTAGTGGCTGACTGAGATGTAATTTTGTCAGCTTGCGCATCGCTTTGCCGCCGACTTCGTCGAGCTGCACAGAAACCGAATACTGATCGGCACGATTGGGATCGGGCAAAACGTGGCAATCTTTAACAGACCATGTGCCGTCCCACAGCAATGCGTGCTCTGGCGTATCGGCAAGCAATGCGACACGCACATCTTCGCCGCGAACACCTTCCACAAGCAGGGCGACTTTGCTGTTTTTTTGGTCGGCGACTCTGAGCCAGCGGAAACCGGCATCTGTTGCCTTATCGCTGTCTTCCGCAGTGTCGTCAGGATAATGCCGCTGATCAAAATCTTTGGGAACTCGCGGTTCAACATCGCTGTCCGCCGGGTTCGCCGCGATGCGGAATTCAAGCGGCGGATGGGTGTCCACTGCGGCGGAGGTTTTCGCAACTTTCGATGGTATCCTGATCCGCCATACGGCGATGCCCTCGTTGCCATTCGTTCGGCCAACCGCGAACCACTGACCATCGTCTGAGAACGTTCCGTCGTGAGCTTCGGTCGGGAGAACCGTCACCAGTTGACCCGTTCGAGTTGACCAGATCGGCACGACTTTGTCCGTCTCGACACGGGCGAGCAATTGACTGTCCGGCGAGAACACGAAGGCCGAGCGACCGTAACGAAACGGAGCGTCAAATCGATGCAGGAGTTTCCCCGTGACGGCATCGACAAGTTTCACGCCGAACATATCACCGATGGCGAGTTGCTTTCCATCCGGAGAAAATGCCAAACACAGAACTTGACTGGCGTTCGGTTCCCGCACCTCGGCATCAGGATGCTGGCGATCAGGATTTGCGTTTGGCAGATCCAGCAGCAGCTTTCCGGAACTCACTTCCCAGACTCGCGTTCCTTCCTGCTGACCACCAGTCGCCAGCCATTTGCCGTCCGCCGACAGAGCCAGACTCTGCACCTGGACGGCGTTTTCATGCTTCACCGTCTGCACAACTTCACCGGTGTCCGCGTTCCATACGACGGCATGGGCGTCCGGCGGACTGAAACCACCGACTCCAGGATTTCTCCCGCACGCGATCAGAGACAGATCCGGAGTGCAGGACAATCCCCGAAGCAAGCCGTGCTTCAGGTCATTCGGTACTTCCAGTGTTCGCAGAAGCTTCCCAGTTGCGGCATCCCAGATTGTCACATTGCCGCCAAGAATACAGACGACGCGCGTCCCATTCTTCGACAGCGTCAGATTGCCCTGCAGAAAAAAATTGCCGTGCTTGTTGGCATCCAGTTTAAGTTCGCTCGCCAGCTTCTTTTCGGTAACATCCCACGTTCGAATCGCGACGTCGCTTTCCGTTGAAACTCCAATCAGAGTCTTGCCGTCGCTGCCAAAACCAACGGCCATCACGTTCAAGTGATCGGGCAGAACAAAGGCAGGGTCACCAGCCGTCGCGGCGAATGGTTTCGTCGTCACGACGCCTGGTGCTTCATCTTTACCGTCTTGAGTTGTGCCTGCCTGGCTCGTTGGATTGATAGCTGCACCAGCAGCCGCAATGCTGACGACCAGGTCACCGCGTTGCAAAATCGCCTTTGGCTGCAATTGAATAATCTGAGCAGTCGCTGTGTCTGGATCAATTTCATTGGTAATCCGAATCGTCCCTTTGGCGACCGGCGACGGCTGGTTGCTTCCGGGCAGAATTTCATGGACTTCGAACACTTGTCCCTCAACCAGCCCGTCGTCTGCGCCGAGACTGATTTCTACAACATTCCGGGCAGCATCGACGTCACTGATCACCCCACGCAACTTTGTCGGCATTTCCTCAATCGGCTTCTGTTCATCGAAAGTCGCTGCAGCCTGAGCAAGAGGTACCGCAACAAGCCCTTCGCCTGAGATCAGGCACGCGGGCGGCTGAATTCGATTGGGATCTGCCGGCCGGGTAACTCGCTGAACACTGCTGCCCTCCATCAGTTGAGTCCGCGTGTACCAATCGAGTTCCGCGATTGATACCACGGGAACACTCAGAGACTCCGCTTCAGCCCGCAATTCATGGACTGTCGCGAGATACCGTTCTGCCGTTGCTCGTTCTTCATCCGTCGATGCTGTCTTTGGATCCGGCAACCGACCGATCACCAGATACTTTGTCACGGACGTGATTCCAAAATCAATTGGACCGAGACCACTTTGAGTCTCCAGCATACGCACTCGTCGTCCGTCAGTTCCAACTTCAAGATCCCGCACCAATGCGATCTCGAACCAATTCACATTGCGGAGTCCATCAAGATCTGCGAAAGCAATGTGATCAACAGGCTCAATTTTTCGGACATCCAGAAAGAAATCGGCCCATCCGTTATACGACTCTTTGTTGCGTACGAAGTAACCCTGGCCGATCCGAGTGTTGTCGAGAGCCTCAATCTTCCACCGTGACTTGTCGCGTTTATCAAGATAACCCGGAACAATATTGTAGTCATCGAACCACAGCAGGATGGACGCCTGAGTTTCTCCGTCGGCGACTTCCGGTCCCAGCAATCGAAAAGCGTCGTCCGATTGCTCAACGGTCCAATCAGCCGGTGCGATGGCACGCAAACGCTGGGCAAAGAGTTTTAATTCATCGACTTTCTCTGGCGGTGTGTTTGCAACGATGCCGCCTTGCCCGCCAATTGCCTCAATCGATACCTTCACATCCGTCTGCTCTCCTGGCTGCAGCGAAACATTTTCGAACGTTATCACATGCGTGTACGGCCGCACGATAACGTCGAAGCTCTCGACGTCTTCCGGACGTTCTCGGGACGCAAATCGCAATTCTTTGCCATCTGCGACGCCATTGAATGTCAACAATGATGTATCAACTGCGTGCAGTTGGAGAGCTGCAACACCAGCCTCACTATTGATGTCGAATGGCGAGGTCCAGATCGCAAATCCGTCTTCGAATGGTCCGGTTCGCACGATGTGAAGATCATCAATCATCCGCTGAGCTGCCTGGCGCAGTACCGGATCTTCGCCATGTCGTACCTCAATGAGTTTTCCGATTGGATGGTAAGACGCCGTGACAGGCTCCTGCGTACAAATCCGTATTTTCACAGTCGCGTTATCGGCATTTCCGATTGGGCCGAAGCGACTGTGGATGACACAGGGTTCATTGATATTTGGGTCGTAAACTCCGGTCGCGTGTCTCTTGGGACGTTGCGGAAAGGGAAGATCCGTCTTCATGATTTCAGACTCAATCTCCGACCCCGCACCATCTAAATGTCCAACGGACTTTCCGTCGTGAAACAGTTCGACCGCATGAACCTGAACCATCGGCCCGTTCCCGCTAATGGCATCATAGGTCGGGGATAACGCCTCTAACGCCTTGTCACGAACGCGGGGCTTGAAGACTCCTTGGCCGAACAAACGAAACACAAGTTCACGATTGTCACTGCCACCGTGCGCGAACTTCAGAACGTCTGAATCAAAAGCAGGACTCGTCAGCCTTGAACCGTCACCACTCCACCATTCGCGCTTGTCTTTCGATGGCATTTCAATCGGCGGCGTTGAGACGCCGAGTAATTCAACGCGGACTCCGTCGGGTAGTTCGGCAATCAAAGACACTGTTTCCCTGTCGCCCGAATTTCCTTCATTTCCCTGAACATTCCGCATTTTGATTGCTGAGATCGCAGCAACCGAGCACACGCAGAGAATCAAGGGCAACACCAACCATGACCGGCTCACCACCTGACTCGAGTCAGCGCTCACAATCCGCCGAATTCTTTCCAACAGAGAGCCATCCTTCGCACCAAGTGCCAGCGACGTTGTTTGGCCCTGAAGCTGCTCCACCGCCAGCAGCGCGCGGCCGTAGTCGGGGGCGTTGTTGAAGAGTTTGATCACCAGATCATCGCAGCAGTGTTCGCGTTCTATTCGGATGCGATGCGAGAGCCACCAGACGGCGGGATGATAGAAGAAGAGCGTCTCGACCAGCGTTTGCAGTAGATTAATCACAAAGTCGTGGCGACGAATGTGGGCAAGTTCATGCGCGAGGATCGCTTCCAGTTGCGGCATTGGAATGCTGGTCGCCAGACTCACCGGAAGCAGCACGATCGGTCGCAGATAGCCAACGACGAGCGGACCTTTTGCCAGCGTCGAATGGTAGACGTTGACGACTCGCCGCATACCGAGTCGCGTGGAGACTCGCTGAAACGCCGCGAGTACGTCGTCGCCCGGTGTTGAGAGCCC
>JBBQSE010000527.1:0-5807 GCA_038214195.1 Planctomycetales bacterium
CGAGACTGGGTGGAAGCTCTTGAGCAGGCCCTCGGTTCGAGTCGTTCGGTTGTCATGTTCGTCGGACCGAACGAAATGGGACGCTGGCAGCAGCGAGAGCGGGCGTGGGCTCTTGATCGTCTGGCCGGTGCCACAAATTTCCCGGTTATTCCCGTGCTGCTGCCAGGTTGCCAGCCGCCGCTGGGGTTCATGAAGCAGTTGATGTGGGTCGATCTGCGAGATGATCCCGGTAATTCGGAGCAACTGGACTTTCTGGCTGCGGCGATTCGCGGTGAGACGATCGATCGGAGTGGGAAACTCGAACCACGAGCCACCATCTGTCCGTTCCGCGGACTACTGGCGTTTCGCGAAGAGGACGCTGAATTCTTTTTTGGACGTCAGGCTTACACCGACAAACTGGTAAGTCTCGTCAAACAGCATCCGCTGGTGGCGGTCGTCGGTGCATCCGGGAGTGGGAAGTCATCCGTTGTTCGCGCCGGTCTGGTCCCTCAGTTGCGGCGTCCGGACGATGGGACCGTCTGGGACATCGTGACGATGATTCCCCAAGACAATCCGCTGCATTCGCTGGCCGACGTATTCCTCCCACTTGTCGAACCCGATTTGTCGGGGATCGATCTGATCCGTAAACGCAACGCACTGGCTGAGGATCTTGAGCATGGCCGAGTGCCGCTGTGGGACCTGGCCGTCGAAGGGCTGCGGCAGCAGAAGGGCACGGAGCGACTGTTGCTGGTCGTCGATCAATGGGAAGAGATCTATACGAACTGCAAAAGCGAGACGCAACGCAATCGCTTCATTGAAGAACTGCTCGACGCCACCTCACGCACTGGATCACCGCTGTCGGTTGTGTTCACAGTCCGCTGGGATTTTTATGGCGAAGTTCTAAAGCACCGCATGCTGCTGGATCGTCTGGAAAACAGTCGCCTCGACCTCGGCCCCATGAATCGTGACGAGCTACGTAGTGTGATTGAAGAACCAGCGGGGAAAGTCGGGCTCGTATTTCAGGACGGGCTGGTCGATCGGATTCTGGATGATGCCGGTGACGAGCCGGGCAGCTTGCCGCTGCTGGAATTTGTGCTCGGAGAACTCTGGGACAAACGGCGTGGCGATGGACAATTGACACACGATGCCTATCAGGCCCTCGGACGCATCACAGGCGCCATTGCCACACGCGCCGAGACGATCTTCAAGCAGCTCAACCCGGATGAGCAAAACGCCGCAGAGTACCTGTTTCGCAGACTGGTGCAGGCCGGCGCGAAGACGGAAGAGGATACGAGGCGTCGTGCGGACCTGCAGGGTCTGGACGCGACGACTCAGCAGGTTGCTCGGAAACTGGCCAGTGAACGCCTGTTGGTCACGACCGGGGTCGTGATCGCGAAAGAACAGTCTGACTCCCAACACAATGGAGTTCCGTCTGCATCGCCTCAGGGAGAAGTGCGACAGGAAACCGTGGAAGTGGCTCATGAAGAATTACTGCGTCGGTGGGATCGATTGAAGCAATGGGTCAACGACGACCGCCAGTTCCTGCAGTGGCGCAGCCGACTGGTCCCGCTGCTGTCTGAATTTGAACGTGACCCAAAAACGGCACTGCTCCGAGGAAATGCGTTGCGTGAATCGCACCAGTATATTCCATCCAGAGTCGCGGAACTCGAAGTATTCGAATGCAGATTCATAGTCGCTAGTCAGAAGGCTCAACAACGGCGCAAATACGCTTTTGGCGGAATCGGTGTCTTGTTGCTGCTTGCGATTTTGATCACAGCATATGCGATACGGCAGAACAATCGTGAATCACAAGCCCATACTCTGGTGGAACGGCTGCTGAATCCGGAACCATCGACGGTGAAATATGCTCTGCTGGATTTGGAAGCGTATCGTGATTTCGCTGGCGTGCTGCTCCGGCGGGCGTTCGAAAGCGACAAGCGATCTGCGATCCAAAAAATCCATGCGGTTTACGGGCTCGTTTACTTCGATTCATACAAGGTGGAAGACATGAAGTTCCTGCTCAATCAGGTTGCTGATCCCGATGTGTTTCCAAAGAGTGAGGGAGAGAATTTGCTAAAAGCCCTTTCCTTGATGCACAAGGGTAACAACTCAACGGTGGAATCTGGACTGCGGGACATGCTTAAGAACCCGAGCAGTCCGATCGCGACGAACAGAATTGTAGTAGTCGCCGCTGAGCTCGGCATTTTCGCCCTTGTCGGGCCAGTGTGCCGGGTTCAGAAAGATCCATCGCAACGAACGTCATTTATTCATTCCTTTTCCGAATTTCCTGGGGATCTGAAACAAATCGCGACTTGGCTGGGCGACGAAAATCTGGATCAGGAAATCCGTTCGGCCCTCTGCATCGCAGTCGGCACATTGAAGGCTGAAGGTGCGCAGGCCACTCAGGGAGTGCTCAAGGATCTGTATCGCACAGCCCCGGACGGCGGCACCCACAGCGCAGCACGCTGGGCGTTGCTGCAGCAGGGTGTTACAGATGACGAACTGGAAAAACAGATTGAGGCTCAACCCGAATCGAATGCCAAATTGGGGTGGCAGTATCTCAAACTTCAATCGAAGGACGTGCCCGAACAAATCGTTGGCCTCACGATGGTGAAGGTCCCTGCGAAAGAATTTGCACTGGGCTCAGTCACAGACGGTATTGGAGCAAGGCAGAACGGCGGTTGGACAGGGGATCCGACTGCCGATGACAAAGCTGAGCATTTTTCGGAAATTTGGGTATCCGATCGGGAGATCACCGTCCGACAATTCAAACTGCTCCTGCCTGAGTTTGGGGACATTGTGGCTGAGAACACAGCCGAAGTCTCAGATGCAGATCGACTACCGATCCGTTCCGTAAGTTGGTACGCCGCGATCGCGTTTTGCAATGCCCTGAGTGAGAATCAACAGTTGAAACCATACTACAATCTTGTAGGCGTGGAAGAATACGAACGAAAGCGAATCGCCAGTTCAGATGTGCAGCTCAATCCAGACGGTCAGCTTGGATATCGGCTCCCGACCGAAAAGGAATGGGAGTACGCCTGTCGGGCGATGAGTGCAAGTGGATACTCTTTCGGGGATGACGAGAAATTTTTGCCTGAATATGGAGTCTACGACAAGAGAGATCCCAGTATTTGCGGGCAGTTGATTCCTAATGCGTGGGGACTCTTCGATATTCATGGCAATGTCCTGGAGTGGTGCTGGGACAAATACGATGTCAGCAGAGATTCTTGTGTTTTGCGGGGCGGTAGGTTTGACTTCGGTCCGCTGCATCAGCGGTCGGCGACTCGCTACAACAACTCACCCTACTTCCGTGACTACTTTTTCGGCTTTCGGATTTCCAGGACTCCGTAACAGTCTGGGCTTTGTCGGTTTTTCCCTTTGCGGTTTTGCGATTTACCCGCCACATCAGCCGCCACGCGCTAGCGTCCGGTTGTTGAAACACACGCGCACCAGTCGCTGCAACGTTCCTTTCGATTTGCGTCAACAATTTGCAAGAAGCCGGTGATTCAAAACCACGCCGACAAAACCAGACGCTAGCGCGTGCTGGCTGATTTGTAAGATTGAAACGCCCCATCAGCCGCCACGCGATAGCGTCCGGTTCTTGAAAAACACGCGCACCGGTCGCTGCAGTGTCCCATTGGATTTGTTTTGACAATTGGCCGGATGCCACTGGTCTGCCCGTGATACTGATCCGAAAAACACCGGATGAACATGAACAAGGTGCTGGCGCGTGGCTGATGATCTGATACGCTGGAAAACAGTCATGGAATTGGTGTAAACTCGGGGGGGCTGAATTAACCGGACGCTAACGCGTGGCGGCTGATTTGGGCGTCTGTTTGGTCGTGACGGTGGAGCAATGAATACTGACGAACCACTCGGATTCTTCATCACATGGACCGTGTATGGAACGCATCTGCAGGGCGATCTCCGCGGCTGGCGGCAGCGGCGAAAAGGAAATCAGTTGCCAAAACCTCGGCTGGTGGAATGGCGTCAGGATCGATTGAAGCATGCGATCATTCTGCTGTCCGTCGATCAACGAGCTATTGTTGAACAGGAATGTCAGCACCACTGCGATCATCGAAACTGGCATTTATGGGCCGTCAACGCGCGAACCAACCATGTTCACGTTGTAGCTACCGCGAAGGGTTATTCAGGCAAAGCCGTTCGCGATCAGTTGAAAGCTAACGGCACCCGTGGATTACGAAATCAGTGGATCCCGTTCCGCGAACGCCCCGTCTGGACAGTCGGCGGCGACTGGGAATGCGTCAACAACGAAGTCGATCTCGAATCGGCAATCCAATACACCACCGACGGCCAGGACAGAAAATAGCGGCGTCAGCTGCATCCATCAGCCGCCACGCGCTAGCGTCCGGTTTTTGAAGTACACGCGCATCAGCCGCAACAGTGTTCCGGTTGATTTGTTTCGGCAATTGACCAAATGCTGCTGCCTGTGATAGGAAAATGCACGGACAAACCGTGAACCAGACGCTAGCGCGTGCTGGCTGATTTGCGTGGACCGCAACGCCCCATCTCCGCCACGCGTGTCGCGTCGGCAACCGGACGCTAGCGCGTGGCGGCTGATTTGCGTATGTCGCGTTTTTGGAACCGGCTGTTGGGCCGTAAACTCTTTTGCAGCAGGGCACCGGAATCTACTTCGTGCCAAGGTGAATCCCGACCTGAGACAGGTCGGGCTACGGCGATCCGGCGGGCTATTGCGGCGCGGGCTCAACTTCGGCGGGTTTTGAACTCTCCATTACTTCGGCCTGTTGCACCTGTTCGAAACTCGTCATCTCGGATTCCTGAGCGTCGATCATCCGGGCGAGCATATGGTTGGCGAGTGCCTCACCGAGGGATGCCTGGACGAGGATTCCGCTTTCGTCGGCTTGAATCGTTATGTCCGCCTGCTGTGCCCCGCCGAGATCGAAGACACGTTGCATGATTGGTGTCGGCTTACTTTGGTCCATCATGCCGAAATTGAATGCACTTGGATTTGGCGGGAACCACCAGGCATTTTCATCCAGCCAATGGGGCAGCGGTGCGATGCCGGATGCGTCATTCTGAGGATACGCGAGCCAGCGTTCCATATCAATCTTCGCAGTGAGCAGCGGAGTTCGGTAGGCCAGCCCGCTCTCGTGACACCGATCGATTGATTGACGCAGAATTTCGTTTGCGTTTTCGGCACCCGCGGCAAACCACAGCCGACGGCCTTCGTGCATCAGGTAGACGTGGGTGATTCGCAAACCAGACGCCGCGACAAAAATTTCTACCGCGTCATCGGGAAAACTCATCCGAATCGATGGACGACCATCGACCTCCGACAACGTAATCATTTCATTGACGTTTGGCGGCGCACCTGTTGAGTGCGTCATCAGATGATGCAGACTCCGGAGCAGTTGAGGATTCTCATCGACCTGCAGGCCGCCGTAGAACACTCCGCCGGATGAGTCTGACCAACCGGCCTTTAACACCAGTTCTAAATTACGATGCTCCGCGATCCCTGCGATTGATTCCGAAATGACTCGCGCGGCATCCTTCATCGCCGGGTCACCGTCTGTTTCGCGATCGATGGCATCCTGCATCCATGCTGCGGCGGCGAGCAATGCCGCTGGAGCTTCTTCCGGAAACCGAACGCACAGGTGGATCGTTGCCGCCGCGTTGTCGTTCAAAATCGGAGCGAATTCACTGAGCCCCGCTGCCGCTGTCAGCTGTCCTGAGAGCGGACTGTTATTCCTCGCCCGAATCCGCAATTCACCACGGAGTGAATCGTCATCCACTGATGCGAATCGCATCCAGCCGGAGGAATTATCGATGTCAAACAGCACCGTCTT
>JBBQSE010000528.1:0-5781 GCA_038214195.1 Planctomycetales bacterium
GTTGCCAAGCGACGTACTCGATCTCGATGAAGTGGATCGAGTCAGCGTGCAGTATGTCGATGCCTTGGCACGACTTCGTTTGACTTGGCAAACCAGCGACGAAGCTCGCCAAGCTTTTTTTGTTGCAGCCAAGGAATTTCAAGAGACACTTTCGCCATACTTGCTTCGCCGTGACAAACGCGAAGATGAAGATGTGATTCAGTTCCAGGAGGTATCAAAACTGGGCATCCATGCCTATCGACAACAAGTTGCAATGAACGTCGAGACTCCGTCGCTGTCACCGGCTTGGCGAAAAGCGGTGTGCGCCGCAGAAGCGTTGTCGGTGGTCACTCAGCAAGCTGACGAGGGGACGGCGAAACGAATGCGATTGACGATCGGCAGCGGACACGGCATCGCAAAGTTCTTAGATGAAGGCCAACGAACCGACGACGATGCCAAGCAGGAAGCCGATGATCAAGAACAGTCGGGTGCTCGCAAACCGGATGCGAAACGCGATCAACGGACTCAGTGGTGGATGCAAACGATTGGAGATGCGTTTAGCGGCGGTGAAGAATCGCTGCTCAATCATCCCGCGATCTTGAAATGCCGCGACGTCATCGAAGAGAAGACGAAATCGGGAGAAAAGGTGTTGGTGTTTGGACGATTCACGCGGCCGCTTCGTAGTCTCGTCAATTTGCTCAATGCTCGTGAGATGCTGCGCTGTTTGGACGATCATTTACCTGACTCACATGGCACCGGCACTTGGCCTCAACGGTCGATGATCGTCCAGGGCGAGGGAGATCAGTGGCCCGCGATCCAGGCGGCTCATCAGCAGTTGGGATCGCAGCTTGAGCTTGATAAAGACGCAATCAACGCTCGGTTGTCAGCCGCCTATGATCGAGACGAAAACCGCCGCAAAAGCTTTCGCAGTTCGTTGATCCAAAAAATCGAGATTGGCCTTGGCGAGCTGGACAACTCAGGCCGTTTCGCGAACGCGATCTTTCGCACTTTCAAGGATGCTGCGGAAGAGGATTCACCTGACCGGACCAATGCGCTCACGCTCATGTCTCGCGCGATCGGTGACTTGCTTGGTACGGCAACACACTCAATCACAGATGCAAGTCCAAGGGACTGCGCCAAAGCGTTTTGTCAGGTGATTTTTGCATTAAGTGACCGAGACAATGCAGATGTCGACGTGGAACTGGACGAAGCGGAGGCGAGTGAAGAGTGGGATGACATTTGGATGCGACTCGATGAAGAGACGACGCGAACGCGGGGCGGATTTGCAAGGTTGATGTTTGGAGAAACTCGGCAAGAATCGAGACAGATGATGCGTTTGGCGTTCAATCGCACTGAATCGTTCCCCCGAGTGTTGGTAGCGCAATCGCTTGTCGGACGTGAAGGGCTGAACTTACACGAAGCGTGTGGTTGTGTCGTGTTGTTGCATCCCGAATGGAATCCAGGCGTGGTGGAGCAGCAAATCGGTCGCGTTGATCGCGTGAACAGTCATTGGTCTCGCAAGTTGAGATCAGCGATCAACGAAGGCACAACGGGGGAAGCTTTGCCGCGAATCGAAATTCACCCGATCATATTTCGCGGAACTTACGACGAGTGGAATTGGGATGTATTGCAAAAACGCTGGGACAATCTTCGGGCACAATTACACGGTGTCATCATTTCACCGAAGGAAGCAAAAAGCAGTCAATCCAACAACGACGAGCGATTAAGAAAACTGGTCAAAGAGATCTCGGAGATGGCTCCAAGTTTCTCGCCAACACGAGAGTCTCCTGAGTCAATGGTTTAGACGCAAAAGGACGCACATAGCAAAGGATTCAGGTGGTCTCCAATTGTCGTCACGTCAAAATCTCCTTCACGACTCGTCCATGCACGTCGGTGAGTCGATAGTCCCGACCGCCGTAACGGGGAACGCAAAAGGTGTTAGGAATCGTTTTCTTAAAAACCGCGTATTCGGTTCCTTTATGCGTTTTCGGTTCGGTTTCCAGATTGCAAATCACACACTCCAGTCCTCGACCTGCAGTCCGGAGATTAAGGTGAATTCACGAGTATTGCTCGGCACAAGGATCAAGTGTCAATCAAGTGGCTGACGGCTGCTGGAAACTTGTATTCTGACATGGAAGGTCTCACTTTCTCCCCGGATGATAACACCTTCGTGCAAAAATCGGCACAAGGAATTCGTTGGGCGGTTAGGGTCTTATTCGGTTTCCGAACTCAAAGCCTAGTTATCCGCTCTTCTTGTCAGCCAGGCCATCGTCACGAGACTTAAACCATCGTTGCAACGATTGCTGACTCTCCACCGAACGCCTGCCGTCGATGACGTTTCGAACACTGATATCCTCATCAAGCTGCGGCCAATGAATGCCAGAGCCGTCACCAATCAATCGCCAATCCGAGCGCTCCGCCGTCGTCGCGTGCATCAGTCGTGGATACCAGACGACAGGAACAGATATGTCGCGACCGTCTGAAAGCGAAATATTCAAACGCTCGTCTGTGAGTGAAACATCGGTAACGCTTGGTAATTTAATGTCAGTCGCCAAAATAGTCATTCCAAAAGTCCAGGATAAATTGTTCTCGATCGGCAACAATCGAAATGATTGTCGACAGTTCACCAGCATTGAAACCGTGACTGGAAGCCAATCGCGGAGGCTCAAGCCAAAATTTAGCTTCGGATCGGTCACGTTCGCAGTGAATATGCGGTGGTTCTACGCCATCAGCGGAATAGAAGAAAAAGCGATAAGGACCGTGGCGGAATACAGTAGGCATGCTGCTATTTTAGACGGAGGAGCCACTCCCGGCAATGGTCGGGTCTCGGAGGATTTCAGTCGGATAACAGTGCTTACGGCGTTGGCGGATCGTTTTCGCAGTTGTGCCGTACGCCTGCGGAACGCACTGCATTCAGCAACACTGAGCAATACGAAGAAATTCGCTCGATGATTCAGTCGCTGCCTGGCAGGTCTGGCATGTCCGAAGACTTCAACGGAAAAATTCTCGTTTGTGTTCCGAAGTCGCTCCATGCTGCGTTGTCGCATGAAGCGGAATCAGAAGGCGTGAGCCTGAATCAGTTGATTGTTGCGAAACTGTCAGCTCAGCTTCGTGATGTGGCTCACGTGTAAGCCACTGGAACGGGCCGGGCGTTCGAGCAATGGATCCGCGTGGAGACAGTGACAACACCGAACTTTCCGGCTTTTATCAGTAGATCAGCCCTTCCGTCAAACGTGGGTGCATGTCAGGGATTGTGTCTGTTCACGAAGCCTACACGTCTCTAATTGTCATCACGCCAAAATCTCCCTTACGACTCGGCCATGCACGTCGGGGGTAATCAAAGGGCAGAATCAAAGGGGCAGGCCTCTTTGATACGTCTTTGATCTGCAAAACAACAAGGATCGCCGTAGGGGTGGCTGGTTCCAGCCGCACCCGCACAGATCCATCGTCGACGAACCACGTTATACGGCTCCTGCCTTGAATCGTGCACGAAAGCGATTCTTGGGCACGCGAAGGGCTACGATGTTGGCCTCTTCGTTCTGCTCATCGCACGAGAAGCTTCGCGCATTGCACGCGGGCCACTGGACTTGTGCTGGGTCCGACTCGGTGTCCGGGGCAAGTCGGCCTGCACGTCAATCCTCTTGGCACGGTGCTCAATCTTTTCGGGCCACTTTCCTCGATCGACTGCACTGATGCTTCAGCAGCATCGCTGTTCGCCGACGTCGCCGGTACTGTGGACTCATCTGCCCGCGTCGCTTCATTTTGAAGCAGGCTCAACTGATCTCGGGCAAAAGCCGCGTTGGATCTGTCCTGTCCTGCCGAACGAATGGGCATTGATAACAGAGGAGAATATCTGATAGACAATTTTGTCCGTGGAAAATACGCCGAAAGGAAAGTAAGATGTCTATAACTACCGTCAACATTGATGAAGCGGGATCCCGAATCAGCGAACTGGTCAAACTCGCACATCAAGGACAAGAGGTTGTGATTACTGACGAAGGACGTCCGACTGCCCGCCTTGTTTCTGTTCCACCGGACAACGGCAAACGTGAGTTCGGCAAATATCGCGGCAAGATCAAGATCGCCGAAGACTTCGATGCGGCGCTGCCTGACGAATTCTGGTTAGGGAGACAGGTTTGAAGTTGCTTGTCGATACGCACACGTTTTTGTGGCTCATGGAATCGCCGGAGAGGCTATCGGGACGGGCGTCCGACGAGTGTTCTGATCCAACGAATTCACTGTACCTGAGCGCCGCCAGCCTCTGGGAAATTCAAATCAAATCGCAACTCGGCAAGCTGGATTTAGGCATGCCATTGAGTGACATCGTCAAGGCTGAAGTGACCAATGGTCCGTTCGGTTTTCTTCCAATTCGCGCGGATCACGTTGTTGCGGTTGGAGATTTACCGACATACCACAGCGATCCGTTTGATCGAATGCTGATCGCGCAGGCCCGTAGCGAGAACATGGAATTTGTTACTGCCGACGGTATGATACAACAGTATGCGTCACTGGTCCGCATTGTGTGGTGAGGCTCCATCTTCAATTCACAAAGACTTCAGTATTTCGCTGATGACCTTGCCATGCACGTCGGTGAGTCGAATATCGCGCCCGCCGTAACGAAACGTGAGTCGTTCGTGATCGATGCCCAGTTGGTGCAGCATGGTGGCGTGGATGTCATGCACGGTGACGGGATCAACAATCGCGTTCGTGCCGAACTCGTCGGTTTCGCCGTAGGTGATGCCACCTTTAAAGCCGCCGCCGGCCATGAAGATGGTGTAACCGCTGACGTGATGATCTCGGCCAGTGATTTCGTTGATCGCACCGACTGCCGGAGTGCGACCCATTTCGCCAGCCCACAGCACGATGGTCTCATCTAGCAATCCACGCTGGTGCAGGTCTGTGATCAGAGCCGCGACGGACTGTTCCGTGACGCGGGCGTTTTTTTCATGGTTGGCTTTGAGATGCGAGTGCTGGTCCCATGGCGAGTTGTTGCCATCGAAGCTCGGACAGGTGATCTCGACGAATCGGACACCGGCCTCAACGAGTCGTCGTGCTCGCAGGGCTTGAGTAGCATAGAACCGCTGATGCTCGTCCGCAGAGTCCACACCGTACATCTTTTGGATATATTCCGGCTCACGGCTGATGTCCGCGAGATCGGGCACCGAACTCTGCATCCGGAAGGCAGTCTCGTAATTCGCGATGGCGGCCTCGATGACATGCGGATCGGATGTTTGTGCGCCAAAGGCCGCATTCCCCTCGGCTAACAACGAGAGCTTCTGCCGTTGGAGAGACGCCGCGTCGCGAGGTGTGATGTTGTCGACGGCGATTCCTTTGGACCGCATCACCGTGGCCTGATGGCTGGCGGGGAGGAATGAACTGCCAAAGTTTTCCAGTCCGCCATTGGGTACCCAGTCATTGTTGAGGAGCACATATGCGGGGAGATTTGCGTTCGCCGTCCCCAATCCATAGGAGATCCAGGCTCCCAGACTAGGAGCCTGGCCACCGACACGTCCCGTATGAAGAAGCAGATTCGATTACCCATGCAACGGCAGCTCACCCACCATAGACCGGACCACACAGAGGTGATCGGCGACTTGTGCCAGTCGAGGAAATAGTTCACTCACCCACAGGCCACTTTCGCCACGCTGTTTGAACTCCCAGGGGCTGCCCAACCAGACTCGGCCAGCGCCATTGTCGGAGCGTTTCGAAATCCACTTCGGCCCAATCGGCTGGCCCTGGTGCTTCTTGAGCATCGGCTTGTAGTCGAACGTATCGACGTGACTCGGCCCGCCGTCCATGAAA
>JBBQSE010000529.1:0-5771 GCA_038214195.1 Planctomycetales bacterium
GCAGCAGGGCCGTGCAGTTTATTCATGTGTGCGATCGTGGCGCTGACAACTTCGACGTGTTTGCACATCTGCACATCAAGGGCGACAGTTGGGTGATCCGAGCAGCACAATTGACGCGAAAACTCCACACTGCGGATGGCACCGTGGTGAAGCTGGGTGAAGCGATGGAGTCAGCGACGCTCATGGGAACGTACCTTGTTTATGTCTCGGCGAATACAAATCAGGCGGCGTGCTGGGCGAACGTGGAAGTGCGTTCGGCATCGTTGACGCTCATTCGTCCGCGTGAAGGCGCGACGGCGTTCGTGATGGATCGCGACATCCGGGCAATTCCGACCAACGTTGTTCAGGTTCAGGAACTCAAACCTCCCAAAGGCTGTCAGGCTCTGCGATGGGTGTTGTATACGAAGGAGGCCGTATCGAGCTTCGAAGAGTGTCTGCAGGTGGTTGAATAATATGAACAACGTCCCATCGTTGAACTGTTCTTCAAGAAATTGAAGTCCACGCTCGGCTTTGCGCAGTACAGCTTCCAGGACTTCCGGGCTGTGAAGGCATGGGTGGAACAGCGATCACGACGGTGTTGTTCCTGGAGCTCGAACGGATCAAGCACATCCAGGATCGGCGTCTGAGCGAGGAGTCACGTCGCTGGTGGGAAGCTCAACGCTTGCATGGCTTGCGTCATGCGTATCGCCAGGAGTGTGCAGGCAGCGAACTAAAATATCTTTCAGATCGCTTAAAAACTCCCGGCGGCATCGCAAAGCTCAAACGCCTGCTCGCTGCGGCATTGCCAACCGAATACAGGACGACCACATGAAAATCAACAAAACATCGCAACTTTAAAACTGGCGCTTCAGGTTGGTATTAAATCGACAGCCTGCAAGGGGGAGAAGGTGGCCAATAGGCCGGATGAGGGGGCTGACCTGGAGTTAATATTCTTAGCCAGAAAACAGTTGATTCTTCACCCTAGCCCTCTCCCCCCGTGGTAAACGTGTCAGGTTGGAAAACCAATTGCGGGGGAGAGGGGACTATCGCAAAATCCTCAGCCTCATTTCTGACCGAGGGAAGTATAGACTGCTGGTAATACCGGCGGCTAGCGCCTTGCCGCTCACTTAAACTCGGACAGTTATTTCCCGAGCGATCCTAAGCAACCGAACGGGCGGACTAACAGGAGACATCGAAGGCGGTGTTGTCACAAAAGAGGCACCAACCACTCGGATTGTTTACCGCAGCACAGAAGAGAACTATGCCGCTCGCGCCAACCGGATTGCGATCCGTCATCACCTCGGACAGATCATCGCGATCATTGAACTTGTTTCGCCGGGCAACAAGGATAAACGCGGCGCGGTGATTGACTTTGTCGAAAAGGCCGTAGATTTCATTCGCAGCGGCGTTCACGTGCTGATCGTTGATCTGTTTCCGCCAACGCCACGAGATCCCAAAGGTCTGCATAAGCTGATCTGGGACGAAATTCATGACGAGGTGTTTGAGTTTCCTGCCGGGCAGGATCGATTGCCGGCGTCCTATCAGGCCGGTCGTGAAAAAGTGGCCTACCTTGAGCCGCTTGCTGTTGGCGATCCCATGCCAGCGATGCCACTGTTTCTGACGACCGATGTCCACATCAAAGTTCCCCTGGAATCAACCTACATATCCGCATGGGACGCATTGCCTGGCGAACTTTAGCATCGAGCGGAAAACAACTGTCGGTTCTTAATCAGCCGCTGGGCGCTAGCCCCCGGTTTTCTCAAGGAACCGGACGCTGGCGCGTTGCGGCTGATAAGACAGTAATTAACCGATCGATGCTTAGCCGTGTTTTCTCCAGAAACTGGCGCTGTCCAAATCATCAAATTGCAGGCTGACTTACTCCCATTGAATCGCATCAAACTCAGCTCGCAACTTCGCGGCTCGGCCCGGGTTGAACTGAGCGAGATAATTGACTCGTCCCAGCAGATGACTGCGGAAGTCCTGATGATTGGCACGGTTCTGTGAATCCGGACCATGACAAACGGCGTTATGCAGCGTCGCCTTGAGCAAGTCGAATTCTTTACGGCAAATGTTCTGGTGCTGATTCAGGACAAGTCCGGTGGCACGCTGACAGACGCTTTGAGACATGATTCGCGTCTTGTGATGATTCACTTCAAAGCCTTCGTCCATCGCGATCACTGCCGCGTATAACCGAAAACGATCGATGCGTCTGCGAAACTGTTCGTCGCCCGAAAACAGCAGATCGTCGGCATACCGCGTATACGATGCGCCAGCCCATTTCGCGAGACCGCTCAACCGACTGTCGAGACGAAATGCGATCAGATTGGCGACGGCGGGAGATGTCGGTGCTCCCTGAGGAAAATGCGGTTGTTGCAGCAGGTGTCGCAGTTGCTGATCACTGCCCATATCGGTTCGAGACTTCCAAACTGCAGGCGGCGTGACGTTGGTACACAGTCCGGTGATCATGCGTGCCACTTCTTCGCAGTATCCGACAAGCATCAGTAAATTTGTCAGTCGCCATGGAGCAAGTGACGGGAAAAAATTCTGCAGGTCCATTCGCAAGACCAGCTGTCGCCCTGTGTGCGCGGCTGTGTACGAGGTCACGGATCGGCCTCGTCGGAACCCATGGGCGTTTTCGTGGATCGGCAGGCGCTGCAAACAGGCCGCCAGCAGACGCCGCTGAATCTGCATCAGATTTCTTTTGGGTGATTCAATCAAACGAAAGCCACTTCGCCGTTTCCGAATCCACCGATATCGATAATGTCGCAATGGTCCATCTCGGACAACTCGCTCCAGGCCTTTCTGATCGGCATACCACAGCAGCCTCGCGTCGTCGAGATCCAGCCATTCGGCGAGCTCACGCGCGGTTTCCCATCGCGGCACTTCCAGTTCCGAAAAGCGGAGCGACTGACAGTCGAAGACCGTTGGCTGCAGGTAGCTATCGACCTCAAATTCCTCTTCTTCGTTTTCGTCGTCATTGCTGTCGCACGCAATAAACTGTTCATAGAGAAATTGGACCAATCCTTCGCGACGTGGCCGATGTTTCGCAAACTGTTCCAGTGTTCGGCGAACAACTCTTTCAGAAAACTCTGTGTTACCCCGAATCAGCGGCACCACACGCTCCATCATCGAGGCCTTATTCCACGGCCCATTTAGCAATGCTGCTGCGAGGTGGATGGCTTCGAAGTACGTGTGGCTCATGGGAAAGCGAGTTTCAAAACTCGGCGCGGCAAATCAATCCAGCGAAACCTGAATGGCGTGAGGAATTGTACGTGGAGCGTACTAAATCTCACGCGACGAAATGCCGGTGCGTCAAATGCCCCGGGGTAACCCCGGAGAGACGATTGAGTTGCCGCTAGACAACCTCATCGCCAGCCTGGAAACCTGCCGCACCGAGGGCGTTAGTAGACCGATCCGGGGATTGGATGTCAAATAGAATCTCTTGCGGAGCCCGGCTCTATCACGACGAATTGCACGATCGGCAGAAACAGAACTACCACTCGCCGTCCCTGGCGAATTTCTCGCGGGCATTCTTGCCGAATTGACGTGATGCGTTGCCGAGGTTTTCGAGGATTTCCTCAGTGGTCAGGCCGGATGTGTTGCGGGCTGCGGCGATGACGGTGTTGCATTCATTGCTGTCCATGAAACGAGCCGCTTCCAGCAGGTGGGGCTGTTCTTCCGGTGTGATGACGATGAAGCCATGTTTGTCGGCGTGGATGAAATCTCCCGGTGCGATCTTTCGGCCGAAGACTTCGACTTCGCAATTGAATCGCACGGGCTGCACGGCGGCGTGTCCGACACACAGGCGGCGAGCGAGCGATTTCAGTCCGGCATTGGTCATTTCATCGACGTCTCGAATGGCACCGTCGGTGATCGTGCCGACGCAGCCCAAAGCCTTGTGAATATTGGCGTTGACTTCGCCCCAGAATGATCCGATGACTCTCGGTTTGTCGAGATCCTGAATGACGACGATTTTCGGGCCGGGAATACTGGCCACGTACTTCCGATATTCAGAGGTGGCATTCGGCAGTGTTTTGCGATGTTCGACGTTGCTCGGTTCAATCACAACTGTCACGGCGTAACCGACCATCGGTCCCATTTGCGGCATGAAGTCGCGGGTTTCTTCGATGTTGACAGCATCGAGGCAGAAATCACGCTTAGTGATTTGCTCCCAGCCGTTGTAAATTGTCGGTGTATTCCAGCGTTTCAGCTGCAGCAGGTCAGCGTGACTCAGCGGTCTTGGAGCCGTCATGAAATCTTATTCCCTTGTGATTGTTTCATCGAGATTCAAAATCAGGTTCGCCATCATGGTCATCGCCGCGTGTTCCACAGCATCCATGCCGTCAGCGCGCGGCGACGCGCCGATCACCAGGAGTTTGTCGGCTTCCGCCGGGTTCTCAGTGTAGTGACTGAGCTGTTCGCGGTGGACTCGCGTAAGGACATCCAGTTCCTGTTTGGTGGGCATTCTGGCCGTGCAAAGCTGGAAACCGTAACTCAGTCGAGACGCCGCTGTATCACCACCTTCGCTCAACATGCGTGCGGCCAGTTTGCGGGATGCTTCCACGTACTGCGTGTCATTCATCAGGACCAGTGCCTGCAGCGGCGTGTTTGTACGAGCGCGGCGGGCGACGCAGGTTTCGCGTGACGGAGCGTCAAAGGCCATCAGCGAGGGCGGCGGTGCCGTACGTTTCCAGAACGTGTACAGACTGCGTCGATAGAGCGCGTCACCGTCGTCTCGCTTGTAGTTTTGCGTAGTGCTGCCGACAAACGCGACGGATTCCCAGATGCCATCCGGCTGATACGGTCGCACGCTCTTGCCGCCTGTGGTCTCGACGAGCAATCCACTCACCGCCAGCGCGCTGTCGCGAACGACTTCGGCATCCAGACGGAAACGCGGGCCTCGGGCCAGCATTTCATTGTCAGGATCAGTGGCGAGCAGTTCGGGGGTGACACTGGAAGACTGGCGATAAACACTGGAAGTCACGATCAGCTTTTGCAGGGCTTTGATGTCCCAGCCGCTTTCAATGAACTCCACGGCAAGCCAATCGAGCAATGCGGGATTCGTCGGCCATTGCCCTTGTTTTCCAAAGTCTTCCGCTGTCTTTACAATGCCGGTGCCAAAATACTGCTGCCAGTAACGGTTGACGGCGACGCGGGCGGTCAGCGGATGCACAGGATCCGTCAGCCATTTCGCCAGCCCAAGGCGATTGCGAGGAGCACCTTCCGGCAGCGGCGGAAACATTGCAGGTACGTTGGCTTCGACTTTTTCGCCCGGCTTATCGTATTCGCCTCGCTTCAGCACAAACGTATCGCGAGGCTGAGGCAGATCGGCCATGACCATCGTGACAGGGATTGCGGAGTCAACTGCAGTTCGCTTCGCGGTGATTTCATCGAGTTGCTTCTGCAGGGGCTCAAAAGTTAGTCGTGTCTTCGGATGAATGTACCTCAGGAAGTGCTCACGAATCAGTTTGGACTGTTCGGGCGTTCGTTTGTCGGATTCGATCTTGATCGCGTCACGAACAGGTTGCGGCACGGAGGATTTCTCAATGCTGCGGTCAAAGGCTTCCCACGCCAGCAGAGATTCAAATGACTGGTCGGCCTGTGGCGTGCGGGTCACAATGCCTGCAGTATCCCAATAGGTCAGCCCGCCAAATTGCGTGAATGCCCAGCCGTTGAGTTCCGCTCCGGCCTTCAATCCGACATGAGCCGCATCGACTTCCAGACGAACCCATTCTCCGGTTTTCGGCAGCGGCCCCATCGGACGATGGTTCTCGCCGGTGCCCGAATCGAAC
>JBBQSE010000530.1:0-5769 GCA_038214195.1 Planctomycetales bacterium
GACTGGCGGAGTGTATCGACCTGCGAGTCGCCGCCGTCCCGCCGATTCCCTGGCCAGACGCCAGTTTCGATGTTGTCACGATGAGTTTCACGCTCGAACTGTTTCCACTGGACCAGATCCCTGCAGTCCTTGCGGAAGCAAAACGCGTGCTGCGACCAGCGGGACGAATTGGCGTTGTCTCCATGTCCGTCACGCCGGAAGGTCAGAACGACAGCGTCCTGGAAAAAACCTACAAGTGGATGCATCAGCATTTTCCACACATTGTGGATTGCCAGCCGATTGCAGCGGCGCGATTGCTGAAGGAAGCAGGTTTTACGTTGGCCCACGAAGAGAATCTGGAAATCTGGTCGATGCCAGTGGCTGTTCTGGTGGGGAAAAAGTCTTAGGAAGATTTTCTCTCCGCCACATGACCTGGAGAAAAAACATGGCACGTTGGCTTTTGATTCTGAGCATTGTTTTCGTTACTTTCTGCGGTGCAACTTGCAATGCGCGAGGCTACCATCGATACGGCAGAGGACGTGGCGGCGGTGGTGGTGTTGGAACGGCCTATTCCGCCGGCGTCCGCGCCCAGGCCGCGCTGGCCATGGCGCAGGGTGCTGCCTCATTGAATTACGCGAAAGCGAATCAGGCGAATGCGCTGGCGCGGAGCAAGTACATCGATAACCAGGAGAAGTTCATTGACATGCGCCGCCGCCTCCGTGCCGCAAGTGAGGCGGATCAGGAGCAACAGAAGGCGGAAGCAAAGGCTCGTGCCGCTCTCCGCCCGGCACCGGCGTCGCTGGCACAGGTTTATCCCAGGCTCTCAGCGGATGAGCTCGATCCGCTGACGGGACAGATCCACTGGCCAGCGTCGCTGATGGCAACTGAGTTTGGCACGGACAGGAAAACGATCGAGACGACTCTCAAGGCTGAATCGCAAAACGGTGCCAGCGATAGAACCTCAAAGATTCTTAATGAAGCCACTCATCGAATGATCAAGACGCTGAGCGGTGACTATGCAAAGATTGGCACTGAGAACTATTCTTCTGACCGAAGATTCCTCAACAGCCTTTCGGTTGAAGGCGATCACGCAATGCAAGGATTAAAATGAACGGGTTGCCTCGACTTTTCCTGGCAGGCATGGTGCTTGCCTTGTTTTGCATTCCAATCAATCGCTCCGTCGCAATCGGCCCACAGGGCGACGTCAGTGATGTGGACGTTCACGCACTGCTTGTAAAACTGATATCTGAGGACGACCTGGAACAGCTCGATGCTGTGATTGAACTTGGTTCCATCGGGCCCTACGGAGCCCCCGCAGCACATGAGATCGCCAAGCTGATGGGCAAGGACAGTCCGGAGCTGCAATATGAATGCATCATTGCTCTGGGAAAGATCGGACCGCTGGCCCATGAGAGTGCAGGCAGCCTTTCAGGATTTCTGAAATCGGGATCCGCACTGCATCAGTCCGCCGCCCTGGAAAGCCTCCGGCAAATTGGAACGGCGTCGCCGGAAGCGGAATCAGAAATTCGGCAACTGTGTCTTGATCCCGACACAGCTGTCGCCACGTCGGC
Organism: Planctomycetales bacterium; assembly: GCA_038214195.1. Lineage (GTDB taxonomy): Bacteria > Planctomycetota > Planctomycetia > Planctomycetales > Planctomycetaceae > SXXK01. The sequence continues at coordinate 1,551 of JBBQSE010000530.1, forward strand.
GATTCGCTGTTTGTTGATGATCGAAGAGGATACAGACGAGATCGTACAGAAATCCATTCCTCGCCTGGTGAAGGCACTGGGAGACGAACGATCCGATGTCGGCAATGAGGCGGCCGTTACGCTCTCGGAGATCGGCGCTTCTGTCGTCCCCGCTGTCACTGCCGCTCTGTCGGATCAAAATTCTCGCGTGCGGCTAAAGGCCTGTGACATTCTGGGTGTACTGGGACCGGCTGCGGAATCAGCAGTACCCGCTTTGCTGCCGCTGCTGCAGGATAAGATTGAACTGGTCGTCCGGGCGGCAACCACCGCGTTGGGAAAGATTCACTCCAACTCGGAAATTGCGTTGCCAGCGCTGGGCGGCATGTTGCGGCATGAGTCCCCGTGGGTTCGCATCACAGCGGTCCGCGCCATTGCGGAATTTGGCCCGGCAGCAAACAGTTTTTCAAGTGTGATGCTGGAGTTGCTGTCTGATAAAAAAATCATGCTGCGGTCCGCGGCTGCGGATGCACTGGGAAGGATTGGCAAAGGCGATGTCGGTGTGATTGACGCTCTTGTCCGCGCCTTGGCAGACTCCGACGGAGTGGTCACCGTGAGTGCGGCCAATGCGTTGTTGCACACCGGAGCGCCTGCGGTGCCGGCAATGATCCGAAAACTGTCTGAGGAACCTTTTCAAAATCTGATCGTGGACGTGCTCGGCGAAATGGGTCCCGAAGCAGAATCCGCAGTGCCTGCTCTTGTTGAACTGTTAAAGACGGCTGATGAAAACCTGAAACGCGAAATATTTATTGCATTGGCCACGATTGGTCCTAAGGCCAGCGCGGGAACAGCATCTATGATGCAGATTCTGGAAAATCCGGACGCGGGCGACGACAGAGCTGGGGCGGCGTATGTGCTCGCTCACATCGGTGAGAAAAAGGCAGTTCCGGTCTTAAAAAAGATTCTGAAGACAACTCAGAGTCAACAGGTCTTGCGTTCGGCGGCCTGGGCCATTGTGCAGCTGGAACCGGAAAACCCGGAAAACACGGCTCTCGTCATTCCACATTTATTTCCGGCGATGTCGTCTGAAATTCCGCTCGTCCGGAAGGAAGCAATCTCCGCGATGAGCACTCTCGGGCAGGCGGCCAGGTCGGCCTGGACCGACATCATTGAGCACGCAGAGAGCGATCCGGACGCATCGGTTCGCGCGGAGTCTTTGCGGGCCGTGGCGGAAATCCAGGCACCCGTTGCAGAGACGCTGCCGGTAGCTCTCGCATCGTTGAAAGATCCGGATGTGACGGTCAGGAATTCCGCTCGATATCTGCTTGGACGCATTGGAAAGGAGGCCCAAAGCGCCGCGCCAGCTTTACGTGAAGCAATTCGTCGAGGAGATCCTCTGGAACGAATCGTGTCCGCGTGGGCTCTGGTGAATGTCGATCCCACGCCGGAGAACATTCAGGCCGCAATACCCATGCTGCTGGCTGGACTTCGAGATCCAAATCCGGAGGTTCGAACGGAAGTCGCGATCACCCTTGGAGCAACTCGCACTCAGTCAAAGGACGTTCTTGCTGAACTGAAATTCGCTGCAAATGATTCGGACCCGTTGGTGAGTCAGGCAGCAAAGGATGCGTTGACCAAATTGACAACGATTCAATAGAGGTTGTAGCGTTCAGGGGACCGCCTGCAATCACCATGCCGAAATCAATTTCCGGGGGCATCAGCTTTTCATTGCTGTTCAGGTCGCTTAACATTCTGCGGAAAGGTTTCTCGCCCGGCTTCACCTGGCAACTTTGTTCGCATCCCGGTGATGCTGTTCATCTGAATTGTGTTCGACAGGACGTCAATGATCGCGTCGATGTTTCATGTCAGCTGCGAACGCTGCCGGAAATCATTGCTGAGTATCAGCTGAATCGCATCGATCTGTTGAAAGTGGACGCAGAGCGGGCCGAATTGGGCATCATGCAGAGTCTGTCCGATCAGGACTGGTCGAAGATCCGGCAGGCGATTGTCGAAGTTCATGACGGATTCGATGTTGATCCAATTCTTGAAATCCTGCGTCAGCAGGGCTTTCGCGTTACAGACGATGTGAACCCACTGGTGCCCGAAGTTCATTTGCTGTACGCGGTTCGCTGAGCAGCTGTTCCAGATGTTCGCATACCCGCCCCATTGAATCAACACCTTCGATGCGTTTCGCCGCACGCCGACACTCGGCAGCAACACCGGTTGGCTGGAGAAGTTCACGCAGCAACACTTCAAAACGACGCGCTGAGATTCTCCGCGGGGAAAGTTGCTTCGCGAGTCCCAGGTCTTCAAGACGACCCGCCGTATCCGGCTGATTGTAAAGAGTTGGGATGACCAATTGCGGAATGCCAGCGGCCAGACACTGCGCGGTGGTTCCAATTCCCGCATGATGAACGGCGACGGCAATCCGGGGCATGATCCTGCTAAATGGCACATACGGCTCAACGTGCATAAATTCGGGTAGCGGACTGGGCAGCAGATCGACATGGTGCGTCACGATCAGTCCCCGCCGTCCCAGACGACGGCATGCTTCCGTGGCGGCGGCAAAGTAACGTCTGGTGTGCATTCCTGAGGCCCCTGGCGTAAAGAGGATCGGAGCCGATTCATGATCGAGAAATTCAGCCAGATTTTCGGAGAGCGGCTCGTGACTCGATCGGTCCCAAAACGGAAATCCGGTCAACTGGACATTGGGAGGCCAGTCCGGCTTGGGCGAACAAAACCAGTCTGGAAAGAGGCCAAGAATACTTCGCGGCGAATGCCACCAGCCCTGCGCCACACGCGTGACGGGCGGAAGGTTCAATTCGAGGCGAAACGGGTTGAGTTCCGGGAGCACAATGGGATCGATATAAAAATGGTCTGCAATCCAGTAACTCACACGAAAACACCAGTTGGGCATCCCTCGAAAGAAAGTCGGAAATGGCATCGCGTGAACACCATAAGAAGTGCGAATCGTATGAGAATCGAAATGCAGCGTCGCGGCAGGAATCTGCAGATGCTCCTCGGCAACCCGGGCTCCCATCGCAAGGTAAGAACCTGCCAGTACCGTTTCGCCCACAACATGTCGTTCTCGAATGGCCGCATAAAGCTCACGCATCGGAACGACTCCACACCGCTTCAACCAAATCTTCCACCCATTCATGTAGTTCCACGCACGGCGGTCAGACCTTATCTCCTCAATGTCGTTGGCGGATCCAACAGGGGCGAAATCAACACCGGCGGCCCTGCAGGCGGATTCATACGCAGGGTTCGTAATCACCGTGACGCAGTGTCCACGCTGTTGCATTGCAACAGCAATCGCCAACACAGGATGAACATCGCCAAGGGTGCCGGCGGTACACAGCAGAAGACGCAAGGGGTTCTCACTTCACGGGAAAGACGCTGGTCGCGACTCTCAGCTTACCCAAGAGCCCCTCTGGCATTTGTCAGTAACAGAATCCTTTGTCAGAAATTTCGACAAATCCTGTTTGGATTCGAGGAACTATGGACCACTGCCTTTCCCCACACCACTGATCCAGGCAGATTACTGACCTCGCGGTCGCTTGATTAGTGCCAGCACACCGGAAAACAGTGCCGCGCCGATTATTGACCAGATGACGGGGAAACTGCGATCGCCTGCCTTGATTGAGATGAACTCGGGCAACCCCAGTTGCCGTGCGAGCCAGGTCCCCAGTAACGCGCCTATAAAACCCAGTACAATCGACACAAGACACCCGCCGTGAGAATAGCCGGCAATTGACTGAGCCAGAGAGCCGCAAACTCCCGCAACGATCAATAAAACCACAAATTCAACGAGTGTCATGTGTTGCCCTGGCTGACGCGAAGGTGGAAGCAGTGGAATCGCAGATCCCATTATCCGACACGTGGTGTTCACTGCAAGGTGATTTCTGCCACATAATGGCAGAACCAACAGGTCTAAGTGACGGCGCACGTTGCCGGCAAGAACGAAAACGCACCACGCAACGGGCGTAAGTTCCAGGCAACCATCAATTCCGCTACTCCCGCCACCAGCAAGATCATCCCAATGAAAATTCTCCGGCTGTCAACACAAGACTGGTCAGCGTCTGATGCCATCGCAGCTCGACAAAGCTGAGTGAAGAAAAGCCCAGGGTATTTCTCCACGCGTCACTCAACTCCGCGTTATGTGAATCGCTCCACAATGCGAATCCTGCGACTGTGATGACCAGTCCCGCAGTGAACAGCAATCGGGATGCGATGGCAACGA
>JBBQSE010000531.1:0-5707 GCA_038214195.1 Planctomycetales bacterium
CCCCAGGTGACGCGCCACTTCCCTTCGTTTGGCACGGTGGCTTTCAGAACAAAGTCATTGAGTTCCTCAGTGAACGGCACCAGCGTCATCCCGGAACGGATCGAGTTGTCGTCGTTTTCGTCTCCGCGAGCACAAAACGGATAGCGTGTACTTGTCAGTGTCAGTTTTCCGTCAGCAAACGAATCGACAGTGTGTCCTGCTGAAGCAACCACTTTGCCGCTGGCGAAATCAACGTTAAAACTCCCAATCTCTCCGTCCAGTCCCATTGATCGCAGCATGGTCCACGCCATGATCACTTGTCCTGCCCAACTGGGATGGATTCCGTCTTTTCCAGCAACTAAATACGGCTTATCCACCGTCGCATGATGCTGGCCTGGCGCGAAGACCTGAGCCTGAAGCATCGGCCAGAAAATGTCGGCAAAGCGAACGTCTTCGTTTGCCGCGACACCAATCGCGATATCTCGCAGAGCGCACAAATGCAGGTTGTGATCTTCGAGCGTACCGGCGCGACTTTGCACCCATTCGGCAATCTTCCCGGCACAACCTGGAGATCCCACGATGACCCGCACGTCGTGCTCTTTGAATCGGCGGACGATCGCCGTGTAGTGATCTTCGTACCACTGACCGTTTGTGACATCAAACGGCCGGTATCGTGAGTCATTCATGCCGTAGGCCAGCGTGGCGATGGTCGGTTTGAACGTGAGGCAGTCTGTGTCCATCCGATGCAGGAACCCATCAGTTTTCTCACCACTCCAACCATACTGTCGCGCCGTAATCTTGAGCTGCGGCACACAGACGGTCAGGTAGGTTTCAATGAGCCGCGAGTACATTTTCTGCTCGGTGATCGAATCACCACAAATCGCCAAACGATCACCCTCGCGAAGCAGCAGATCGCCGCGTCCCGGAGCTTTTCGTGGGTTGTAGACTTTGAATGTATCGTCGTCCGGCTTGGTCTCGTAAAGATACGGACCGAGCTTGGGTGGCGCGACAGTGTCAGTCGATTGAGCGTGAGCACAATTGCCAGCGGCAGTTGCGACACCAACAAGTAGAAGAAAGAAGCGAAAATTCATCTGGAAATCCCGACGGGGTGAAAATGCGACATTGATCAGGTCCGCCGACATTGTAGTAAAATCGTGGGCAAAAGAACGACTGTCAATTTGCCGCAGATGGACACAGGTGAATACAGATGGAGTGAACGACTGTGCGGGGATGGCTGCTGTGGCAATTCTTACCAATTCGGTCCGAAGCCAATCTGCGTTCATCCGGGTTCATCTGCGGCAATTCATGATTCATTGTTCCACCTGCGGTCCCGTATGACTCGCTTAATTTCAACGCGCGATGAACCAAAATTGAGCAGGAAGCAAAGCCGCTTCCCGGTGGCTTGCAGGTAGTTGAGACATTGAGCGAGATGAGCATCATCGAGATTTATGATGGCTTTAAGTTCCACGATAACGTTGTCAACGACGATCAGATCGGCAAAGTATTCGCCAACCACGGGATTTTGGGGTGATCTTTTGTGAGATTCGCCTCCCTCAGAATTGGGATGTGCGAGCGACAATCAAGGCATACGACGATGCGGCGGCCGGGTTCTATTTCGATGGCACCAGACGTCTCAACATACTTGCGATAGACGGCCTTCGGCTTGCTCAGATCGAAGCCGTGAAGCTGATGCGCCAGCCAGCGATAGCAGCCGTTCCTGTCTGCCGACAGGCAGGCGCAATCACTGTCAATACGGTGTCAAGATCCACATTCAGACGCACTTCGCTCGACAGACAATCCAGATGAAAAAAGTTCACACTGCTCCCCAAAGTTGTCATCGACTTTCGACCTGCGAAAATAGGCGATGTTTGCGTGCTTCTGTTCGGCTCACTGCCGAACATGGACGCACTTCGTATTCAGGTCAAACCACAGCCCGGGGGAGTTCCTTAATCTCAGGATGCAAATCGAAAGTCGCTACTCTTGCAGTTTCAACAGCCGCGTGCGAATTTCATGGCCCAGATCGACCGTGCCGGGTGCTCCGAGCGAGACAGCCGCGATTTGATCGGCGATCGCATTGTTCCGTTCGATCTCCACGGTGGCTGCCAGTTCGTGGAGTCCCGCTTTCGCCGCCGCTGCCACGCATTCGTTCAACAGAGCGATCCGCACGAGACGGTTGCCGATGGATTCCACCTGCGTTCGCCCGTGTCTCACCAATTCGTGGACGAAGTTCGGGGACACGCTGCCAGGGGGACCGAGTCTGTGTGTCAGCAACACTGCAAGATCCGGAACGTCTCGCAGCGTCTCTGGAATTCGCATTGTTGTCAGCTCGCTGTGATTTTCAGGACTCTCCGCTGCAACCGTTGCCAGTTGAATTGCCAGTTTATCAAGAATCGCCACCTGCAGCTTTGCGTCATTCATACGATATGCAAACGCTAACGCGGCTGAAAGCAGCGACACAGGCGGGTCTTTATGTGACAGCAAAACAGGAATACTCTTAGCCAGAGATTGCCGCAATCCCGCGTCCTCAAACGCAGCTTTTTCAATCGCCGCGAGAATCACGCTCTCCACTCGAACATTCTGCAGCAATTTCACATCCCGTGTTTGGAGATCCGTCGTGCCGGAAAGTTCCAGCAGCAGATCCTGATCTGTTTCCGTCCGTTCGTCAGTCGGTAATCCAACGACCATCTCGAACCATTCCACCAGTCGTTCGGCGGAGATTTGCTGTCGAGCCCACCTCAGGGACGCATTGAATCGCGACTTAAACGCCACCGCCTTATCTTCATCAAGATCGCTCGTGAATTCATCAATATCGTGCGACGTGACGTTGAGCAGGAGCCGTGATGCATCGATGGGAAATCCTGAGTGCTGAACGCGTTCAGCCGTCTGCAGCAGGTGCCGGATCGATTCCGGTCCTGTCATCCCGGATGCGTCAGTGCCGTGAACGATGCGTTCGATCCGCTGCTGGAGAACTTTGCGGGCCTCCTGCACTTTTCCCAGCGTTGAATAGAGGTCTCCAAGTTCTTCAAGAATCAGGTCTGCATGGTCGAGGTCAGCCGAAAGCAACTGCGACATTCGTTTCAGTAGAACTAGCCGAACACTATCCCATTCATGACCGAGCGGTTTCAATGCGGAATTCAAAGCGAAGAGTTCAGCGACGGTTACTGTCACGACCTTCGGTGGCTTCAGGCCAACAAGTTCTTCCACCCGACTGGCGACATCCTCGTGGAGCCCAAGCCGGGCATTGATGTAGAGCGGCACAACACGCAGCCGATCGATGGCCTGGCCCATACTCTCGCGTTCGGCAAGGAAATTCTGAATCACCCGCAGGTTCTCATCATTCCGCAATCCTTGCAGGATTCGCATTAGCTCATCAAGTTCACTCTTGTCGGACGTTGAGTTCCCATAGGCCATTTCCCGGATAATCGCCGGAACCAGTTCTTCCTCCGAGATCACATCCGGCCTCGCAAGAAGGCTGGCAATCGTCAAACGCCGTGTTTCACCCACCGTAAGTAGCTTCTCGATGGACATTTGAACGACATCCCTGCTGCTCTGCATACGTGCGAGTTCTTCGATGATGTTGATCAGAAGTCCGGCGTGGTTTGTCCAGTAATGTTTGTCGAGATTTAGTACGGCGGTCAGAAATTCGGCCTGTAATTTTGCTCGTTCGAAGGCTTGGACGTACGTTTCCATTTCCTGTTCGAATGCTTCCGGATCGTCCTTAAGAATTTGCAAATAGATGTCACACGCTCCGCGAACATCGCCGCTGTTTTCCAGAGCGATGGCTTTGGCTTTCAGGCTGGGCGGGGCCTTGTTTTGAAGGATTGCGATGCGGTCTCGCTTCCCCGCAAGTTGATCCCACTGTTCAGCGGCCTCGTGAAAGTCACACAGGATCTCCAAAAGATCAATCGAATCCGGCGACGCCATCAGCATCGCTTCGTAGCGATCGATGAATGGCTGAAGGCGACCAAGTCGTCCCAGAGCCTTGAGTGCCTGAAATCGTTCGCCGCCATCATCGCGGTCATCGCCGGAACGAAGGCCGGAAAACAGCGAACCGCCAGACGCCAGTTTCAGCAACTCCCATGCGACTTCGCCAGCGAGATCATTTTTCCCCTGTGCGACGTAGGTCTGCAACTGCCGTCCCAACATCGACTGGCGAGTTTCAGAACCTCGTCCCATTCGTGCCTGAATGGCTGCGACCTTGTCATCCATCTGCAGTTTTTCGAGAGCAGGAATCAGCGCCTGCTGCTGATCGCCAGTAAGTGGCAAACCAAACAGTCTCTCTGCCGCGACGTTGCATCTGGGAGACTTGCCATCTTTCAGAAGCTGTTCCAGCACAAAAGATTCACGGGCGATCTGAAGGGCCGAGTCCGTGAGATTCAAGGAATCCAGTAGCTGGACGGACTCAGTGATCAGCCCCACCCGAGCGGCCTTGCGAGCAATCAGAAATCGAAGAGACTCATTGCTGGAATCAAGTTCGGCCGCCTGGATCAGACTGTACAACTCGGCAGTACCGTCACCGCGTTCTTCGGCCAAAGCGGCACGGAACAGATGCAGATTCGACTGTTCCACCAGCGTCGCGATCTCGGTCTGCCGACGGAACCAGTCCTGGACAAGTTCATTCGCATTGAGAGAAATCAGCCTTTCAAGACTCGCAAAAACCCCGTTTGTCGATTCCGTTCCAAACCTGTCCCACAAAATTTGTCGCACTCGCGAGGATTCGATGGAGTTCGATTTGCGTGGCGAACCGCCGTTCAATTTTCCGGACGACCATGCAAAGTTCAGCAGTTCAAGCAGACCCTCCTGATCATCTCGAAACAGGTGATATGCCTGATTGAGATCGAAACTCGTTGTCCCAGAGTCGATGCCTGCAGCAAGCGACGAGTCCTCGTCGAACCGCATTTCGAGTTGCGGGATCAACAGCTTGATCAAGTCCGGATTACGCATGTTTGTGGCAACGTGCCACAGTGCCTGAAGTTCTGAAACCTCCGAGCGTTTTACGATGCTGCGTTCGATCACGAGACAGAGTTCCGATTGGTCTTTCGGCAACAGAATAGTGGACATGATCGGTATGTTGTCCTGGTTCAGCCATTCCGGGGCAGTTTGGAGAAGACTCTGGAACAAGTCCGCCGAGCGCTCAGACAGTATTTTCTTTTCGTCGTCCGTGAGCGGATTCCACTCCCGTCGCTGTCCGAGAGCATAGAGTTGAATGGTCAGGGCCGCAGGATCTTTCGAGCCACTTAACAAGCCGTCAATGGCCTCCCAAAACCTGGCGGATGACGTACGCCGACCGGCTGCGCGGATGAGGCAAGCACCGAGTCGCAGCTTGTCCCGCTCGGCAAGATGGGACGCAAACACATGAGCGAAATCTTCTTCCGTCAGCGAGTGACTCGCGCGAACAATCAGTGAAACCGCACAGTCACAGTAGACTTGTCCGAACGTCGCCAACGGTTCACGTCCTGATTTCTCCAGCCAGGCGGCCATCGAATCGGGCGTGTCGAGAGGCGGTTCCTGAGTTGCCTCTTTACTCAAATTCGGACTGAAGGCAGTGGCATCGAAATCAAAATCGATATCAAGAGCCAGAATCCTTCGACATACGACTCGTTCTTCCTCAAACTCTCCCCGCCCTCGCAGAATTTTTCGCAAGGCATGCATCGCCTCCCAATCGCTGGAGGAAATCTTCAGCAGGCGATTGCAGAGATTCTCCGCAATCTCGTAGTAGCCGGCAGCG
>JBBQSE010000532.1:0-5701 GCA_038214195.1 Planctomycetales bacterium
GAAAGTTCTGGTAAGGACTTCTAGACCGGTACGGACCCGCCTAGATCAGATTCGCATACTTTTCGTTCTCCTTTTCGTTAGTAAACTGACTGATTGAGCTACACTACCTACAACTCACGCGCCGCTGGGCGCTAGCCCCCGTTTTTCGTTTAATACCGGGGGCATAGCCCCCGGCGGCTGATCAACTTGGTTTCGTGTCAACTTAATAAGCGTTTCATTCAACCCCATCCGCCTCGTGCGGATCGGTGGACAAGATGAAGAATTGAGTTTCAATTGAGAATCATCGCCAAACCAAACTATCTTCTTCACCATCCGCGTAAAGCGGATGGGGTCCTGCCGCATCGGACTGTGGCAATTCCAGCTCACCATCTTGTCCACCGATCCAGGCAAGCTGGATGGGGTGTGTTCTCTTGCTTTTCGTTTAAGTCCACGCCATTTTCATTTGGTTGAATGTGGCGACGTTCGACTGAATTCAACTTTGCTTCGGAGACCGAAATGTCACAACACTCCAACAACCGCCGACACCTCCCGCGACGTCTTGTCCTGCAGGGCGCGGGCGTGGCCATGTCGCTGCCGTGGCTGGAATCGGTTCCGGTATGGGGACAGGATGCCGCTGTCGGTACAACTGAAACAGATGCCGCTGCCAGCGCGACACCGAAACGTTTTGCGGCGTTGTTTATGGCGTGCGGTATCAACGCCGAACACTGGTGGGCCAAGGGCTCCGGCGCAGAGATGGAATTGAGCCGCTCGCTGGCTCCGATGGAATCTCTGAAGTCGAAGATGAACGTCATCAATGGTCTGTTCAATAAGAACGCGACTGGCGTCGGCATTCATCCGGGCCAAACTGGCAACATTCTCTCCGGTGCTTCGCTGCAAAAAGGATCGGAACTCAAAGGCGGGATCAGCGTGGACCAGATGCTGGCCAATCATCTGGGACAACAAACGGCGCAGCAAAGTCTGGTGCTGGGCTGCGAGCAGCCAGTGACAGGTTATCACGAGACCAACTTTTCGATGGCCTACAGTTCGCACATTTCCTGGCAGAATGCGACGTCACCGGTGCCGATGGAAGTGTATCCATCGCTGGCCTTTGACAGCCTGTTCGACAATCGCGGCAACCGTCGCAACAAGAGTGTGCTGGATCGCGTTCAGGAACATGCCTCCAGCCTGAGTCGTCAGGTCAGCGCGGCGGATCGGACTCGCCTTGAAGAGTATCTGACCAGTGTTCGAGAAGTCGAAAAACGGATTGAGCGGGCTCGTGGCGAACAGGACAAAGCAACAGACGTCGCCGCAAAAAACGGCACACCGCTGATCACGATGAAACGACCGGACAACGGATTGCCCGAAGACATTCGGGAGCACATGAAACTGATGTGCGATGTCGTGGCCCTGGCTTTCCAGACGGACAAGACGCGGATCGCAACGCTGCTGCTGTGCCGCGACATTTCCGGGCTGTTCTACCCATTCCTCGACGTGCGCAAGGCCCACCATTCGGCGTCTCACGATGATCGGTCCGACGATTTCGAACGGATCTCCCGGTACTATGTCAGCCAAATGGCTTACCTGGCTTCGCGGCTTGAGAAGATGAAGGAAGGCGACAGTTCGGTGCTCGACAATTCCTGCCTGATCTTCGTCAACAACATGTGGTCGGGAAATAAGCACGACTCGAATCGCCTGCCGTTGTTCACGGTGGGCGGACTGGGCGGCACGCTGGCAACGGGACGAGTTCTGGATTACTCCGAGCGTGGCGACGACAACCGCAAGCTGTGCAGTCTCTATTTGTCCCTCATGCACCGCATGGGCCTGCCCGCCGACCAGTTCGGCGACGCAACGAGTGAACTCGCCGAACTGTGAAAACTGAATTACTTGTCCATTCTCCCCTGATTCGGGGGAGAATGTGGCCGACAGGCCGGATGAGGGGGCTGAACGGATCAGCCATTTCTAAATCAATGCGACGTTTTGGATGTCAACGTCCGGGTGGCTGGAATGCGGCTTCAGCCTCTCAGTTCGTGACCAGTTCGGTTTCGGCGTCGGTTCGAATCCTCTGAAGTTTCATGTCTATGCTGACAACGTTAACCACATGAAAGTCCGCGCGCGGGGCGGTCGATTCTTTTTCTTCGCGCGTCACGGAAACGATCCAGCGTGCCAGTCCGAACGGGACCGCGTCTGAGACCCAGAGTTCGCCTTCATTGGTGGATTTACTTTCGGCTCGCTCCATGACAAGTTTGCCCTTCATGTGCTTCGCCTGGATGTCCATGCCCTGCAGATCAGTTTCCGGCCGTGCGTTGGTCGCAATGATTTCCGGATCGTCATAATTCGTGAGCAGCGAAATCGTCGGATAGATACGCAACGCGGGTGTCTTGATTTCTTTGACGGCTTCTTCACCCAGCCGCCGAAAGCCGCGTACGATCGGCATCATGTCGTTGGGGATTCCGTCTTTGTCCACCGGCTGACCAATGATTTTGCTTTCCGGGACCAGCACCTTATAGATCCTCGCACCCACGGGTCCGGGGACGATTCCAGTCTCGGCGGCCTTGCCGGTCAGCGTCTTGATTTCAATCCAGCGGCACGGCTGCACAACGCCTTCGAACTCCGCATCCTCACGCCCAACCGACTTGATCGTCAGCTCGCATGCCCATGTCAGTGGTGCCTGATCATCCGGGCCGTTGGCCTGAGTCAGTGTGCCTTTGTACTCAACTGCGGATTTGTCTTCCGGCAGATTGAAAATTAAGCCCTGAGCATGAGCGCTCGGGCCGACAAAGAAATACACCGCAACAACGGAGAATGCCGTTGCCAGACGAATCAACTGTAACATAAATCCCATGCCTTCCAGATATCCTGCCTCAGCGACGGACGGTCAAACGCCCGACTTCTCGCTGCTTCAAGCAGCAAGAGTGTCGCAAACACGGCATTCCGGATGCAAGTGGAATCGTGCCGACACTGCGGAAACGCGTGCGAGAGAGTGGAATTTGCGGATCAGGTAGCGGTAAAGTAGGCTATTTCCGCCGAAAGAGACTACTGTCCTCCGGCGTGACCAGCAGGATACGTTTTCGTGAATGAGCAGACGTTTCGCAACTTGGCCAGCGGCCAAACGCTGGGAATTGCGGCTTCGTGTCTGCGAGCGACACTGCTCGCCGCCTCCTGGGCCTATGGACTCGGCGTTGGTGTTCGCAATCGTCTGTTCGAAAGCGGATGGAAATCCATTCAACGCGTAGCCGTGCCCGTGATCAGCCTTGGAAATATCACGACCGGCGGCACCGGAAAGACGCCTCTGGTCGCCCTGGTGAGCCAATTGCTGCAGGAATCAGGCCGCCACCCGGGAATCGTCAGCCGGGGATATCGATCGGTCGATGGCGGAGCGAATGACGAAAAGCTGGTACTGAATCTATTGTGTCCGGAAGTTCCTCACGAGCAGAATCCTGATCGAGTCTCGGCCGCGAACTCACTGATTTCGGGGAAGGACGTGGACGCCATTGTCATGGACGACGGATTTCAGCATCGAAGGCTGCATCGTGATCTCGACATCGTGCTGATCGATGCCAGCAGTCCGTTTGGCTACGGTCACCTGTTGCCGCGTGGACTGCTGCGAGAACCGCTCACGTCCCTGCGAAGGGCCGATGTCGTCGTAATCACGCGGTCAGATCTGGTCAGCGAACAGGTGCTGTCCGAAATTGAACGATCCATCCTGAGCGCGATGCCACATTTGAAAAATCGAATCCTGCATGTGGTCTTCCAGCCGACCTCGCTGCAAGCTGCCGACGGAATCAAAATCCCAATCCAGTCAGTAACCGACCAGCCGGTGCATTTGATGGCAGGTATCGGGAATCCTGATGCGTTCCACGAGACGGTCATGCGAATCCCGATGCCGGTCTCGGGAACTTCGTGGTTCGCCGACCATCATCATTATTCGAATGACAACTTGATGCAGGTAAAAGCGAAAGCGAAGGAAACCGGAGCCAGGCGAATCGTCACGACGCTCAAGGACCTTGTAAAACTGCCTGCGGGATGTCAGGATGTTCTGGCTCTTGATATCGCCGCCGTATTCCCAAACCCTCAGCATCTCAAAGTACTGCGAGACCTCTTGATTGGTGCTGTTCGGCGGACATCGGCTCGAAATTGATCGACCTGCGATACAGATGCGTTCTGATTCACCAATCTGTCTCCGGGCAAATTGCACGGCGGCCGGGTTTCAATAGAATGAGGTCTGTTGCGGAGTTGGACGGCATCACTTGCAGAGCCCCGAGACAGGATCAGACAACCAAATGCATGCTTTTGACTATCAGGCGCCATCATCGGTCGCGGAAGCGCTCGATGTGTTGGCGAAACACAGTGGTGCCGCTCGACCGCTGGCAGGCGGCACAGACTTGATCGATCAGATGCGAGTCGGTCGGTTGAGACCGGAACTACTGATAGATATCAAGAAACTTCGGGAACTCAACGTTCTGGCGGCGAGCACGGATGGGTTGCACGTTGGCGCCGCGGTGCCCTGCTATCGGATCTATGGCTACGACATTGTCAACCAGCAGTATTCGGCGTTGGCCGACAGTTGCCACATTATCGGCGGGATTCAGATTCAAAGCCGCGCCAGTGTCGGCGGAAACCTTTGCAACTCCGGGCCGGCTGCGGACTCAACGCCTGCCATGATCGCACTTGGCGGCGTATGCGTAATTACCGGAGCAGGCGGGACTCGCGAAGTTCCCGTGGAATCGTTTTGCACTGGTCCGGGCAAGAACGTGCTGCAGCCCGGTGAGTTGCTCGTCGAATTGAGATTTCCTCCGCGACCTGTTCATAGCGGTTCGCACTATCGCCGCATGATCCCGCGTAACGAAATGGACATCGCGATTGTGGGCGTCGGAGCCAGTGTCGTGCTTGACAAGAGCGGCCAGAATTTTGTGTCGGCCAGAATTGGCCTGGGGGCAGTCGCTCCAACACCGCTATTTGCCAAAGCCGCGAGCGAACTGCTGGCTGGCAAGCCGGTGAACGACGCGAGTCTGGAACTGGCGGCGGCTGCAGCTCGTGAGATTGCCGCGCCGATTACCGATATGCGGGGCACGCGGGAGTATCGAATTCATGTGACCGGGGTGCTTGTCAAACGCGTGCTGCAGGCTGCGATCAGCCGGGCCCGCGGAGAAGAATTCACTTACTGTCACGGCCATTAACACTCAATCGGCAACCGGTTGCTCTCACCAGTCTTGCCCAGTTCAACTCGAAATCAATTCCGGAGTCATTCATGTCACGTAAACGCGTCATCACACTCACCGTCAACGGCGATCAGGTGGAGCTGCTATGCGAACCCCGCCAGACTCTATTGGAGGTCCTGCGAGATACTCTGGAGATGACTGGCACCAAAGAAGGTTGCTCAAACGGTAACTGTGGCGCTTGTACTGTGGTCATGGACGGGCGGCCGGTTGTGAGCTGCCTGGTGCTGGCTGTTGAAGCCGAGGGTGCCGAGATTCGTACGATCGAAGGCGTTGCCCGTGGCTCTCATCTCGACGAAGTGCAGTCCGCGTTTCTGGAAGGAGCTGCCCTGCAGTGCGGCATTTGCACTCCCGGGTTTATCCTCCAGACCGAGTGTCTGCTGGCGGAGAATCCATCGCCCACTGAAGAAGAGATTCGATTCTACCTGGCTGGCAATCTGTGCCGCTGCACTGGGTATGACAAAATCGTGCGGGCAGTCCAGGTGGCCGCTGAAAAACGGCAGCTT
>JBBQSE010000533.1:0-5677 GCA_038214195.1 Planctomycetales bacterium
ACGCATTCGCCCCTGTGTCATGACAACGATCACGACACTCGTGGCCTTGGTGCCCGTGTTGTTGTCAACCGGGCGAGGTGCGGATGTGGCTCGGGCCATGGCCTGGCCGGTTTTCGGTGGCATGTTGATTGAACCGTTTACGACATTCGTTGTTCCGACGGTTTACTGTGCCTATATGGAATTCAAATTGCGCGCTGGTCTGCAGGATGAACTTCTGGAGATGTCGCTGGATGAGACAGTCGCTGGTGTCATCGTAAAAGAGCCAGTGACGGCATAAACGGAAACACAAGTTGTGAGGCGGACTTCGCGCACGGTGGCGTGTCGGGTGATGCCTCAAGTTTCAAGCCTGAAACTGGGCAACGATGCATGCCAACATCGCCCAGGCACAGGGAATCTGCCCTGTCATGAAGAAGACACTTCCGAAACGGGCAAAGTGGACGATTGTCGTTGGACGAGTGTTGTATGTCTGCTGCCCCCGTGCATCGACAAGATTGCCGCTGATCCGCAAACGTGGTTGGAAAAGATCGATTCGCAATACGCCGAATATCTTGCGAACTATGCACCTGCAGCAGGAAGTCCCCGAGGGACCTCCGTTCCCTTGGAATTCTTCCATGCTGGAAAGGTGCCAGTTGACATCGCCGGAAAACCGGCTATTGTTGTGCGACTGAGTCTCAGTCGCGACACCGAGCTATGGTATGCAGAATGGCCGTAGAGTGTCGCAGGTCCCCGCCAGCCAGCGTTCTTTCAGCAAGCAAGCAAGTGGACCGAATGGTTTATCGATTTAATTTCATTCATTCGAAAGGCTTGCTGCTGATGAAAATCCATCGAAATCTCCGCTCCGGCTTTACCTTGATCGAACTCCTGGTAGTGATTGCAATCATTGCGATTTTGATCGCACTCTTGCTGCCTGCCGTACAGCAGGCGAGGGAGGCAGCGAGACGCATCCAATGCAAGAACAATCTCAAGCAAATTGGACTGGCGTTGCATAATTATCACGACGTCTACAATGCGTTGCCACCGTCAATGTGCTTGACCCTCAACGGCAGTGAGTATGGAGAATGGGGGCCGCAGGCGAGACTGTTGCCATTTATTGAGCAGGCGAATCTGCAGAATCTGATCGATTTCAGCAGAACATATAAGGTGCAGCCTGCCGTCGTGAAAATGCGAATCCCGGTGTACATGTGTCCGAGTGAAATCAATGACCGCGCCAGTGGAGCTGACAATCTGCAACAGTACCCCGTGAATTATGGTGCCAATTTGGGCACATGGATGGTGTACAATCCTGCCAATGGTGTTGGTGGCGACGGAGCATTCTTTCCAAACAGCAAACTCCAGTTTCGTGATTTTACGGATGGAACAAGCAACACGATCGGATTCGGCGAGGTTAAAGCCTTTCAGCCAATCTTGAAGACCGGAGGCAGCCCTCCATCGAGTATTCCCAGCGACCCCACGCAGGTCGCAGTATTTGGTGGGAGCAATTTCGAGGCCGACAATGGGCACACGGAATGGGTTGAAGGTCGAGTCCATCAGGACGGATTTACGGCGACATTCACGCCAAACCAGAAAGTACCCTACGTCAGTGGAGGCAAGACCTACAGCATCGACTTCACGTCGGAGGAGGAGGGAGATTCTGCCACGGGAATCACCTACGCTGCGGTGACTTCCCGGAGTTTCCATACGGGCATTGTCAATTCGCTGCTGATGGACGGTTCTGTTCGGACCGTGAGTGAAAACCTGGACTTGCAGGTTTGGCGACATGTGGGATCGCGAAATGACGGGCAAGTGGTGGGAGAGTGGTAGGTGAAGTCCCGACGAAAGGCAGCGATGCACCGATCCGACCCAATTCTCGTCCGGTTTGTTGCCTGCAACCACGACTTCATCACGCGGTCACCGATGTCGCACACCATCCGTTGGCATGATGACGACGGTATGCCGGGTCCTCGGAATTGGTTGTTATCTCTTGGTCATTTAAGCACCATCAACGTAGAGCAGGCTCCGCGTGAGGTTCTGCTTGTTTCCAGTTGCGGGATACCAGCGACTCAGTGTTGGTGACTTCCGGCGACGGGGCGAATCGAGAAACGCTCGTGGCGAGGAAAACTGAAGTGCCATGACCATCGCTCAAGTTGATGAAGTGGACCAGTAATGTCCTGGCGGAAAGCAGTGCCTGAGTCAGTTTGATGACGACTGACATCAGGATGACACCCTTTCCTTTCTGCTTCTTCGCTTTGAATTGCCTTTCGCGCGATGGTGAAACCTTGGTGCGAACGAGAGGCACAGAGCATTTCCCGGCTTCCATGCTCACGGCACGGTAAGTGCTGTTCATCAGAGGCGGGACAGCCGACGACAAACTCCCTTTCATTTCGGTCAGCGTAAAGACCGGTTCGCCTGGCAGTCCAAAAGGGGGGGGGTATGGCGATGAAACGAATTGCGATCACTTTGGTAATGATCTGTGGATTGATGGCATTTGCTGCACCAGCGATGGCTCAATGTTATGGCGGAGGTGGCTACGGTGCGTATGGCGGAGGTGGCTACGGTGGCGGATACGGAGGAGGTGGCTACGGTGGCGGAAATGGCTTTGGCGGAGGTGGACCAGGCGGTTCGTATGGCTCATATTTCGGCAACGGAGGCCATGACTATCAACCGCATTGGCATGTCACGCAGACGCCTTTTGGCCAAAACACGTGGTACGGAAATGGTCCACACGATGCGGTACCCCATCAGCACACAAGCACACCGTGGTCTTATCAGGGATACAGCAATACTGGAGCCGGTCCGACGACCAGCATTTACAATTCACAACCGTATTACTTTGCTCCGTGGTAATGACGGCAGATGCTGAAAACAGCGGCGCAGTGGGTCAGAGCTGAGAGTTTTTTGCCCATGGTAATGGAAATCTTCTGATCTGACAGGACAAAGATTCGCAGGGATTCGCCGGCCTACTCGGCAGAATGCGTTATTTAAGAACCCGGTAACGTGGTAGCATGCCGTTGGACGGCAGGCTGGCTTAACAGGTAATGGATTCGCAATCATTGCAGCAGCTCGTCTTGTTCTCGAGGAGGCAACAGTGGGAATCGTCTCTTGTGCGTTGATCAGGGAGGGAGGCCGTCAATGAAGATGATTTTTCTGGCTGGATTTGCGATCTCGGTCAGTTTGGTTCATGGGGCAGTGGCTCAGGATAGCGACGAGGCGTTGGCAGCGGGTGACATCGACTGGCGGATCGAGGCCAGTCACACTGCGTTGCCTCTGTCTGGTCAGAGTTTTTACGTTCGCTTGCGTATGAAAGCTCCGGAGATTACTCAGACGGAGCGTGAACCGCTGAATCTCTCGATTGTGTTCGATCGTTCGGGTTCGATGAATATCGACTCGAAAATTGGCTTTGTCCGCAAGGCTGGACACTTGCTGACGGACAACTTAACGCCCCATGATTTCACTTCTCTGATAGCCTACAATCACGAAGTGCAGGTTTTGGTACCGATGCATCCCGTGGTCAATCGCGAGTACCTGCATCACCGGATCGAAGAACTCACTGCGTTCGGCGACACAAACATCAGCGGGGGCTTCCTGGAAGGGTGCGCTCAGTTGGAAAAACGCCTCGCGCAACCCGGCCAGCATCATGTGATCCTGCTGACCGATGGAGTTGCCAATCGCGGAGTGACCGACATTAACGGACTTGTAGCGCTGGCGGAACGGGCGAAGCAGCGGGGAATTGGACTCACCGCGATTGGCGTTGGGTCGGATTTCAACGAAACGCTATTGAGCCGCATGGCTCAGGCCGGAGGTGGGCATTATGCCTATGCCGCCAATGCGGACCAAATCCCGACGGCAGTGCAAACTGAACTTGGAGCGCTGCTCGCGGTCTCCGTGCAGAATGTCAGGCTCAAGTTGACATTGCCCTTAGGTGTCGAGATACAACAGGTGTATGGACATGAAGAGGCGTTTCAACCGGGCGTTCTGGAAGAGTCCATAGGCGATCTGACCAGTGGCGAAGAGCGGCGATTGCTCATCAAATTCCGTGTCAGTCAGTCGGCCGCCCCCTCCGACATCGCATCGCGCCTGCTCCATGCGGAACTCACGTATGATAATCTGGCTGTCGCCACTCGCAGTACGTCGGAACAGACGATCGAGTTCAAACCGAAGGCAGACGGACCTGACGATTCCACGACCGCCGTGATGGCCTATGCCCAACTGGTGGAAGATGTGGACAAAATCGCGATCGCGGTCAAGAGCATGGATGGGCCGCTGGCCGCAGAAGTGTTGCGGATTCGTGAGCAGCAATTTCCTGCTCTGAAGCAGATCGCCGATGCCAGCCATGATCAGGATTTTGTGAACAAGGCTTACATGTTCGAACATTATTCCCGCGAATTGAGAGAACTGATCGAAGCCGGGGCTCTGCACGACCACAGCGACGCTCGGGCAAAGCTGCAAAAAGACCTGCACTACCGCCGCTACATGAACGAACATCATCGCGACGATCATCAACATAACCATTAGGACAAAAACAATGAAAACGATTTCAACTCTTGTTGTGGCATTCCTGCTCATCGCAGGATCAGTCAACCAGGTGTCCGCACATGGGTGGCGATCGCGATGTACTTTCAATTCCCATCGCAGCTATTTCGGTTACGCAAGGTCGTATTCGAATTACTCTGGAAGTTGCAATTACTCTCCCAGTTACAGCAGCTATGGAGCCATTCCACGGTACAGTTCATACTCAGGATACAATGCATACCCAACATGCAGTGCGTATTCCGGCTATAGTTCGTATCCAGGTTATGGCGTCAATTCCAGCTATGGGGCATACCCCAGTTACGGAGTGAGTCCCAGTTATGCAGTGAGCCCTGGCTACGCAGTGAATCGCAGCTATGCGCCTTACGGCGGTGGCAGTCCCGGCCCGAGCATGATGAATGTTCTGGGGTCAACCGGATTGGGAGGAGTCTCAACGGGACAAAACACGTACATGTCACTTCCAGTCGGCATGGGATCTGGCCAAACTGGATACCTCCAGATTCCTGTGGGAAATACCGCCGGTCGAGGGAGCTATCTGCAGATTCCGGTGAATTCGGGCTATGGACCACCCACATTCATGCAAATTGACCTGGGACGTGGATCCGGCGATGTCCTCCCCAATAACAGCTCCCCTGGAATTACGCCGCCGCCGAGCCCCGCAGCTTCATATGGTACTAATACAACGCTTTTTGACAGTCTCACGTCGAATATTCTCAGGTCGAGTAGCGACGACGGACCTCCGGTCGCAGCGGGATCGGAGCAGCGTGCGGTTGCATTTGCGAGTCTGTCCCCTCGATCGGCAGAGACAATGGGCATCAGCGCAGGCGGGGATGCGGGGCAGTACTTGTTTACCAATGCGCCAGTCATTTCCACGTCGTCAGCGACCAGTTTTTCGCTCATGCCGTCGAATCCGGTAGCCGCGACTCCCTCATTGATATCTGACGATGGTGTCCCGTGGGTGGCTAAATAAATTTTCACCGCCGAAAAAGATATTCGATAACTCAAAGTGCTGCCGTTGCCTCGCGATTTTACGTAACCGTTCACGGGGTCAAATTGGACTTGGGTCAGATAACGAAAATTTGTTAGCGTCCGGGCATGGATGCGAGAGACAAGATCATTGAGGATCTTCAGAGGCTGGTGGCCAAGCAATCGGCAGAGATCGCTGCGTTGA
>JBBQSE010000534.1:0-5666 GCA_038214195.1 Planctomycetales bacterium
ACCCGAATCGATCACACCATCCATGGCGATCCACTCCCAGCTTATTCCAGATTCACGTCACACAATGCACCCAGTCTGACTTGGAAATCTACTCCCCGCTATCCCAGTTCTCCGGTAATTCCTTTCCTGCCCCTCGCCTTACCACTATCCGGCGGCGATCGAATCGTGACAGGAAATCGTGAGGAAGGTCGATTTAGCCTCGATTTCAGTGATTTCATCTTGATTGTCGTCGAAGACGCGAGGAATTCGTCGCCTGCTATTCAAAGTCTCCCGTCGTGGAGTTGGGCATTTCTTCGTTTTCCGAGTGTGCGACGCATCCATCATTCTGCAGGTGCGTGAGGACCGAAGGCACCGGACTGCAGGCGTAGAATTGCCACTCAGTTTGCCACGTGCTGAATACTGATCTCAGCCTCGGCAATGCGGTTGATTCGGTCCTTGGGGATCGTCCAGCTTGAGGCAGTAAACAGCTTTCGTTCAGTTTGTGTCCCGCTGTTTCCTCCAAGTTTCAAGACCAGTTTCGGATGCTGGTATTCGAACCCAGCAGTTTCGATAGCTGTTCCTGACTCAGGAGCTTCGACCAGCGTTACCACAAAGGTGTCAGTTGACTCATAGATGTTGACCAATCTCCCATTCGACGTCTTTTGATGACGAGCGACCAGATTTGCCACGCGAACCCATTCGTTAGCACCATGCTGTGCTCCATCCTTGTATGCGTAGCCAGCGTAATTGTCCTTTGCCTGTTGGGTAAGCACCAAGTTGCCTGTGCCGTAGTTGCCCCAGTCTGAATCGAACGTCCAGGTGTCGATCACATGTCTCACGTTGGAAATCCCTCGTGAAGGTATGAGCGATGGATCTGAATTCTGATTCAACACATTCATATTCAGCTTGTCGTTATTTAAGACCACTTCGGATTGCAACATGCCTTGCCACTTTCCTCGATAGATGAATCGCTGCTCCCAGATGCCTTCCAATTGGCGCATCTCAATGTCGACAGGTTTTTTGGAAAGTTTGGCGGGCTGATCTTTTCGATCTCCTGCATCTGCAACGGAAATGGCCAGCAATCCAATGATGAAAATTCTCACGACGAGTGCTGTTGTCGCGTTCATGGCTCTTCCTTCTTTTCTTGTTTGTGAATGATGTGTTAATTGACAGATCCACCGTGACGGTGCCGTGAACTATTGGCCCATTGTGGTAGAAAAATTGGACTCAAGTGGTAGCCCTCAGGTATCAGGTATGCAACGAGCCTGAAAACGTGACACAGCTTTCGTGAAAATAAATGCATTTCTTTCACGCCGACCGAATCTCGATGGGTAGAACGCTTGTCACGAATCGAGTTCCCTTTCCTATATGAGAAGTAAGCCAATAGTGGCTGCAGCTTCCTTGCCTGCTTGCCGAAGCATGACGCGAGTTTGAATTCGACGGAACGGCTCCAAAGATTCTCAACTGTCGGGTGTCACAATCGCGCCGCAATTCCATAGAAGTACTTCAGAGGCAAGATCACATCAACTTCCATGGGAGAAAACGCGATGGGCAACAAATTGACAATCACTGTTTGGTGCGGAGCGTTTATTGCTTCGGTAGCAATAGCCTGCATTGCGATGGGCATCGCTCTCGGCTGGGATCTGGTCCCAACTTCTTTATCGCACCTGGTTGACCGCGGCCCCGTGACCGCTGCTATTCTTATACTCTTCGCGGTGGGTCTGCTTATCAATGCGATAAATACTGTTTTCGTTTTGCGTCAGTTGTCACTTACCTCGCAAGGTGTGACACATGTGCGAATGCCAAATCGAGAACGAGTTGCAGGTCGTGGTCTGCTGGGTGTCCATATTGATCGACTCTACGACATGTATGCCGACTGTGCGTCGGGAGACATCAGTCAGGCATCGTGTTTGAATGCAATTCGAAACCAACTCTTCCGTCGGGAATGGATTGTTCGCAGTGCGAGCAGTCTGCTTTTGACGCTCGGTCTGGTCGGCACGGTGCTCGGACTTACCGAAGGCCTCGGTGGTCTCTCGTCAACGGTGAACTCCGTCGCTTCCGAGACGTTGAGTGCAACTTCAGAAGCGACCAATTCTGCCGACATTCAGCCGTCCGAAGCGGCTCCGGCTTCAACATCCGCTACACCAGACGTTTCGATCGGGCTTAATAAGGCTCTCGGCGGCATGGCGTCTGCGTTTGTGACAACGCTGTTTGGTGCCGTTTTGGGTGGCGTCTTCCTGAAATTGTTATGTGGTTGCACGGACTGCCTGATCGAGGAAGTCGTTGATCAGATTGAACTTACCACGGAGGCACGAGTGATTCCTCTGCTTCGTCAATCGCCAGAGGAAATGCTCAGGAGGCAGGAACGGGCTTTCAGGAAATGGGCGGCCCGGATGGAAGATGCTGCTCTCCGTGAATGCGAACGGCTTGGGCAGGTGTCGGAGCAACTTGTTCAAATTACTCAACGATATGCTCGACTCTCCAGGGCAATTGCTCAGGCGGAGGCACAGCTTTCCGGATCGCGAGGGCATCTTGCGTTGCTGTCGCGATTGAACACAGTCGTGTTAAGGTGGGATTCGCTGACAAAAACCCGAGGTTTGCGGGCTGGGATTGCAGCCTGCTGCATTATCGCAATTGTCGGCGGCGTGCGACTGATCGTCGATTTCGTCTATTAGGCTGAAAAGGAATTCATCGGGCTTTGCTTCGCCTTGATCGGAGATGCACTCAAACACAAGAACAAATTTTTTTGAGGGAAGACAAATCATGAGACATCGAAACACTCGTAACACCACAATCGATTCGCAGTCATCGGATGCCCTTGCAGACATCGCTTTGAACTCTCTTGGGCTCATCCTGATTGTCATGCTTGTCTACATCTTGCTATTCCGAGAAACCACACAAAAAGTCGTACACGCTGCTCAGGCTCAAACGGCGGAACTTGAGGGGTTGCGAGATGTGGAAACAGAAAACACAAAGCTCCGAGATGATCTCGAAGCGTGTAGTCCGGAGAACACCGAGGCACTATTGCTTGAGAATGGAGTACTGGCCCAAAAGCTGACGGCAGCAGACAAATTGATTGCTAGGCAGGTGGAGCAGGCGAAAGAGACGTCAATTGCGATTCAGACACTGAACTCTACAAATGAGGATCTTCGACAAACCTTGTCGCGGTCAGAGTTGCAGGTCAATCAATTCTCGGGCGAGATTGCCTTGCTGCAAAAAACTTCCGTAGACCTTAAGAATGAAATCTCATCCACAGAACGTCGATTCTCCGAGACGAAGGAGTCAGAACAGCGGTTGCAGTCCCAGATCACAACCCTCGAACACAGGCTTGTTCAACGAACATCAGAGAGCCAATCGTCGGGTCTTTGGAGATTCCGGAACAGCGTGACAGAACTTGTCGATCATAACGACAAGTCTGAGTCGGTTGACTGGACAATCGACTATTTCCTTTACATGAACGTTGTAGATGGCAAAGTGACAGGAGCATTATTCGGAGCCCATGAAATCAAGACCGACAAGACTCATGGAAATTCACAAAGTTACGGAACAATTAGCGGGTCATTGTCCCCGTCAGGCATTCTCGATGTGGAATTGACGTTCTTACAAGGAAGTTCAAACGCCGGCAGTGAGCATCTACGGTGCAATTTGGATGGCGACACATTCATCGGCCGTCTTGAAAGCGGCAAACATCAATCCGGTTATCGTAACTACGTTGGTCCGACGACAGGAACGCGCCTGACGGAGTCAGTTTTTCAGTAGCTTGGCCCGTGATGATCGTTGCGTGCGTCTGTCAAACCGAATCTCGATTTGAAATTTTGAAATAACGACGGAAAATCTCTGGTATCGTAAGCTGTGTACTTGTCATATGTTTTGACTGCGTCGGTCGCCCAGACGAATGGCACGTAGTTCTTCCGCAAGCCCTTTCCCCAAAACGACATAGGGAAAAAACGCCGTATATATTCACCTGAATGTTATAAATAGCTTCCTGGAACAGATTCATTACCGGCAAGGAGGCCACAGGGATGTCTTATTTTCGTCAGGGACCGATTCAGGAGCAGATGCGATTCCTTAGACGTCAGTTTCTACAGGACGGAGGATTGCCGTTCACCGACATCCTCTCCGAGGAGATCATCTCTCAGTCATTGAAAGCGATCGACGGATTCCTCGACAGAATTTATTCGCCGCTGGTCACGCTTTGGGTTTTTCTGGGGCAGGTGTTGAGTGCGGACTCGTCCTGTCGCGCAGCGGTCGCTGGCCTGATCGCGCATCGTATTTCGCGAGGGCAACCTCCGTGTTCTGCAGAAACAGGTGCTTACTGCCAGGCCAGAAAGCGGCTGCCTGAAAAGTTCTTCTCGGACGTGGCTCGCCACACAGGAAGGGCGTTGGATGACAACGCTAAAGTGGATTGGCGTTGGAAGCAGCGGCGTGTCCTTGTCTACGATGGATCGACCGTCTCGATGCCCGATACGCCGGAAAACCAGTCTGCTTACCCACAGCCCGTTGTGCAGAAACCCGGTCTCGGTTTTCCAATGGCCCGCATCGCAGCGGTCTTCTCGCTCGCCTGTGGCGCAGTGCTGGAGCTGGGAATTTGCCGCTACGCCGGAAAGGGGCAAAGTGAATTGGGGATGTTGCGGACCTTGTGGAATATCTTTCTTCCGGGAGACATTATGCTGGCCGATCGCCTGATGTGTTCCTGGACGGAAATGGTGATGCTTAAGCAACGTGGGGTTGACTGCGTCTGCCGTTTCACTTCACACCGGACAGCGGACTTTCGTCGTGGAAAACGCCTTGGCAAAGACGATCACATCGTCAAATGGCTCAAGCCCACGAAGCCCCGCTCAATTGATCGGAAGTCCTACGATGTGCTCCCTGATTTTCTGATGGTCCGGGAAACTCGCGTGCGAGTCGAGCAGCCCGGCTTTCGAAGCCGGACTCTCATCATCGCGACAACTTTGCTCAACGCAGAGGAGGTCACAAAGTGCGATCTTGCGGAACTGTATTTTGCGCGCTGGAATGCGGAGCTTGATCTGAGGTCCCTCAAGCAAACGATGCAGATGGACATCTTGCGCTGCAAGACGCCGGAGTTAGTTCGGAAGGAAATCTGGACGCATATCCTGGCCTACAATCTGATTCGCACGATCATCGCTCAGGCCGCCGGCAAACACGATCTGAAACCGCGATCGATCAGTTTCAAAGGAGCGATCCAGACACTGGAAGCCTTCCAACCGCTGATTGCTCTCCGGGGTGAACGTGACGCGGCTTTCCGTATATACCTTTACGAGCAAATCCTTGATGCCATCGCTACCCACCAAGTTGCTGACCGGCCCGACCGTTTTGAACCTCGCAAAAGAAAACGAAGACCCAAACCCTATGACCGCCTAATGAAACCAAGACACGAAGCCAAACGTGATATCCTCAAAGGATTTAGCGAGAACTAAGTGCCATTCGTCGCCCAGACCGAAGCTTGTTCAATGATTTCTGGTTGCTGCGTGGGTCCGGTTCACGACCAAAACGGGTGTAACCGGCGTTCCGCCGGTTTTGTTTTGGCGTGAGATGAGATTGGTATAAGCGACAAGCGGCCTCCCTGCCATGATTCGGGTGTTGAACTATCCGATTCACAAAGGCAAGGAGGCCGCAGATATGAAAATCGTCGAATCCGCTCAGAAATGCAATCCCAAAGAGATCGC
>JBBQSE010000535.1:0-5659 GCA_038214195.1 Planctomycetales bacterium
CAGGTCACCAGCATGACGCTTTTCATTGGGTGGCAGTCCGTGATCCACTTTGTCCGGGTTGTAATGACCACCAGCGCTTTTGCCGGAGAGATCACTCACGTCGCCGAATTCGTGGATGTGAATGGCGTGTTTCTGGTTGGGCTTAAGACCAGAGATCTTCGCAGTGACTTTGATCTTTCCGCCTTCCATCGCTTCAAAATGGACCGCGCCGTGACACGTGTTGCCTTCAGTTGGCAGTACAACACAAATAGCCTTCTTTGCCCAATCCTCGGCGTGAACCTGTTGGCCAGCGGTCATCAGGATTGTCATCGCTGACATCAGACAAAACATCTTGAACTTCATACTTGATTCCTCCCGGTTTGCGAAACTTTTAGAACAAAAAACAATGGTTGCAGCAATCGAGTTGCGCACCTTGCAAAATTCAATCACCTAAACTTGTGCCAGCATATCCGACTCTGCCCCAGCTTACAATTCTCACCAACTGCGCCGCGCTGGTCCACGCAAAATACAGGCGTTGTTTGTTGTCCCGCAGCGGCACACGTGCGACAATGCTGAACAACACGAAATCAATGTGATGGGTGGCGCAGGCGGGACCGAAATTCAATCCACAGGAACATGAGGTCGTCCATGCAATATTTGGTTCGATTAATAGTTGCTCCAGCATCAGTTGGCATTGCGGTCTACTTCCTGCTGCTCGTGGTCCTGCGTGTGCAACTGCCCGCTTCTGATCGAGGTTGGGCGATCGCTGCGGTTGTGGGGATCCCGTTTCTTGTCACTTTTTTCTCGCAGTTGCATCAAATGGATATGCTGTATCGCATTGAACGGCTCGAGGCACAAATAGGGAAACTTTTGGATCGTGGAGTTAAACCGTAACGACAGTCTGTAGTGACGCGGCTGGAAGTCGATCCCCCGCCGCACGCATCTTCCCATTCCATTGTGTCAGACTCGTTGTGGTCGCAGTTTACCGCGATTTTATTTGGAATCAGCAATAACTCGAATGCCTTCTTCCGAGTCCTTCAAATCCTCAATACATGCGGCCGCTGACGCGGTCAACACGCTCCTGCTGACGAAACGCAACGAACACGGCTGGTGGACAGGGAGACTCTCGACGTCAGCACTTTCCACGGCAACGGCGGTGATGGCATTGATCAAGGCTGTGGAGTCGACAAAGGAAGAATCGCAGCGCGCCCGGTGGAACCGCCTGATTGATGGTGCTCTGAAATGGCTGGCCGAACATCAGAACCCTGACGGCGGCTGGGGCGACACAGTGCTGAGTGTCAGCAATATTTCCACGACGATGCTGGCGCATGCGGTGTTTCGGGTGGTGAGTAAAAATTCAGGCACGGGCAGCCCCCTCATCCGGCCTGTCGGCCACCTTCTCCCCCGGCCGGGGGAGAAGGGACATGATGACAGTGACAGGCGCATTTCAAGCGTGATCGAATCCTCCGCAAACTTCATTGCTCAGGCAGGCGGTGTGGCGGCGGTGATCAGGCGCTACGGGAAGGATCGGACGTTTTCTGTCCCAATCCTCACGCACTGCGCACTGGCGGAAATCGTGGACTGGAAGGACGTGATTCCGCTGCCGTTTGAATTGGCCTGTGTGCCGCATCGATTCTACGCTGCGGTGAGGATGCCGGTTGTCAGCTATGCCCTGCCGGCCCTGATTGCGATTGGGCAGGTGATCTTCAAACATCAGGGGCACTGGAATCCCCTGGTGAGGATGATTCGTCGCAAGTCCATCGCGCCGTCTCTTCGTGTGCTGGAGTCGATTCAGCCGCCGAACGGTGGATTTCTGGAAGCGACGCCGCTCACCAGTTTCGTCTGCATGAGTCTGCTTGGATGTGATTTGTTTGATCACGTCGTCACGCAACGCTGTCTCCAGTTCATCGAAGCGTCCGTTCGCGAAGACGGCAGTTGGCCGATTGATACGAATCTGACAACATGGGTGACCACGCTGAGTGTGAATGCATTGGCGGGGTGGAGAGACCTGCGGTCTGGAGAACTGCGGGGTCAGGAGACCCGCGCAGAACTTGAGTTGCGGGGTCAGGAGACCCGCGCAGAACCTGAGCGGAAAGCGGAAAGCGGAAAAACTCGCGACGACGGCTTTCCGCTTTCCACTTTCCGCTTTGATGCGTTTGCCGTTCGAACATGGCTCATCAAACAGCAATACCGCACCATCCACCCGTATACCCACGCAGCGCCCGGAGGCTGGTCGTGGACGGATTTGCCGGGTGGAGTTCCGGATGCGGACGACACGCCGGGGGCGATGCTGGCGCTGATGAATCTGCGAGGCCCGGAAGAATCGTTCACTGCGGAAGAAATTTCCTCACTTCGCGCTGCGGCGATCTGGCTGCTGGACCTGCAGAATCGCGACGGCGGATGGCCAACGTTCTGTCGCGGTTGGGGAACACTGCCGTTTGACCGCAGTTCGTGCGATTTAACAGCTCATGCACTGCGAGCCCTGCATTTTTGGCTTCGCCGCTTGCCGACGATTGAAACGGCCCTAAAAACCCGTTGTGAACGTTCCATGCGACATGGAATCAGATTTTTGGGAAACGTTCAACGACCGGACGGGACTTGGTTGCCCCTGTGGTTTGGACACCAATTCAACCAAGACGACGAAAATCCCCTGTACGGAACGTCGCGAGTCGTCCGCGCACTCGGTACGATAGGCGAGGAATCCTCCGAATGTTGTCAAAAAGCAGTTCAATGGCTTCTACTCAATCAAAATGACGACGGAGGCTGGTCGGCTCGCCGTGGTTTGGAAAGTTCTGTGGAAGAGACAGGGCTGGCTTTGGACAGTTTGGCCGATTTTGAGTTGGCTCGGCCAGCGATTGACCGTGCGGCTCAATGGCTGGCATTCAGGGTGAATGAAGGCACAGTGGATCGGCCTTCTCCGATTGGCTTCTATTTTGCCCGACTCTGGTATTTTGAGGATCTTTACCCAATCATATTCGCGGCGGCGGGGTTAAACCGCTGGCGTGCGAGTGTGGAAACGTGAATTATGTGCGGCTTTCCCATCCACCTCGTGTGGATGGAAGCAAAGATGGAGAGCTAACACTTTCGGTCATCCTGTTCTGCAACCCCATCCGCCTTGTGCGGATGGCGAAGAAGATCGTTTGGGAATCATGGCAATGTGGATCTGATTCACCATCCGGTCGAGCCGGATGGGGTTTGTGTCGGATAGGGGTTGTTTGACTAACTCACCATCTCTACTTCCATCCAGACGAGCTGGATGGGGGTTGTCACGGAAAAAGGACTCGTAGGGCTGACGCCCTGCCGCTCGCCAAGAACACCTACCCAAAAAATGCTCCAATTGGAGATCTGATCTGTGTCAATTGCTCCCGTAGAAAAAGATATCGCTGACGACGAGGAAATTCATTCTTCGTCGCGCAAGGCTGATCGCACAAACGATGACCACGAAAATGCTGGTCGGCGAACTCAATCTGACATCCAGCAATTCACGGATGACGATGACGATCCGGCTCCCGTACGGAAAAAAGGCAAGCGGCGCAGTTCGACGCACTTGAAAGCCGTGCCGGAAACACTCGAACTTCGAGAACAAGTGAAGGTCGCCGCCGAAGAGTACGCTCGCACGCTCGATCGCAGCCGCGCATTTACGCGGAACGAACTCGAACGCCACGGTCGGGCCCTGTTGGATCAGATGGGATTGCCGGAAAAATTTCTCGGTTTCTCGATGGTCATGGTCGGCAACTTTTTCTGGAAACAGCAGTTCCTCGCCATACCCTTCAATCGACGCATGCTGTTGCTGCCACATTGCCTGAAGCACGCTGCGGGCTGCCCGGCGGAGTACACTCAGTTTGGACTCGACTGCGAACGCTGCGGCGCGTGCTCGATCGCGGATTACAAGGTCCGCGCGGAACAACTCGGTTACAAAGTGCTTGTCGCCGAAGGATCGCCGGTTGTCCTGAAGATCATTGTGTCCGGATACATCGACGGCATTCTGGGCGTCGCCTGTCTGAACGTGCTTGAGAAAGCCATTGACAAAGTTCTGATCGCTGGTGTGCCGTCGTACGCTGTACCGCTACATTCAGGCGACTGTCTCAACACAACGCTTGATGAAGTCTGGGTTTGGGATGTGCTCGACAAGTACGAACCGCTGCCGGAAAAACCGACGACCAGTTATATTCCGCTGATGCGCGCGTCTGCGAAGATGTTTGAATCCGACTTCGATCGCCTGCTGCCGCGAATTCGCACCAAGGACGAATCTCGCCGCGAGTCGCCGGTCGCGTTCACGGAAACCATTGCCTACGACTGGCTCAGCAAAGGTGGCAAACGATTCCGTCCGTTCATCACGCTGGCGGCATGGCATGCGGCTTCCGGAAAACTTTCACTCAACATCGGCAACGAGACTCCCGAAATCCCCGACGCTGTCGCTCGCGTCGCGATGGCGATCGAAGCCTTTCACAAAGCGTCACTGGTTCATGACGACATTCAGGACGACGATCAGTTTCGTTATGGTCGCGAGACGCTTCATCGACAACATGGTGCCGGACACGCAATCAATATTGGCGACTATTTGATCGGGCTCGGCTATCGTTTGATTCATGCTGCCCGGGATCTGAGTCCTGACGTGGCGATCGATGTGCTCAACAGCATGTCGACGGCTCACATTCGGCTGTGTGACGGTCAGGGCGCGGAGATGGCGTTTCAACAATCTCCGGACTGGAACTTGACGCCGCTCGATGCGCTGCAGATTTACTCGCTGAAGACTTCGCCAGCGTTCGAAGCAGCGTTGTACGCCGGTTTGCGAATGGCCGATCATCCGATCGCGAAGACTGATCTGGTGCCTCAATTCTGCCGTCACGTCGGAGTGGCGTTTCAGGTTCTGAACGACCTCAAAGACTGGCAGGGCGATTCGGACAATAAGCTGGTGGCTGGCCAGGACGCTTTGGCACTGAGACCAACAGTGCTGCTGGCTCTGGCGCTGAAGGACGCGGATGAGCGTCAAAAGGCGGAATTGCAGGAACTTCTCTCTGAAAATTCCGGAAGTTCGCTGAACCACAAACGCATCGACCGACTGAAGGAGATTTTCCAGGCGTGTGACGTGTTCGAAAAAGCGGAATTCTATGTCGAACGGTCGCGTGAGAAGGCTGAAGCATTGGTGGCAGAAATCGAAGATGAACCAATCCGCGATCTGCTGCACTTCTTTATCGAGACAGTGCTGGCCAGAGAATTACCGCCAACGCCGCTGGAAGAGATTGGCACTGTGGTTGTGCCACTCGGCAGCCGCTCGCTGTCTCCGGCACTGCCGATGGTTTCCGGTCCCGTGGAGTTGAAGATACCGGAATTGAGTTCGACGCAGGGATCATGAAGACAGCGCTGGCTTGATCATGCGCTATGAATGAATGCGGCGCGTCGACCAGATCCGATCGGCCAGGATTTCAGGGGATTCCTCACCGGTAATTTCCAGCGGAAGGCATTCCTCCAGATGGCGAAACCATGTGTGCTGACGTTTGGCAAACTGTCGCGTCGAGATCTTGATTTGCACGATCGCAGCGCCCTGCGTGGTTTCTCCTTCCAGATGGCGAATGAGTTCCTGATATCCCAACGCCTGTCGTGCTGTTCGACCTGGTGGCGGATCATGCGCCAGCAGTGCCCGCGTTTCTTCGAGCCAACCTTCGTCGATCATTATGTC
>JBBQSE010000536.1:0-5646 GCA_038214195.1 Planctomycetales bacterium
GGTGGCGCAATGAGACATCTTGACCGGTGCGACAAATGCCAAAGCGGTCGATTCCGGGTGTATCACACCAGGACGCGCGGTTCGTCCAGAACTCGTTTTCTGAAATGTGATCAATGCTCCGCGCATGGCAAAGAAGTGTTCCCAGTCGATCACCTCGGGCGGCAAGTCTTCCAAGGCAGTACCTGGCCAGGTACAAACATCGCACACAACGCTACGGACTCACGATAGGATTCCCGGCAGACGATGACACACTTTTCAAGGAACGAAGACAATGACCGATCAGTATTTCAACGCCGTCGCAAGGCATCGCAAGCACGCTCAATTCCAAGAGGAAGCCAAACAGGCCGCCTATGAAATACGCCTTGAGAAGATTCGGGCCGAACAGGCAAATGGGCCGAAGATGATTTGGATTGACGCCCCGATCGGCCAAGAGCCAGGCGAGCTCTCGGCACGTTGGCTACGGGGTCAACTCCCGATCGATGGCCGTGAAGTCACGCTGCAGGTTCATTGCGAAGGTGGCAGTGTTTTCGAAGCCCTGGCAATGATTGATGTTCTCACCTCCTATCGTGGCAAGGTTCGAGCGGTCGTTTCATCAATGGCATTGTCGGCGGCAAGTCTATTGTTGACTGCCTGCGATGATGTTCAGGTAACATCGAATTCGTATTTGATGCTTCACAACTCGCGCATGGATGATGCTGAGTTGAGCCCAACTGAAGCCGACTTGCTCGACAGTCTCAACGAACGCATGGTTGGCATGTACGCCGCTCGAAGCCGACAACCAGCCAGCGAGATCCGCAGAATGATGGCCGATGAAACTTTTTTGGATGCGAATGAATCCGTTCGCCTCGGGTTCGCTGACAAGGTTGTAACGGCGTCGAATTTGCGGATCGTGGCAAGGGCAATTCCAAAGCGAATCGTGGCACAAATCAAAACGCCATCACGGACAGCAACGGCGAGATGGCGTGAAGCTGTTGACGCGAAAGCAGCGACGACGACGCGAGCCAAAGCCATTTTGGCCGTGGATAAGGAACAACCCGGACTTCGGTTGAAGATGATTGCCGAAGCCAACAAACGATAGTTGCATCACACTTTTCAAACAGAATTGGAGAACAGACAAATGGCAAATTCACTTGCCGAAGAAATTGCAGAGATTCACAGCGGCGATCTGATCGAAGCGGAACAACTTCTACAGGAAATCGTCAGGGCCGGTCGTACCCCGAACGCTGCGGAAAAAGTTTTCTTTCAGCGGTTGGGCTGGGACCAACGAAAAACGAACGACAACATTCGCAGAGTCAATTCCGCACTCACGCAACAGCGGATTGCCGGGACGCCTGCCGATCGTGAGGCCGCAATTCTTGAGGCGGAAACGTCCGCTGGTGTTCTCGCGAAAGAGGGTCCGAAGATTCAGGCACGCATTGCAAAAGATCAGGCGTTGTTAGCCTCACTGGAACGTGATGCGTCTCTTGCCGTGAAGCGAGTTGAAGAACAGGTCGCAGCCTGTCAGCGGGCGCGAGAAGTGGCACCCAATCACATCAAAGAAAAAGTTCAGCAGGCTCGCAATGTTATTGAAGCTGGCGCTGGTCAAGACTTGCGAGAAGCAAAGCAACGGCATCAGGAACTTATCTGCGTCCTTAACGTCGGCAACGTGTACGCCGATCAAAAAACTCACATCGAAAACGGGTTACGGAGATTGCTTCCGGCAGCGGTGGTTCAGGGCGTTTCAGGCCGCATGATCACGTTGGCGTACAGTGCCGAATGGCCAGCGCTCAAAGCAGAATGCGAACAGGAATTCGCTGAACTCAATACGAAGCTGCCAGGGATTCAGGCGGAGTACGATCAGCAGATTGCGGCGGCAGAGTTGCCGTTGAATTTCTATTCCGATCCAGCGAACCAGGAGAACATTTGAAATGGCACAATTACAAATTTCAATCGAGATCGCGGACACCCCGACTACAGGTTATGCACTCGATAAACTGCGGGCAAAATTCGGAGACGCAAACGCCGTTATTCTCGATCGAGTCATCCAGGCGAACGCGGCAAGTTTCCCGAGATTCGAAGTCGATAGCGAGTTGCTGATCGGGCAAGTACTGGCGGCGGCTGTTGCTCTTGCCGAAGAATAATCTCTAGGCGGTGATGCAACGCTGGTCGAAGTCGTTCCCAACAGGTGGCGAACTTCGACGATCGTGGATGAAATTTCCATGAGGCAGCATTTCGCCGAAAAGTCGCCCCCGTCGCCTTTCCGGCAGGGGCGGCTTTCTTTACTCGCTCAACAGCTGAAACGGTTCGCGAGGATTGCGGCTGCGGGCTTTGGATGAGTCAGGACGATAGTTTACACGTCTGGAATCTGACATACTGTGAAACTGCGGGATAGGAGGCATCCGACAAGCTGGCACTCATACCAGTTTCCCGCATTTACTTTATGAGAGTCACTAAATGAGAAGTGAGATCCTGATGAGTACGAAAGACATCCGCGTTATTTCTGGCACGTACGGTTCACAATACACCCCGTGCAAAGTGATCTGCTGCGACGCTACAGGTTGGTACGCCGTGGAAGGTTCAGTAAACGTCAACCAAGCTCCAGATGGGTACAGTTTCAAGTCTGGTGTAAACGTCGAAGAAATCCCGGACGTTGACACGATGACGGCAGGCTCGCCAGTGAGTACAGTTGAAGACCTTGCGGAACTGATCGAGGAACAAGAGTAGAACCGTGTTGATTGAGATCCATATCAGGCCCGACCATCGAAAGGTGATCGGGCTTTTTTGTTGTGCTCGATGCTGGTCGATACGGCGGCCAGCGATCCAGTTGGAGACTGAAACGGCTTTGGAAGTCAATGCTCACTTCCAGCCTGATTTGGAAGTCATTGCGGTGATGGCGTTCACTTCCATGCGGTGGCGGGATTGATGGTGGCGGCGGCCAGTGTGGTCTGACATACTGTGATTTGATGCCGAAATAGCGATTGAACTTGGACGAACCATATTTTGAGGGACATACGACATGATCAGAGTACGGTTCACGGCGCTGCACATCATTACTACATTGCTCAGGATCATGGCGTTTTTACAGGTGCTGTCGGTCGTGCTGCTAATTGTTGTGGCGAGAAAGGGAGTCCCTGACGCACTCATGAGGCAAGGACAGAATTTTACGGTATTCGTTGTTACGTCAAGTGCCGCACTTGTTTGTTCCATGATTGTCGCGATTGGCTTATTCGCGTTGGCGGAATTGCTGACTTGTTTCATGGCGATTGAGGCCAATACACGACAAGGAACAAATGCAATCCTGAACCTGCAGGCAGTCGTCCGAACTTCGATCGAGGAACAGACTCAAATACTAGCGCAAAGCCCGGCTTCTCGGTCAGACGCACAAACCGGCAGTCAGGGCACTTGTCCAAAGTGCGGTGTACGATTCCGGGTCACTGAGAACGTGCGTGGTCAACAAGTGGCGTGCCCAAAATGCGGTGCAAAGTTTGTCGCATGAACGAACGTTGATGGCTCAATGGTGGCGGTGACCAATGGGGTTGAGATCGATGATTCATTTCGTGGAAGAATCAGGCGGGTTTCCACGAAATGAACTGGTTTCCACTATTTCACGAGTGTTTTTGATTCTGATTGATACTTGACGAGAGAGGCAGGGAAGTCGATGATATGCGGTGAAATGCTGAGTTTTTGTTGAATCTTCGCGGTTCCTGAGTCTTCATGGCATGCAGGAGGTCATCGGTTCAAGTCCGTTATCCTCCACTTCAAAAGCCTTGTCCGCAAACACTGCAGGCAAGGCTTTTTTACTTGTTTCGCTGGGGTTTTCGTGCGTCACTCTTCTCGTCGCTCGTTCATCGTCAACATCCGATGAGATGACAGCAAACGACACAGATTGCCCCCTTTTGCCAGAGTTTGGTGCAACAGGTGGTGCAACGAAACTTTTTCCCGTTGCACCAGCCGACTCAACACGTCGTGGGTTCGCAGCGGCATCGTGGTTATCCGTTCCGGTCGCTCGCATCGCAGCTCGTTCGGTCAATGGCGACGGATTCAGGTCGAGGGACGGCAGCGCATCGAGTGCCCCGTGAACGTCGAGCAACTTCGGATCGACGTAGCAGTTCATCGTTAAGTCGATCTTGCTGTGACGCATCGCGGCTTGTGCCGTTCGTGGAGCAACGTCCCCCTTGCTGAGCAGCGTACCGAACGAGTGCCGCAAGGCGTGAACGTCGATGGTTCGCCCGCGTTCGTCCCGCTTGGCGATGCCAGCGGTTCGCAAGTCACGGTCGAGGATACGAACGAGTCCCTTCGGCACGGTGAACAGCGGTCGTTTGCTGTCACAAGTGCCCTTGTCGTTGCGCAGGCGAAGCGTAGACGGGTTCGGCGTGGCGGACAGCCAATTCCTCAAGTCGTTCGCCAAGTCGGCCCGTAGCGGGATTGTCGAGCCTTGCCGGTTCTTTGTCGCCGTAGAGGACGATCAGTCCGAAATGCGAAACAACTACGTCACGTTGTTGGCGAGCATGATGGACAGAGATCGTCAAAAAGACGTCCACCCGGCTTTTCCAAAATTGTTACGCGAGCTTTCACCACTTGATGCTCTGTTACTGCAGATTACACCCTATGGTTCGGAAGTCCGTCTGCCGAACGGTTTCGAAAAGCCTACGTACAAATTTTCCAGCGGTTTAGTAGCCACTTGGGAAACATGGCAGGAACAGGGACAGACCGTTGGGAAATATCGTTTTTTCTGCCAGATCAAAAAGCGACCACTCGAAGAGAATGGCAAAACCGTCGGAATTAAAAAATCAGATGAACACATGGGCTTCGTAGAGTTCGAACTTGAACAATCGCAGCTATTTCGCGACAAAGGATTGGGGTGGCACAATCTGCAGCGGCTCGGGCTCGTGTCAGAGCACAGAGAAAACGATTTATCCGGAAAACGCGTTGAATTATTCTACCGAGACCCTGAAGCGTTGCGGCAAATAAAAGGCATATCCCGAAACCCTGATTTGTTCTTCGGGCAACTCATGTATTATCGCACCGAACTCGGGAGGGCATTCGCGAAATGTTGTACTCCCGTCTACACGGGCGAACAGATTTGGCATTCATCGGTTCACGAATGACACAGATACTTGCCAATTCCGCGAGCATTTCCTGCGGGCTCTGACAGCGATCTGGATTGATTCGCCGGGCGTTCGCACAAGTCGTCGGCTCTGGCTTCTGCCTCAAGCGGCTCGTTTCAGAACGCTCTGAACTGCTGTTTGAGTCGATGCTTTCTTGCCGTCCACTTCGGCATTGAAGTCGTTGACGGGGCAAGATATCTCTTTGACGATACCTGCTCGACATCGCATCAATTTTTCATCCGATCAGCAAGTGAAATCGTGAGGTCGAGGAGTTGAGTTCGACTTACCAATTCTTCACGATGCAGCCGACCAGCAACAATCGAACTGGCAATTCCCACTTCGTACGCGAACTCTTTGACAGCACTTGAAGTGAAGCGTCCTGAATTGCGAAAAGCTGCCCATGATGCATCAGGAATCAAAGTGTCTGCTGCAAACTGGTTGGCCTCCTGTTCGTGAACTTCCTTCTCTTTCGAGAAGTCAAGGAGGACTGATTTGTTGTGGACGATATGTTGTGGGGGCAATGCTAGCCATAGGTGTGGTAGTTTCCGACAAAGGTGAT
>JBBQSE010000537.1:0-5590 GCA_038214195.1 Planctomycetales bacterium
CCGATCTGAACGGCTCCGCCCGAGATGTGTTCGCTTTCTTCCGTAAGCTCCACAGAAGAAAACGTCGCACCGTGGATACCGTCGCGGCCCGTGCGACCACCGACAGCCACGATCAGATCTCCGGGGCTGACGAGTTTGTCGCACTTATCCACCGGGATCATGGCGACGTTGCCGCAGTACACGAGCGGATTGCCGAGATAGCGATCGTCAAAGCAGACGGCTCCATTCACCGTGGGAATTCCCATGCGGTTGCCGTAGTCGCGAACGCCGGAAACAACTCCCTGCATCACGGCCTGTGGATGCAGCACGCCGGGCGGCAACTGATCGGCGGGATAATCTGGCCGAGCGAAACAGAACACGTCTGTGCTGCACACTGGTCGAGCCCCAAGGCCAGTGCCTAGTGGATCGCGGATGACGCCGCCGAGCCCCGTGTTGGCTCCGCCGTACGGTTCAATTGCCGACGGATGATTGTGCGTTTCGACTTTGATGCAGACATTTTGTTTATCATCGAACTTGACGATTCCGGCGTTGTCCTTGAAGACGCTCACGCACCAGTCGTCTTTGCCCAGCGATTCACGAATCTGCACAGTGGCAGCGAAGATGGTTTCTTTGAGCATGTTCTTGAAGTGGATGTCGCGAACAACTTCGCCGTTGCAAGTTTCGACGTAGTGAATACGTCCACCGAGCGTTTTATGCGAGCAGTGTTCGCTCCAGGTCTGGGCGACGGTTTCCAGTTCGATGTCCGTGGGATCACGATCAAGTGACCGGAAATAATCCTGCACCGTGCGCATTTCGGCGATGCTCAGGTACAGCTGGCCTTTCTTGCTGAGTTCCATCAGGGCCGCTTCGTCCATCGCGCGAATCGCGACAGTCGTCAGTTTGAATTTGTATTCGCTTCCAAGCGTCAGGTCGGCAATCTGCAGCGGGCCGGTGACGACGTATTCGATGGCGTCGTTGGCGAGGACCTTCTTCGAAAGCTGAGTCAGCCGCGCGGCACCAAGGTCGCCGGTGATCCAGTAGCGTCGGCAGGTGGCGACGTTGGTCACGCTGATGTTCAGTCGTGAAAGCGCCTTCGCAGCGTTTTCAGCGACGCTGTCGGTGACGCCGGGATGGAGCAGCACATTGAGCAACCGGGAGCTCGCCTCAGACTGGTCATTGGGATTTGGACATTGGACATTCGTCCCGTACGGCAGTTCATGAATGTAAAACCGCTCCGTCACCGGATCGACGAGCAACTGCTCAGCCGCTCGCTGAGCGCCATCACGATCCAGATCACCCTGAATCAGGAATGTGCGAGCCGAAGTGACGGTGCTGAGTCCCGTGATTCCCTGACTAGCGGCGCTCGCCAGAATTCGCTGACCTTCGTAATCCTTTTCGCTGCCGATTGGCAGAATTTCCACTTCCCAAAGCATGATGTGATCCGTGTGAGGTTTGAATCGATCAGCCGCAGGGCGCTAGCCCCCGGTTTTTGATGAGAGAACCGGATGCTGGCGCGTCAAGTTCTGATTTCAGGGTGGCCGGGGCTGGACCGAGGGGAAGCCCCGGTTTGCGATTTCCGGGGTTTCGCGTTGCTCCAACCCCGGCCACCCAACCCGTAATCCTGAACTTGACTCACCCGTAGCGTTCCGGCTGATAAGTGTCCAACAAATTGCCGAACAAACCGGAGTATTTCACGGCTGCACCATGAGTACAAGAAACGGGGCAGGGGGATTCCTGAGAAGCGGAGCAACACCATGCATATCTCCAAAACTGGCGAATTTTAGCGGGAATTTCCGCGTTGCCCCAAACCGGGCATTCTGATATCACTCAGCCCTCTCTCAACAGCGTTCAAACACCCGGTGATGGTCTCTATTGCGCGGGTCACAAATCACGTCAAACGTTCAGCACGAAGCTGAATGTGGTAGCCACGGAGTCGGCAGTGAGCACCAAAAAGAAACATAGTCTGCGAGTCCTGTTCGTCGATGACGATCAGTCGATTGCGGAATTGATGCGGTCTGAACTGCCGCGAATGGGACACAATGCTACCATTCGCCAGTCTCCGGGAGCCGCCATTGAAGCCATTCAGAAAAACGTCTTCGATGCCGCCATTATCGATCTCAGAATGCCGGGCGGCAGCGGCTGGGACGTAATCGACTATCTGCGAGAACATTCTCCCGAGACAATCTCCGTGATCAGCACGGGACATGGTGATCGCGACGATGCCATTCGCGCGATTCGCATGGGAGCCTACGACTTTCTGCCGAAGCCGGTGTCGCTATTTGAAATCATCAACGTGCTCGACCGCATTGGTGAAAAGAAGGCGCTGGAAAACAAAACGATCGCTCTGGAAACACGACTGCAGCGAGTCGAAGGAAAATCAGACCTGATTGGCAATTCAGCACCCATGATGCGGGTGCAAAAACTGATTGATAAGATTGCGCCCACAGATTCGGCCGTCCTCATTCTGGGCGAAACAGGAACCGGCAAGGAAATGGTCGCCCGTCGAGTTCATGAACAAAGCGAACGCCGGGACGAACCCTTTGTCGCCGTGAACTGCGGCGCGATTCCTGAGAACCTGGTGGAGAGTGAATTCTTTGGCCACCGCAAGGGCGCGTTCACGGGCGCGGATGCCAATCGAGCGGGCTTGTTTGAAGTCGCGAATGGTGGAACGCTGTTTTTGGACGAACTGGGTGAACTCGACAAATCGATGCAGGTGAAGCTGCTGCGATTTCTGGAATCCGGCGAAGTGCGACGAGTCGGGGACAACGAACCATTTCACGTGAACGTGCGAATCGTCTGCGCTACGAATCGAGAACTCCAGCAGATGGTGGCAGACGGATCGTTTCGCGAAGACCTGTTCTTTCGAGTCAACACGTTTGAAATTTATCTGCCGCCACTCCGAGAACGTCTGGATGATATTCCGTTGCTGGCACTGCACCTTATCGCGCGTCACCTCAAACGTGACCATGTGCCGCCTGAAGTGTTGCCACCCGATACGATCAAGTTGCTGCAAACGCATCACTGGTCCGGCAACGTGCGTGAGCTGGCGAACGTTCTGGAACATGCCGCGATTCTGTCCGACGGGCACACGATTCGTCCCGAAGATCTTCCCCGGAGTATCAATCGCGATGTCGCTGCCGCAGTCGGAGCTCCCGCTGATCGGCCAACCATCGCCATGACTTCCCAAGACCCAATCTTCAGCAGTGAACCAAAAACGCTGCGAGAGATGGAAGAGGTGATGATCCTGCGCGTGCTGGACAAGTATCAAGGCGATAAGCCTAAGGCCGCGAAAGAGCTGGGGATCGCGCTGAAGACGCTCTACAACCGCCTCAGCCAAATGGGTCCGCAACGCGACGCAGGGTAGGGCAGCCAGGATTTGTAGCAGAAGTCGTGAGACTTCTTAGTTCAACTGTCCGAAGCTCACCATCAACTTCACCAATGGCACGAGGCCATTGGGGTCGAACATTGGACAGTAAAATTAGGCGAGCGGCAGAAACAATTTACCGCAGGACGGGCACTTCTGCCCGTCGCAGACCATGACGGGCAAAAGTGCCCGTCCTACAGTTGGTAAAGCGTTTTCTGCCAGTCGCCTAAGAACGACTAAAACGGTACATCACTTGCACATACTCAGGCTTATCGTGATGCTGCCGTTTAGACAGCACGCCGATTTTGTTCGCTGAGGTGCCGCCATGCCGTTTTTCTTTGATCCGAAATACATGTTGTTTGTGCTGCTGCCGGGACTGATTATGTCCGGCGTGGCCAGCTTGATGGTGAAATCCGCATTTGCCAAATATTCACAGGTTGGCACGCGCCGCGGGCTGTCAGGGGCTCAGGCGGCACAGATCATGCTGGACAACGCCGGAATTCACGACGTCCGGGTCGTCGCAACACAGGGTTTTCTGAGCGATCACTACGACCCTACCACAAAGACGCTGGCTCTGTCGGAGCAGGTCTTCGGCAGTCGGTCCGTGGCCGCTGTCGGTGTGGCCTGCCACGAAGCAGGACATGCCATTCAGCACGCCGTTGGTTATGCGCCACTCGGGCTGCGATCAGCGATTGTTCCGGTGGTGAGCTTCGGTGCGCCTTTCACAAACGTGCTGCTGATGCTGGGACTTGCTTTCAGCCTGAAACCGCTGCTGCTCGTTGGTATCGCCGCCTTTTCGATGATCGTGCTGTTCCAACTTGTCACGTTGCCTGTGGAGTTCAACGCGACCGCGCGTGCCAAACGATTATGTGTTGAAACAGGAATCATCGACGCTGACGAACGAGTCGGTATGGACCGCGTCCTGAACGCGGCCGCTCTCACATATG
Source organism: Planctomycetales bacterium (assembly GCA_038214195.1). Lineage (GTDB taxonomy): Bacteria > Planctomycetota > Planctomycetia > Planctomycetales > Planctomycetaceae > SXXK01. The sequence goes on from JBBQSE010000537.1 coordinate 4,291, forward strand.
TCGCCGCCTTTGTAAGCAGCCTGCTGACATTGCTGTACTATTTGTGGCGCGCCGGCCTCCTCGGCGGACGTCGCAACGATTGAATTCGGCCTACTGCACATCCACGGTCTCGTTCATTCGATACAGCGGCAGTAAGCGGTAGTAGACTTCCAGAGTCAGCGTCGCGAGAGCCGTCGAATACAGCCGCCCGCCGTAACGGCCCCACTGGTCGTTGGGATTCCACGTACCTGCCATTGGACCGGTTTGTACCTGTTCGGAAATCAGCGTGTCTCGAACCACGGCGTTCCAGTCTTGCCACGCTCGGCCTCCCTGCTGGTACATCGCCAGCGTGCCGTAGTACCAGTAATAATAGTTCATGTCCGACCGCCGCGGGGGATTACGCATGATGTAGGCAATGGATTCCCGACTGGCGTCCGTATCTCGAGGATAGCCGAGCATCTGCTGGCAAAAGAGCGCCTCGGCCGTCATCGTTGGTGAAACCGGCTCTGAATTACGCCCGCCAACCACGACGTTTTCGCGATATCCAAACAGGCCTCCGTGCTTTCCCTGGCGAACCTTGTCAATGAAGCCATTCATGCGCGTCTTCACGGCTTCCGGAATGCCGACACCCGCAATCTCGGCACTCTTGAGCGACATCAGTTGCCAGCCCAACATGCTGACATCTCCCGACTGCTGCGGCTTGTAGCGCCAGCCGCCGCTCCTGGGATCCTGCTGGCTGATCGTAAATGCCACAGCCTTCGCCAGCGCGGCCCTAAGTCGCAAGTCGTCAACTCGACGCAGTGAGTAGGCTATTTGATTTGCCCGCATGCGTCGTCCAACTCCGTTTGCCGCCATTGCGTTGAGCAGACTTTGTGACGTCGCTCCGCTGGCAATTTGCACGGCCGCCAACTCCGCGCTGTCCAGAGTAAATCGCACGGCTTCCGGGTCGATGATCGGCCCCAGAACAACCTCCTTTTGCATGCCATAGGCTTCCGCCAGTGAATACGTCGCCATCGCGTGACAGTACATGCGAGCGAATTTCTCGGCATTGCCGCACAGGTTTCCGTCCGCTGCCTGCTGACTGATCAACCAGTCGAGGGCTCGGTCAACTTCGACGGCATACCGGCCTTCTTCGTGCGTGTATCCTGCACCAAGAAAACTCAGCGTCATCAGCGCCGTTAGTCCTGTGTCGGCCTCCCTACCCGCAAATTCACGATCCACACCATTTTCATCAAAATGCACCTGCCCCGCACCAAAATCCTCAGCGTCCCAGCGACCATCCTGCGCTTGATTAGCCGCCATCCATTTGAGGCTGCGTTCC
>JBBQSE010000538.1:0-5584 GCA_038214195.1 Planctomycetales bacterium
CGCTGTGTCGGGGCCCCACCCCAGAAACTTGGTGGTTTCTTCGCGGTTGGGGGCGCAGCGCCCCTCCCCGGTCGTCCGTGCGCCGCGGGGCTTGCTCGGCCCGGCCCCCCCCACGACTATGGAATACAAAGCTCGCTGTCAGTGGCAATCAGCGTGAGAAAACGACACACTGCGGAACCGCAAATTCGCTTTCCCGCCGTTTGTTTTCTCCGCTGGAGATTGTGATGTTCCGCCTGAACCTCGACCTGGCTCGATGTGTTGCATGTTGCCTGACCGTGTGGACATCACACGCATTTGCCCAAGATGGCGGCGTGGTTGGTCCGGCGGATACACGTCCATTGACGTTCGAAGGCGATCTCGCCTCAGAGATGGTGGATGGGATCGATCGTTTCCTGCTGAAACAGATTGCAGTGGATGCCGCATCGCGGGCGGAACGGTTTGTTGTCGATACCTCGTCGGTTGCAGCCTACGAGGCGTCACTGAAGCCGCATCGCGAAAAGCTGGCGAAGTGCCTTGGGATTCGTGACGCACGCCTGCCATTTGCCAGCCCGGAGATCATCGTCGGGGTCGGTGAAAACTCTGTGATTGCAGAATCTGAGAAGTTCACGGTGCAGGCTATCCGCTGGCCGGTTCTGAGCGATCCGTCGCCACAGGGACAGGGATTGCCGTCACTGTTTGGCGAAGGATTGCTGCTGACTCCCAAAGGGCATATTGTTGCGAATGTGATTGTGCTGGCGGATGCGGATCAGACTCCGGAACAGATATGTGGCCTGGTGGAGGGAATTGCCGAAGAGTCACAGGTGGCTCGTCATCTTGCGGAATCTGGTTGCCGAGTCGTTGTTCCGGCGATTATCAGTCGCCATCGCGAAAAACGACTGGGGCGCGCTGATTTGACGAATCGAGAATACCTGCACCGCGCCGCCTTTGAACTAGGGCGGACTCTGGCCGGTTACGAAGTTCAGATGTCGCTGAGCATTGTGGACTGGTTCAAAACTGCGTCACCGGATGTCCCCGCTGGTGTCTTCGGTTATGGCGAAGGCGGAATGCTCGCTCTGTTTGCCGGGGGGTTAGACACTCGCATTCAGGCCACTTGTGTCAGCGGGTTCTTTGGACCTCGCGAAGAGAGCTGGAAAGAACCGATTGACCGCAACTTTTCAGGTCTGTTGCGGGACTTTGGAGCACAGGAACTGGCGATGCTGGTAGCACCACGGAATCTCATCGTTGAACTGTGCGCTGGTCCGTCCGTGCATTTGGAAGGAAATGGTGGCGGTCCGGCAGATTTGGGCGGAGGTGGGATCGAAGCGGCGAAGTCAGAAATGTTTACCTTGATGAAACGAGTGAACCCGATCGCTCCACCATTCTTTGGAACGCAAACTGATGGAGTTAACGTCAACTTCGGGTTTGCACATACGGAGCGGCAAATTCTTAAGCTTCTTCGTCCCGACCATGCTCAAGATGCAGCGAACAACGAATCGAGTCCGTTGAAGTCCAATGATACACAACACGGGATTCGCAACGATCAACGCGAAGCACGCCTCCTTAAACAAATCGACCGCCACAACCAGTTGCTTCTTCGCGAAAGCCCGTTTGTTCGCAAGGATTTCATGGCGAAGCTGGATACGTCGTCGGTTGATGCGTACAAGAAATCGGTCGAAGACTATCGCACGATCTATCGCAAAGAGGTCATTGGTGAATTCGATCAGCCACTGCTGGAGTTCGATGCTCGGTCACGCAAGTCGTGGGATACCGAAAAATGGACCGGGCACGAAGTCGTGCTGGATGTTTTCCCGGATGTGTTCGCCTTCGGAGTCCTGTTGATTCCCAAAGACCTGAAGCCAGGCGAAAAACGGCCGGTGGTTGTCTGTCAGCATGGACTCGAAGGCCGTCCGACGGACACGTTTCTTAACGACCATCCAGCCTATCACGACTTCGCCGCGAAACTCTGCGAACAGGGATTCATCACGTTCGCTCCACAGAACCCGTACATCTTCACGGATCGATTTCGCACGCTGCAGCGGAAAGCGCAGCCGCTGGGAAAATCGCTGTTCTCGATCATCGTGCCACAGCATCAGCAGATCGTGAACTGGCTGAAAACGCAGCCTTTCGTGGATGACGATCGCATCGCCTTCTACGGCCTGAGTTACGGCGGCAAGTCCGCCATGCGAATACCGGCTTTGGTAACCGATTATTGCCTGTCAATTTGCTCGGCGGACTTCAACGAATGGGTCCTAAAAAACGCCAGCACGCGGCACAACTTCAGCTACATCTGGACCGGCGAATACGAAATCTTCGAATGGGATCTCGGCAGCACGTTCAACTATGCCGAGATGGCAGCCCTTATCTGCCCCAGACCGTTCATGGTCGAACGCGGCCACTTCGACGGCGTGGGAGAAGACGACTGGGTCGGCTACGAATACGCCAAAATTCGAAACCTCTACGCCGCAAGGCTCAACATCGGCGACCAGACCGAAATCGAATGGTTCGTCGGTCCTCACACGATCAACGGTCAGGGCACGTACAGGTTTCTGCACAAGCACCTGAATTGGCCGGAACGCTAGCCTGCATTTTGTGTAAAGCAGACCGGAACGAGGAAACCCATGCCGGAACAATTCAAACCGGATCTGACGCTGCGACATCCTGTTTGCTCGACAAAACGAATCGACAGGACAACGTTCCGGCAATCGCCTGCAAGAGGACATATTCAAGTCGCCGAGTTGCCAGACAATTGTAGCAATGACGCTGCTTGTGGCACCCCGAACAGATCGGTTTCGAATTCTTCTGTGGCTGAACGTCAAACTCGATCTCACGAGTGATCCCGTTTTTAAGCACTTCGTCAACGTGTCGGCTAGCCCCGTTCGCCTCGCCGTCGCATCGCCCTTTGCGATTCGAGGCCGATCGACGGCGAGGTATTCGTCGTACTTCATGCGATGGGCGTGAGCGGTGAAGTAGCCGCAGGCGGTATCCACATCGGCACGTTTTTCTTCGGACAGTTTCTGAACCGTCGCCATCCGGCGGAGTCCGCGAATGACCGCATGCACCTGACCTTTCAGAATCCGCAGCAAACGATCTCGAATGAAGGCTTCCTGAGCGTCCTTCCCCCGCACACAGGCACTTCGCAGCCTTTTCGACGTATCCCGAAACATGCAGGATGTCCAGGTCCTCAAGCACAGCAGGAAGCTTCGCAATCAGACGTTTGTGCTGTGGAACCGGACGACCGGATGATCCTTCAGGATCTCGTTTGTCGTCTCTGTCTCTGAACAATCCCGCCACAACGTCTTCCGCAGTGCGATAGTACGCATCAACCGAGTATTCCTGCAGCAGCGGCGAATACCGATCAGGCGAGATGCTCAATCGCTCATCAACCGGTCTTCGCACAATCGAATCGCGGCGATTCTCACCGTCACGATAAACGTACGCGGAAACAGACTCACAGCAATCTTCATAAACACGTCAGACTTGCCCAGTTCGTCTCCAGTTGTCATGCGCATCACCGGCCTCCATGCCTTGCCTGATACGGTTCGTTTACACCCGCGAAGCATCGCATGAAGGCCATCTTCTTACACTACAAGTCTTCCCCGAATTACCGCCGCAACTGCGGTCACACTCAAGTACTAAGTTTGGCCGCGCATATTCGAGGTCACTGGGGCATCGAAAATAGTCAGCACCATGTGCTTGATGTAACTTTTGCAGAGGACGCGAGCCGAATTCGAAGCGGAACCGCTCCCGAAATTTCTGCTTCAATTCGTCGCATGGCACTCAACATTTTACAGCGGGACAAGACCGTCAAAGACAACATCCACGGCAATCGCCTCCGCGCAGGCTGGGATGAGACCGTCCTCGACAGCATTTTGGCCGCTTTTTCCACAACCTGACGTGCGATTGCCCTGGGTGACGTCGCCGACACGCTAGTCCTTTTTCATTTTCCACTTGTAGGCCGTGACGGAATTTTTCCAGAAGAACTTTTCCTGGAGTTCTCGCGGCTTGTCAGCGAAGTACTCTTTCACGATACCCACGACCTGATCCAGCGGAGCAACTCCGTCGCTGTTCGGCCAGTCACTGCCGAAGAGAATCCGGTCGTCTCCGAATATATCAATCAATCGATCCAGTCGCGGACGATGCACATCCAGATCTTTGACGATCTTACCTGCGATGCGATGAATTACGGCCGACAGTTTGACGAAGATGCTTTTTCGACTGTGCAGAACTTTCAGAACGTTGTCGTAAGCCGCCTGAGTATCCGCTGTCGGTTCCAGACCCGGCAGGTGATCGATGATGATGCGTAAATCCGGCACGCTGTCGTTGAGCTGCACGACGGCTTCCAGCAACGGCACCGTCGGGTTGGCAATATCCAGCGACAGATCCAGATCGGACAGCAGACGCATGCCCTTCATGAACGCGTCGTCATTGACCATCTTCGTGAGATCATAGCCCCACAGATTGCCGTGCCGAATGCCTCGAAACAGTGGATTCTTGGCGTGGCGAACGAGTAATTCGGGGAAGTCCGGTTTCTCCGGCTGCAGATTGCCGACCAACCCGAGCATCATGTCGTCCGACTGCATGACCTGCAGCGCCCACAAGTTGTCTTCGACCCACGGACTGGCTTCGACCTTGATGGCTCCCGTGATTCCCAGAGGAACGGCCAGTTTCCGATAGTCATCGGGCAGTGAAATGGTGGACGAGCTGCCGCCCGGACCCACATACGGAGCACCCTGAGGTCGCGATCCGTCGAACAGATGGATGTGCGTATCGATGATAGGAACCGGCTCCTCTTTCGCTTCAACTCCCCATGCCGCAGACTCTGACACCGCCGCCGCTCCCAGAGCAACCGTGCTCAGAACAAATCCACGTCGTGACAAATGTTCGACAGATGAGTCAGCTTGATGTAAAGATGATTGGCCGATCGTGCTGATTGCATTCGTTTCTTTAAACTGTGTCATTGGTTGCTGGCCCGTGTCACTGATGATTCGCGAGTTTGAAGAATTCATTTCAGCTTCCCTGATTGGATTCGTTTCGTTCAGAATACGCAATCCACGCGCCATGCAGAAGTGACATACAGGGGCTGGTTGTTGCCAGCCGCACCCCGCACAGATCCGTACTTGAGGAATTACTTCATACGGCTCCTCCGTCAGGTCGAACGATCGCGGAAATTTCGCTACCAGTCGTGATTGCCGTGCCACTCCAATTGAAACTCGATGCGGCTCGGAGTCCGAAGCATCGGTGACAGGTCAGCAAGACTTTCCTTCGGTGACCTCCTTCCCTCGACAGAATCTGCCACGGCGGTTGCCGCTTTGTTCACCTGTGTCGATAGTACTACGAAGTCAACTGACTTCCCAACAGCGTTCATGCCAACATTGCCCTCGGAGAGGTTCGTTGGCCGCTCAAGGAGTGATCCGCAAAGCGGCTTTGCACCTGAGGCTGATGGGATCTCCCGCCCCGTTTTCTAGCGAACGCAGGCGCGTTTGGAATGTCCACGCATGCACAGGGTCTTCGACTCCGCCGTGTTCGTTCGCAACCTTGCCCGTAACGGTACGCCCGATGTGGCCTTCTCCCTGACATTACAGGATCGGCACACGGAAGTGGTGCC
>JBBQSE010000539.1:0-5577 GCA_038214195.1 Planctomycetales bacterium
GCTCTGCCCTATGACGACAGCCTGCAAGGGGGAGAAGGTGGCCGACAGGCCGGATGAGGGGGCTGACCTGGAGTTAATATGATCAACCAAAAAAGAGTTGATTCTTTCCCCCTCACCCTAGCCCTCTCCCCCCGTGGAAGACGTGTCAAGTTGGAAAATCAATTACGGGGGAGAGGGGACAATCGCAAGAAAATCCACGGCATCATTTCTAACCGCGTAAAGTATAACATGGTGGCCCAGCCTCCGTGACCTGCGCTGCCAGCGTCGGCACGAGGGTGACACGCAAACTGATTCGCATTCGCCAACGCTGGAAGCAACCCATAATCAACAATTCGAGCAACTATGAAACGCACTAAATCCACCACTGCCGCAAAACAAACCTCGGTCAGTCTTGCCGACGAGGACCAGGTCCGGGAAGTCCTGGCCGAAGCCGTGCTCGGTCTGTGGGACGTTGTCAACAACATCACACGTCTGAAGCCCACGCGACATGATCGCTTCCGCGTCACGCTCTTTGGCTCGGCGCGGGTCAAGCCCGGCACGTTCGGCTACGACGAGACGAAACGCTGCGCGGAGGCACTCGCGAAACTCGGTTGCGACATCATCACGGGCGGAGATCCCGGCCTGATGCAGGCCGCGAACGAAGGTGCCGCGAGTGCTCCTGGACGAGCGAAGTCGATCGGCATCCGCGTCGACTTGCCGTTCGTGCAGGAAGTTTAACGATGAGTGTGATGGAGAATCAGGGAAGCAGTTTTCCGCTCGGTGCCAGTGTTCGCAGTCATGGCGTCAATTTTAGTTTGTTTTCGAAGCATGCGACGAACGTTGAACTTGTGCTCTTCGACGGCAAGGATGACATTCAACCGTCGCGCGTGGTGCCAATCGATCCCGCAACGAATCGCACCTATCACTATTGGCATGTTTTCGTGCCGGAGGTTCAATCCGGGCAGCTTTACGGCTACCGTGTGCATGGGCCATCCGATCCGGCTCGCGGACTACGGTTTGATTCGCAGAAGGTGTTGCTCGATCCGTACGGACGAGGCGTCGCCGTGCCCGCCGGATACTCCCGCGATGCCGCCGGTGAACCAGGCGACAACGCCGCGTCCGCAATGAAAAGTGTGGTCGTCGATCCGAGCAACTATGACTGGGAAGGCGACCAGCCGCTGCAGCGGTCTTCTTCAGGGACGATTATCTATGAACTGCACGTCCGCGGATTCACGCGTCATCCAGATTCCGGCGTCGGTGAATCGACTCACGGAACATACGCTGGCCTGATCGAGAAGATTCCGTACCTCCAGCAGCTTGGCATCACCGCAGTGGAATTGCTGCCGGTGTTTCAGTACGACCCATTCGACGCACCACCGGGGAAAATCAACTATTGGGGCTATGCGCCGATTTCGTTCTTTGCTCCGCACCAGCCTTACAGTTCTCGGCAGAACCCGCTCGAAGTGGTGGACGAGTTCCGCGACATGGTCAAAGCGCTGCATCGCGCTGAGATTGAAGTGATACTCGACGTTGTGTTCAATCACACGGCTGAAGGGAATGAGCACGGACCGACCATTTCCTTTCGCGGCATCGACAATTCCACCTATTACATGCTGGAACGCGGCGAGTCGTATGCCAATTACTCCGGCTGCGGAAACACGCTCAACGGCAATCATCCGATTGTCCGACGAATGATTGTCGATAGCCTGCGCTATTGGGTCCAGGAGATGCACGTCGATGGATTTCGCTTTGATCTGGCGTCGATCCTGTCACGTGACGACAACGGTATTCCGCTTCCCAATCCACCGGTGTTGTGGGACATTGAATCGGATCCGGCGCTCGCTGGCACCAAGCTGCTGGCCGAAGCCTGGGACGCAGCCGGCCTGTACCAGGTGGGCAGTTTTGTAGGCGACACCTGGCAAGAATGGAACGGCCGTTTCCGAGACGACATTCGAGATTTCTTCCGAGGCGAATCCGGTGCTGTACGACGGATTGCCGATCGGATCGTCGGCAGCCCGGAGATCTACGGCCACAAGCAGCGTGAAGCCGAACAAAGCGTCAACTTCGTGACCTGCCACGACGGCTTCACGCTCAACGATATGGTTTCCTACGACGTCAGGCACAACGAAGCCAATGGTGAAGGCAATCGCGACGGCGGTAACGACAACCGCAGCTGGAACTGCGGTGTCGAAGGCCCGACCGACGATCCCGTCATCGAGCGGCTTCGCAATCGGCAAGTGAAGAACTTTCTCACCATCACATTGCTGTCGCTGGGCGTGCCGATGATCACAATGGGGGACGAAGTTCGCCGTACGCAGCGCGGCAACAACAACGCCTACTGCCAGGACAACGAAATCAGCTGGTTCGACTGGAGTGATCTGGAAAAACATGCCGACGTACATCGGTTTGTCAGTCTGCTGTGCGCCAACCGCGTGCTGCGAACGACGGAAAACGAGGTCCGACGCGTAAGTCTGACTCAGCTGCTCACTGAAGCGAATGAGACATGGCACGGGGTGAAGCTGGACCAGCCGGACTGGAGCGACAGTTCACACTGCCTGGCGCTGCACGCGCATCTTCGCCACGAGGGAATTTTCTTCCATCTTATGCTCAACGCCCATTGGGCACCGCTGAAATTTGAATTGCCGCGTGTGGATGCCGGCCCGTGGCGGCGCTGGGTCGATACCGCCCTTGAATCTCCGGACGACATCGTTCCGTGGGAACAGGCACCGGAAATACCCGGCAATTCTTATCATGTGGTAGATCGTTCCGTAGTGATGCTTTACACTCGCAGCATCGGCGATGAGGCGTGAGTGCGAAGATATAGTCCTGACGTGCAGTACAAACGACTTTACTCTAGTTCGACTGTTCCAAATTCGACCCCCAATGGCCTCGTGTCATAGGTGAAGGCGATGGTGAGCTGGAAAGTTAAGACAACAACTTTGGACAGTCAAACCAGGGGCCAAACGTTATGACAGGCAAAACAAAACCAAAATCCGCCGCAACTCCAGGCGCTGGCAACGTTGCCTCCGGAAATTCCAGCAGTCGCGACTATGACCAACACCTCGTACTGGATCATGTCGTTGCAATAAACGAAGCGAGCCAGCGGGAAAAATTTGAAGCAGTCGCGAGTACGCTGCGTGATCTGCTCGCCCAGCGATGGTTGCTGACACAGCAAACGTATGACCGAGAGAATCCCAAGCGCGTCTATTACCTGTCGATGGAATTTCTGATTGGACGGACGCTGGGCAACAATTTGATGAACCTCAGCGCCGAATCAGACGTTCAGGAGTGGCTCCAGTCCGATGCACGGCACGATTGGCAGGATATCGTCGAGTCGGAACCGGACGCGGGTCTGGGAAATGGCGGGTTGGGACGACTGGCGGCATGCTTCATCGACTCGCTGGCCACGCTGCAGATACCGGCCATGGGCTACGGTTTGCGATACGAATATGGCATCTTCCGGCAGGGGATCGAGAACGGATTTCAGGTCGAACACCCGGATCATTGGCTCGCGCAAGGTGATCCGTGGGAAGTGGCACGGCCGCGCGAGACTGTAAAGATCCCGTTGGGTTGTTCGTTTGTTTTGGAGAACGGCGTGCTGCACGCCACCGAGGGGCGCGCCTCTCATCTGCTTGGCGTTCCCTACGACCGGCCGGTCGTTGGCTACAGTGGCAGGACGATCAATACCTTGCGGCTATGGAGTGCCACGTCGCCTGACTTCTTCGACTTTGGTGAATTCAACACGGGCGATTTTGTGGGAGCAATTGTGAAACGCGTCGTTGCGGAAACGGTCACACGCGTTCTCTATCCCGACGATTCCACAAGGGCTGGCCAGGCGCTGCGATTTGTGCAGGAGTATTTTCTTGTCTGTTGCTCGCTGAGCGACATCGTCGCTCGCTTCCGACGTGCGAACGCTGACTGGAACACGCTTCCCGACAAGGTGGCTGTCCAGCTGAACGACACTCATCCGGCGATGGCTGTGGCCGAGCTGATGCGAATTCTATTGGACGAAGCGCAGTTGGGTTGGGACGAGGCATGGGATTTGACCACCCGCACATTGGCTTATACCAACCACACGCTGCTGCCCGAGGCGCTCGAGAAGTGGCCAGTGCGGACCTTCGAGCTCGTCTGTCCGCGAGTTCTGGAGATCGTCTACGAAATCAATCGCCGCTTTCTTCAAGACGTCGAGCACCGTTTCCCCGACGACTACGAACGTGTGCGACGGATGAGTCTTACCGAAGGAACGCCGACTCGGCAAGTTCGCATGGCCCATCTTGCCATTGTCGGAACGCAAAGCACCAACGGCGTCGCTCAGATTCATTCCGATCTGCTGCTGACGCGGGTGGTGCGAGATTTTGCGGAAATGTTTCCCGAGCGATTTAACAATAAGACGAACGGTGTCACGCCGCGGCGCTGGCTGCTGGGAGCCAACCGGGATTTGGCGGAATTGATCACTGAGTCGATTGGCGATGCCTGGGTCACAGATCTCTGCGAATTGCGGCGGTTGCTGCCAATGGCTGACGATGCGGCGTTTCGGCACCGCTTCCGGAAAACGAAGCAAGCCGCAAAGGAACGATTTGCCCAGTGGTTGAACGGCTGATTCCGGCGACTGATGTGTCGGAACAGATCTCGACGGCCGGCTACGAAGCCAGTGGCACCGGCAATATGAAATTCATGATGAACGGAGCGTTGACGATCGGCACGCGTGACGGAGCCACCATTGAGATGGCCGAGGAAGCGGGCGAAGAGAACTTCTTCCTGTTCGGCCTGACCGCCGATCAGGTCGCGAGCAGTCGTGAGTGGTACAACCCGCAGTGGCACTACGAAAACGAACCGGAGACTCGAGCGGCCCTCGATCTGATCTTCAACGATCACTTCAGCCGCAATGAACCGGGCCTCTTTGCTCCCATTCGCGAGATGCTGCTGGAAAAGGGCGACTACTTCAGGCATCTGGCAGACCTGACGTCATACGCAGAGGCGCAGCAAAAGCTCGGCGAACTTTACGCTGACGCCGACGCATGGACTCGCAAGGCAGTTATCAACGTGGCTCGTTCCGGAAAGTTTTCCAGCGACCGAACCATCGCTGAGTACGCCGCAGAAATCTGGAACGCCGTCCCGTGTCCGGTGGAATAGCAACGATCAAGGCACTTTCTGCACTGCACTGCAAACAGTTGGGATTTTGCTTTCCTGCGAAGATTTCGGAAAAGCAGTATCGCAAAAACCGGAGACTGACGGCTCGCCAGTTCCCTGCGAGCGGGGAACGTCAGTCCCCTGATTGTGTTTGCCCCTGATGGCGATTCCATGCACTGGCGCGAACCTCACGGCGGAGCGTGAGGAGCACAATTGGGTTGCGGGCGGTTTCGCACGCTGGACCGGTTCCCCAGGCGGCAGCAGCGCCAGATTCCTGATGAAGAGTACTCCTTACTCATGCGAGGGCTGCACATTGTCCCGATTTGGCGGTACACTGACGGGCTATCCAAACGACTGCCCATGCCAGAATTGTTTCACGTCCGAGTCCCCGAGTGGAAAAACGAGACCTCAGCGAACGCGACATCTGCACCAAGCTCATCACACCGGCAATTCTGCAGGCGGGATGGA
>JBBQSE010000540.1:0-5564 GCA_038214195.1 Planctomycetales bacterium
TTTTGCGATAACGCTTCAAGTTCGTTTAAGACTGCTTCAGCTTCAACAAGACTTTCCTGCGCCGCTTCCCAATCTCGATCGGTCGCCAGATATGGCCTCTGTTGCTCCAGGGCTGTCTGCAAAACAGAAATTTGCCGCTCCCGAAGAGCAATCTGTTTCTGTTCCTTTTCAGTAGCCTCCCGGCTTTCATTCTTCGCCATCTGACCCGCCTCGGCCACCTGACGGGAATCCAGACTGACGGCGCGCTCGTTGATCGCTTTGCGAAGAACGTTGATGAACTGCTCCTCGAACACTTCCCGAATCAGGACACTCTCGGATTCTGAGGCTGGGGTGTAATCTCCAAGGAGCCTGGCGAGTCGTTCATCGGCAGTTGTTCGCTCTGAAAGAAGTTGAATCGTCGGAAAGCCACCGCGCCGGAGTAACGTATTCACGGCTTCACTTCCAAGCCCTAACGATTCGACGCCGCCTTCCCATTGAAAAACGTGTCGCACAAGAAGAGTATTTCGCTCGGGGCTGAAGTCACACGCTGCGGTCTGTAGTACCAGCCAGGTCATACAGAGTGCGGGCAGTGTCCGGACACTGCGCTCCGGCGTGTCGTTGCCTTCAGGGCGCAGACTGGTGTCTACAGCCGGAGCACCAGTGCCTGCCGGTGCATCGATCACCACAGCCATATCACAGTTCTCGAGATGAAACAGCAACGCAGACGCAATAGCACGATCTGCTGCACGGTCAATAATCCGATTCGCTGAGTCATCACTCAGTTGCCCCCTGATTCGTGGCACAAAGATCGAGTCAATGCATTCAGCGCGGAACTCAAAATCTGCGTTCTCCCAAATATCCGGCTCCAGTTGAAGACGGCATACAAAGGCATCATCCAGCGGAGCAAAAACCTCAGTGATCAAGCGGCCTCGTTGATCTGCAGAGAGAGCCGGTAAGACCTGCATCCCTTTCTCAAGAAGGAGTTGCGGACTAATCCGCTTCTGCGGATCATCAACGTATTGAGAGAATTTCAGGGCGGACGAAAAGAGGAGAATCAACGTCGGGGGCAGATCAGATACGACCTCAATCAACTCCGCAAGTTGTACGACCGTATCTGACTCCGGAAGCAGACATCCAACACTCAGCATCACTTCACACGAAACTGCCGATTCCGTGTACTCAGAACTTTCTAACAGAAATTTGGTGACGGCTCCCATCAATCCCTTTGCCTCTCCAGGACAACGTCGCAGAGCCTGAAGTACGGGTTGAGGTCTGCCATTCCTGGAGCGGGCTGTTTCGATTTCGTCGCGCAGCCTCTGCTCGAATAGCGCCGCCAGGTAAGGCGCTAAATGACGTTGCTCGGCGGGCATCCGTGCTTCATCTTCAATCACATGTCTCAATTCTCGGATCAGGATCGACTGGACGATGGCGCTGATGCCCTCATCATACATCGTCGGCTCAACAGCTTCTGAGCAGAACGTTTCAAAGAAGAGTCGCAACGCTACTCTTCTGGCACCAGGGGCACGTGCATCGCGAAGGTCGATGAATTTCGGGGCCAACGCACCGAGATACTGGTCATTCTCCAGGAGTTGCTGAAAGAGTGGATCAAGCTGCGTTCTGTAAGACAGATCTCGATTGCCCATTAGATTATGAGTTGTCGCAATCAAGAGCACATAGCCCGCATTCACGAGTCCGAAGACTCGCCGAATTTCGTCCCCAACTCCCACTTCTTCCTGCTGAAGTGCCGTTTGGAGCGATAACCTTGCCTCCAAAAAGCCTGCGGTCAGCCGTCGCAACGCCTCTGAAGCGGACTCGCTGCGCCCCGACGATAACACCGCAAAATCTTGCGCCGGGTTCGACTTTTCGTCATAGCGATAGGCACTCGTCCCTCGTAGGATTGCATTGAGTCGATCGTCAGCCGCCAAAGCTGTACTCGCTTTCATGGCATTGAGCGAACCATTGTTCAAAGCGTCTGTCAATACGCTGGCAACACTGGGTTTCTGCAATCCCTGGATGTAGTGGGACAACCCTTGCGAGGATGACGAATCAGAACTCTCGATTCGAGTCAAAGCGTTGTTTGATGGTGATGTCATAGAACGCACATCGTCGTATGCGAGGATCAGGTGATGAAGGTGTTTCACTGAGGAACAATCCCGAAATAAGCGGGGCAGGTCTTCAACCTGCCGCTGACTGAACCAGCAGGTTAAAAACCTGCCCCACGGAATCTGATTCGGGACAGTTCCTAAGACTCAAAAGTTGCGCAGGGATCATGCAACACTTTAAGGCATGAAGCTCTCCTTTTCCATGCGGAAACTGGGTTTTCAGAAATTGTGAGCGTGTGACCGACAGCGGCCTTTCAGGGAATGTAAAAGGTGTAAAACCCGACATTCTACTTATCCGTGCGTTTTGGTCTGCCACGCGGGCGAAGCGAGGATTCCAGTCCGAGGTCTGCTGCAGTTCTCGTCTGCCAGCGAGGATCGCCGAACGGTGTACCCCGAGCAAGGCTGTGGCGGAGCGACTTGAGTTCGGCTGCTGTTTCCATCCCGTTGACATATCGAGTCCACTGAGCGGGCTTCAGAATCGGTCCGTCGCACAGCAATCCCTCGGGACCGCTCCGAGCGGTTGGTTTCAGGCTGGACCACTCCCAATTCTGGCTGCGCTCAACCATGTTCGCCCGCAGCGGGTTGCGTTCGACATAACGCAGGACTGCCAGAGAGTGCTCGTCCGACTGAACCGGAAAAGCCTTGAAGCGACCCTACCAGACATGCCCGCTGCCCTTGTAGTGCCGATGATATCGCCGGACATGTGACGTCATCAGCCATTGCATCGAGCGACTCAGATCTCCATCCTCATGCGGCCACAACAGCAGGTGAAAATGGTTTGTCATCAGGCAAAACCCCGTCAACCGCATCGGCACTTTCTCGTGAGCCTCCCGCATGAGACTCACAAACGCGGCGAAGTCATCATCCGCGTGAAAGACGTCACCGCGCCCATTACCCCTGTTCAGGACATGGTAAAAAAACCACCGCGAGATGCTCTGGATGTTTGTGGCATCGAAGCGGCCTCACCGTTGCCAAACCCAATGTAAAGTAGAATGTCAGCTTTTCTTTTTGATTCCTTTTGTGATTCTGCTGAGTCGTTCGCCCGCTGTCTCGGCTCGGGTATCAAGTCGCGGCCCCTCCATCTGCCCCTACGGAACGAGGAACGGAGCCTGCGGTCGTGAGATGGGCCAGCCCGCCTCGGGAGATCCGCGCACATCGATCGGGGCGGTTTTCTGTTGCGACAGGCTTCATCGCTTTGTCAGATTACTGTGGCCAAAGATGTCATTTCTGTGATACAATCCCTGCATGGAAACTGAACGCAAGATCAATGTGGCCACCTTAGACTTTCCGCATCGTCGCGCGCTTGAAGAAGTGCTCGGTCAGGAATTGCAAAGCAATCAACAGGTTCTGATCAGTATCATCAACCTGCAGTCGGCAGTGAACGATGAACGTCCGGCACAGACACTTGACGACTGGACCGGCATCTACGACGGCCTCTCGGATGACGAAATTGAGGCGGTGGATGCCACCATCAAAACCCGAGCCGATCTGACACGGAACCTTCCGTAATTCTCATGGATGCAGCAATCCTTGATACCGATATTTTGTCAGAAGTTCTGAAACGGAAGGACCAACAGGTTCTCACCACGGCTCGGAACTATCTGATACGACACCGCCGATTCGCATTCTCCGCAATGTCGATGTACGAAGTCGTCCGTGGACTGTGGGCCAACGGAGCCACTCGACGGCTGGCGGCGTTTCAACAGACGGTTGCAAGTAGTGACGTCTTTGAGATCAGCACAAACGTCTTGATGCGGGCAGCCGAACTGTGGGCGGAAGCGCATACGAACGGACATCCACGAAATGATGCAGATCTCATTATTGCTGCTACGGCTCTGGAAGAAGGCCGCGTGCTGGCAACGGGCAACACTGCGCACTATGCATGGATTGCCGGAATTCGGCTAAGCGACTGGCGGTCTTCGACGCCGTAGTCGGTCTTCGGTTGACAGACACAACGCCGCAGACTGCTCGAAGATTCTGAGGAGTAATGGACACGCCGACGAAAAGACTTGTTGCGGATGCGTTCGCAGTGCAGTAGTTGTGTTCAAACTGTACGTGACATTAACTTCGGAGATCCTGAAGATGGGTGTTGATCCGGAAATGAAATCTGAGGACTCGCGCGACATCGACCAGAGTGACAAAAGAACAAAAGGAAAAGGGGACATTGGACATTGTGCTTTAATGGATAAGTAGAATGTCCCCTTATTGTACTGTCAACAGGCAAAACGCCGTCAACCGCATTGGCACTTTCTCGTGAGCCTCCCGCATGAGACTCACAAACGCGGCGAAGTCATCATCCGAGTGAAAGACGTCACCGCGCCCGTTACCCCTGTTCAGGACATGGTACACAAAACCACCGCGAGTGCTCTGGATGTTCGGGGCATCGAAGCGGCCTAACCAATGCCAAATCCAATGTAAAGTAGAATGTCTCCTTTTGCGATTCTTTCCCTTTTGAGATTCTTTTGCGATTCTTTTAAAAAGTAGAATGTCGCCGTATTGCGATACTTTTTTTCAGGGGCAGACTCGACTGTCAGATTAATTCTGAGGCCGGTCATTACGATTCGGGTGTAACCGGCGTTCCGCCGGTCAACATGCGAGTGTTTGTGGCGTGTAGTCTTGCAGCAAGTATCGATTTGGGTGGGTATGGGAGACTTCGTGTTCGATGTGCCAATTCAGGAAAGTTCGCCAGTGGTCGCTTTGAAAGGCTGCCCGAACATTCAGCATCGAACGTGCCCCTTCGAGCGTCCAACGCATGCCACTGCGTTCCATACGATCTTTCACAAGATGACGGCAGGCACCTTCGATTACTCCGGAAGCGATGGGATAGCCTCGACGAAGATATTCATCGTATCGCATGCGATCCGAGTTCTTTTCAAGGTAGCCACATATTTGACGGAGAGTCTTGAGTTTTTCTCCTTTGAGGCCCCGGCGGGTTCCCAGATTTCGCAGACCTTGAATCACACCGGCCACCTCACCGCGAAGGATTTTTAACAATCGTTCTCGGGTGAAGGAACGCCTGGCTTGCTCCTCCTTCTCGAACAAATTTGCCGCTTTCCAGACGTAAGACAATGCGTGCAGGATGTCCAGAATCGGAACCGTCCGAGCACCAAAGGTAAAATGGATCAGCATGGTTTTCCACAGGCTTTCCTGACCATCCATCAACGCGATCAGCACCTGCCCACGGCGACGACGGGCCAACACTTGCGCCGCGATCCAGGCCAGGCCCACATGAATGCCACTGATCGCAACGTCGCCTCCCTCTCCATCCTCGGCGCGTTTCGGAAAGTGTGCCGTTGTGTTTTTGTTCTGCGGCTTCGGTCGTGGTTGCCTGGCCGCGTTCTCATCAGGCTCGTCACGAAACAAGGCTGCGACAATGTCTTCGGCCGTTCGCACGTTCGGATCGACTGAGTAGACACTTGTGACCGTCGCCATTCGCCGGTTGCCAGGGTTCTTTTTGGCCGTTTCGAAGGCAGCGACCTTCTC
>JBBQSE010000541.1:0-5563 GCA_038214195.1 Planctomycetales bacterium
ACTTCCGGGATCGCTGGTCGTTCGATTTTCTTCCAGGCCCAGTGCGACGCGATGCGTTCTTCGAGAGGAAACGCCGCCTTCGCGGTCGGCGTGGGCTTTGGTTCTCCGTCATCCGGCCAGACGGCTCCGTCGGCAATCCACTGCCGCAGAATCTCGACTTCCTCATCAGGCATCCGGCTGCGAGGTGGCATTTCCAGGCCTTCGTACCGCACGGCCTGCATCAGCAGACTTTCGTCGGGGTCCTCCGGAACAAGCGCCGGGCCGGTTTCACCACCCGTCAGCGCCGTCGTTCGTGAACTCAGATTCAGATCCCCTTTGAATTCACTATCCGGCCCATGACATTCAAAGCACCGCGACTCCAGCAGCGGCAGCACCTTCTCGTGAAAGAACGTTGCGTTTGCATCCGCCGCTTTCTCTTTGGAGGACTCATCCGGTGCGGCGACCAGTGGCGGATCAACGAAGGCCGTCCATGACAGCAGGATGGAACCGCTGAGGAAGACGCTCAACATGAATTTGGCGGGGCGAAGTACGAGCATTCTCAGAACCTGCACTTGGGCGAGCGAAAAAAAATATTTACCGCAGGTCGGGCACATCTGGCCGTCGCAGACCCTGACGGGCAGAAGTGCCCGTCCTACTCCGGACAAATCGTTTTCTGCCGTTCGCCTTGGAAAGGCGGGAAGTAGGGGGCGGAGCAAAGAAACGTATTGTCGCCGGGAATGGGCAGCAATTGCAATGGAGGAGATTTTCTGAGCACTCGCATTTTATTGTTGACAGCCGTCCGGTCGGCCTATCGCTTAGGCGATCGGCAGGAAATGATTTACGAACTATTTGATCCATACACTTGGAACCCGACCTGGGACAGGTCGGGTTACGTAGTTGGACAGCGCCACTTTATCCGAAGTAGTAGCCCGTAGCGTCAGCGAGGGACCGAGTTAGGCACAATCCCTCGCTCACGCTTCGGGCTGCAAAAATGCTCGGTTTTCGCCAAAACTGGCGCTGTCAAAGTAGGCAGATCTGTCCTCAGATCTGCGTCCCTGGCGGTAAATCTCAATCTGCCGCTCGCCTTACACAATCTCGTCATTCACCTTCCCGTGAATCTGCGTCAATCGTTCATCCCGTCCCAGATGAGATCGCACATCACTTCGCCTGGAAATAAACTTCTTCAAACGGCTGGACCACAACAAAGCCATTTCCTCGGAAGTGCATTTGAATGGATTCGCCGCTGCCGCGACCGAAGAAGGTTTTGAGCGAAATGTCCTTCTTGAATTCCGGCATCAGATTGCCGGACCAGGCGATGGTGGCGTTTGGATCTGTCGTGACCGGCTGATCGGGGGTCACGCGGAGTGTCATCGGCTGGAAGTGGGACGTAATGGCGATCATGCCAGTGCCGGTGAGTTTTACGTTGAACAGTCCGCCTGCCATCATTCCGGCGATGCTGTGCATCATTTTGATGTCCCACTCGATGGTCTGTTCCAGCGCCAACAGGTCGTTGCCGTTGACGAAGATCGATTCGTTCTGCAGATTCAGAATGCTGATTCGCTTGCCGGAATCCGCCAGATAAAGACGGCCCTGTCCTTCAGCCTTGGTGAGTTTTGTTTCTTTCCGCACTGGCAGCGAACTTCGATGGGCATGAGTCCTCTTTCGGTGAGACGTTTCTGAAGTGAAAGACGGCATCCTAACAAATCGACGGAAATTCGAGCAGTCTGCCATCATGAAACTGAAGCGAAAACTGCCTGTCTCCGAGACACCATGATTCATATTGCTCGTAAACCTGTGGCAGTCCGGAACTGAGATTTCTGCATTCAGGCAGTTCCTGCCAGAGGCTCTGTTTCACGAGTTTTGGGCGTTGACGTTTGAGTGATGCAGCCACTACTAACCCGCTGAACGAAGAAGCCGACTCACAAAGGAATTGGTGTGATGAAAACAGTTTGGCGTGGTCCAAAATGGTTGCTGATGTTCGTCATTTCGCTGACGCCGACAATCAGCGTCTTCGGGCAGATGCCGTTTACCGAACAGCTATCGACGTGTGGTTCGTGTGGACCGATTCAGCAGGGGGCGAACGCGCCGGCCTGGTACGACAATTCCTGCCAAACATGCGATTCCAACGTCTTTGCTCCACAATACAATTATGCTCCCGGACCGCAGATGCCTTACGCAGGTTCCGATTGGCAAGCACCCTGTCAGCAAATGATGTCGAGTCCCTGCGGACCATACGCCTGCGGAAATCAACCGGACTGCGGCGGCTGTGATAGTTGTTCCAGCGGATGCGGACCATCTGTTTGCCAGCAGTGTTGTCCCTGCGGCACTGTCGCACCGGCGTGGTTTCGAGTGGATGCTCTCATTTGGCGCACAAGTTCCATAAATTTGCCCCCGCTTGTGACAACGAGCGAACCAGGCACGCAGCAGATGGATGCGGGTGTGCTCGGACGCCCGGGAACGCAGACACTTTATGGTGGCGATTCGATCTTCAACGGGACGAACGGGGGATTCCGCATGCGTGGCGGAATCTACGCTGATGATTGTGGCATGAGCGGCATTGATACTGAGTTTCTTGTCCTTGGCACGCGACATGCCGGTTTTCATGACAATTCCACAGGCAATCCGATTTTGGCTCGACCGTTCGTGAATGCGGAGACCGGTTTGAATGATTCGCAACTGGTGGCTTTCCCCGGTTTGATCACGGGCGCAATTGATGTGGACGCAAAAACGCGACTGTACTCATCCGCCATTCATTACCGTCAAATCTTCTGTCAGGACTGTGATCAGGGCGGTGGTTGCGGCGATGGCTGCGGTGAATGCTGGGATTGCAGGCCGAGAAGCTGCACGATGGGATTTCAGATTGGCCCACGTTACATCAATCTTAAAGACTCGATTGGGATCACCGAACGGCTCACAAGCGTCGATAACGGAGACCAGTTCCAGATTTACGATTCATTCCGATCGAAGAACCAGTTCTGGGGCTGCGAACTGGGACTGTTCGGATCGCGCCAGCGTGGAAACTGGAGCCTCGACGGCGGGGCGCGTCTGGCAATTGGATCGACAAAACAGCAACTTGACGTCTATGGCCAGACGATAGTCAATCAAAGCGGCGTCACAACGATATCTTCCGGCGGCTTACTTGCACAACGTACAAACTCGGGATCGTGGGAACGGAATCGCTTTACGCTCGTTCCCCAATTTGACGTGGCGCTGGGTTATCAGTTGAGCAACAGCTGGAAGTTTTCGGTCGGCTACAGTCTGTTGTACTGGGGGAATGTTCTGCGAGGCCCGAACCAGATCGATCCGGTTGTGAATCCCGGGCTGCTGCCGCCGGAACAAGTGCCGCTGACTGGCGCACTTCGCCCGGAAGCACGCTTCAATCAAACGGGTTTCCTCGCTCAGGGAATTACGCTGGGCCTCGAAAAATCCTGGTAGGCTCCGAATTGTCGGGCGAAACAACGTCGGCAAAACTTCGCGGCGGGATGCTTCGAGGCAATCGCGAAGCGGGCGGGCCAACATCTTGATTTACACTCAGAATCATTCAGGGAGGAAGACACATGACTCAGAAGCAATGGCTTTCCGGAATTGCGGGGATTTTCAAAGAGCGAAAAAAACGCAAACGGTTGCAACGTCAGATTCGCGTCTCAACAGCTGAGTTCCTTGAGACGCGCGTGCTGCTGGCGGCGGACACTTTGGGCCTTATTCAGGGAACTGTCTTCAATGATGTCTCCGACAACGGACTCACGGGCGAAGATCCGCGGCTGAATCCTGTGACGGTGGAATTGTTCCGCGACGGCGGCAACCTGATATTTGACAATGGTGGAGCTGACGACGTGTCTTTGGGCACGGCCATCACAAATGCGTCAGGACAGTACTCATTTCCGGATCTCGCCGCAGGCCGGTACTTCGTGCGTCAGCAGGCGGTTCCGGGCTACATCCAGCATCCCGGCGAAAATGTCGTGACCGTGGTGATCACACCCGCTGACGCGCTTGGCACACCGGGCGTGTTGATCGATGATTTCACACAGCCTGTCATCGGACAGAATCTGCTTGCAAACGCGGCGATCACAGCGACCGTTAATTCCTTCGCAGCGTCGGCCACAGCCATTGGCGGCGAACGCGATATGGAAGTCACCGCGACGCTGGGCAGCGTGGCATTTGAGGCCAACAATGGGGCGTTTCCAGGGAAACTTAACTACAACGCCAACTTCGGAGCGTCCGGACGTTCAAAGGTCGTCTGGGACGGCACGGATAATAACGCCACGACGCTGGCTCCGTCCGGACTTGGCGGAGCAAATTTGACGGCCGCCGGGGAAACAGGGTTTGCATTTGCCATCGGGACCAGCCAGGCAGTGACGCTGACGCTGATCGTTCACAGCGGTCCCGGCAACTCATCGACAGCAACCATCGCATTGCCCGCAACGGCACTCGATTCCCTCTACATCCCATACGCATCGTTTGCCACGACAACCGGAACAGGTGCGAATTTTTCCAGCGTGGGAGCAATTGAATTCCTGACAGAGGCCCCCGTACTGACGACCGCAACGATTACTGACCTGCTACGGTCTCAGGCTCCAACTCGCTTTACGGCGAACTTCGCCAACTTCATCCCGATGACGCTGGGGAATTTGGTATTCAACGACGGAAATAACAACGGCCAGTTCAACTCCGCCACCGAAGTGGGCATCAACGGCGTCGCGATGACACTCTTCCAAGACACCAACGGCAACAACACATTTGACAGCGGCATAGATCTGCAGATTGCGACGACAACAACTGCGGGCGGCGGCTTGTATTCATTCGGAAACTTGTTCCCGGGCGATTATATCGTCCGGATCGACGCGAGCAATTTTGCCGCTAGCGCTGTCCTGGAGAATTCCCAGTCAAGCACTGGCAATGGCGTTGCTCCGGATGCGGACGTCAACTCAACAAACAACGATGACAACGGCGACCCACTCAGCGGCGCGATTGTTTCGCTGGCGGTTACGCTGACAAACGGACTTGAACCGACGAACGATGGTGATACGGATGCCAACACGAATCTGAGTCTCGACTTCGGCGTCTTTACGACCGTGGATATCGTCGTGACGAAAACGGACAACGTCGATCCGGTCATTGCGGGCAGCGGAGTCGGCAATCTGGTCTACACCGTGACTGCGTTGAATTCCGGGCCAGGAAATGCCACCGGTTTGACCATCAGCGACACTGGTGTGATTGCCGCCAATCTGCCAGCGGGTGTCTCGTTTGTGTCGGCAGTCGGCAGCGGAGGCAGCACGTTCAATTCGATGACGGGAATCTGGACGATCGGGGCGCTGGCGTCCGGCACGTCACAAACGTTGACCGTGACACTTACGGTCGGAGCCACGGCGGCTGACAACCTGGTTATTACCAATACTGCATCCCTCGCCACAGTGAACGAAGTCGAAGTTGATGCCGTTCCGGGCAATGACACAGCGACAGAAACAACAAACGTGGATCGCAGCGTCGATATTGCCGTGACGAAGACGGAGAACGCAAATCTGATCATCGCGGGCAGCGGCGCGGGCAATCTGGTGTACACAGTCACGGCCCACAACAACGGGCC
>JBBQSE010000542.1:0-5501 GCA_038214195.1 Planctomycetales bacterium
GTTGCCGCCATTGGAAGGAGCGGTTGCTCCTCGGGCCTGGTCACTGGCGGCACGCATGCCCCGGTTGGCAGAAGACCAACTGCGGGGCGGATGGGCGGCGGCGGTCGTGATCCAAGACCTCGCCCTCGACCTCGCCCTCGACCTCGCCCGCGCCCTCGACCTCGCCCGCGCCCTCGCCCGCGACCCCGCCCTCGCCCGCGACCTCGCCCTCGCCCGCGACCTCGCCCGCGCCCGCGATTCAATCTTGATGGAGCCAGGTTGGCGAAGCGATGTGATGCTTGCTGGAATACAGTCTCATCTCGCATCGGAGGCGTTGGAGGTGAATCTGGTCGATAGTCTCGCAGCAACCGGCGTTGCGGGCGTCGCCGAAACACGGAATGACTTCAAACTTGTGGGGCCGGTTCATGTTGCGAAGTCCGCTGAGGCAACTGCAGAGCCGAAATGGCTCGGCGCATACGATCTGACGTTTCCTTTCACAGTTTTTCCATTGGACGCATTACGATCCCGGTTTAAGGATTGGTCAAGCGACCACAGAGTGGTCTATATGCTTCCCTTCCTGCTCGGTTTGGAACCTGGCCCGAAGTGGCGGCAGCGTCTGGAGAAAGATCGTCCATTTGAATCACTGCTGCTGTTTCTGCCGAATCCAGAGCACTGGGAATGGATGTTCGCCGATCACACGCAGGAAGAATGGAGCCAGGGTTCGGCGTCAGCGCTATGGGACCTGAAAACGGGAAACGTCATCTACGCCGACGGCATCCATACCCTCGCCTCAATCCGAAAAAAAGGTGTCGGCAAGCCACTCAGGGAGTGGGTGGAACAGTAGAGTGACACGTGCGACAAAAGTTGTTGGAAGAATTGGCAAGACGCAGTCTGTTGACCTGGCGTGAGCTGTTCGCTGGCGGTATTCGGACTGCGATAAAAAGAGCCACCCACGTTTATGAGACTTTGACGACATTAAGGTACTTGGCGATGGAGGCGTCGAGCTTGATGTTGTGATCAGGAGGATGTGATGTGGACATGGATTGGTAGCCTTGTTGACCAACATGCCTCACGGCGGAGCGTGAGGAGTACATCGTGCTCATCACGCTCCGCCGTGATGGATTTTAGCCAATAGTTAGGAACCAGAATTCGATATCGGCGGTTTCGAACAAAGCGCAAGACAACTCGGCTCACGGCGGAGCGTGAGCAGTACAATTTAAGGATCATTCCTGCTCCATAACCTCGCGCAGCTTAGCGAGTCCGCGGCGGAGTAGGCCAGCGACGGCGGCAACCGTGCGTTCCGTTTCCTCGGCGATTTGCTGGAGCGTTTGATTTCGCAAATGTTTAAGTATCACGACTTCCCGCTGATCATCGGGAAGTTCCATCAGCGCATTGGCGAGTTGCACTTGTGGCTCGTATTTCTGTGCGGCCATGCTGGGCGATGTCTGATCGGCGGCGAGCCAGTTTTCCAGACCGGCGGTCGCCTTGTGGATTGGGTATTGTCCAGAGACGACGCCCAAACCGCCATTGACCGCACAATTTTGGAAAATTCCGTTTCTCCAGCAAATGAACGCGTCTCTGCTCATTCGGCACGGCACCGCATTTGAACAATGGAAATGAGACGAGAGCTCAGTCCAGCCCCGGCCAACCGATCCATCATTCCAACGGTGACAGAGCACGAGAGCGATTCATCAAGAGTGGCGAGCCGGAAAACCCTCACGGCGGAGCGTGAGGAGTACATTCAGGGAACTGCTTTGCAGGCCGCCGTCGTGGGTGGATCGAGCGGGGCGACGATTGGCATCCAGAGGAGATTGGTACTTGCGTTGTCGTAGTCGTGGACGGCGAGCAGTGCGCGGCCGATGACGAATTCCGGCCCGGACCGCTGACGCTTGTCAAACTCCCGGACTCGCTGCGTCCAGTGCTCGATGTCCGAAGTGCGGATGGTCTCTGGATGCAGCAGCCGTCGTCGCCAAAGTTGCGTTTCGGCGAGTTGCTGCAGCGAAATCGGCGGACCTTAATTCTCAGCGAACGAGACGACGCAATGCGAATCCGACCGACATCGCTGCTACCGACATCGACGTTCTCAGTGCATCGAAGCGGTTCGAGAAATTCTAACCGCACGTTTTCGCCAGTTCTCGCAGCGAGTCAAAGACATCGTCCAGTTCCGGCACCTGCGCGCCGGGGACGCGCCCGTTGCGGTCGCAGTCGCTTAGCAGTAACAACGTTTCATAGTCGGGCGATGCTTTGAGTCTTTGATGAGCTCGAAAGCCAATTGTCCGTTCCCGAATCTGATGGGCCTCCATGTGATGTTCGATCAACCAGGCTGTGCGAGCCGTAATATGGCCTTCCAGTGCTTCCAGTCCTGATCCCACATGATTATTGGCATCAAGCCCTTTGCCCACATCGTGTAGCAGTGCAGCCAATTGAAACTCTTCATCGTACGGCAATTCATCCACGGCAAGCACATAACATTGCAGCAGATGGTAAAGCACGTCACCTTCCGGATGATGTGTCTTGCCCTGCATCACACTGGCCAGCGGGAGCAACAATGAACGATAGACCTGAAACCGGTCAATGGCAGCTTCAGCGGCAAGCACTTCGCTTTCCAGATCGGTGTCGGGATATTCCCTCTGCATGAACTGTTCAAATTCCGGCAGCGTCGCTCGTTCGATCGTCTTGCCGGTGATGGAACTCTTGAAGGCAAACGACGCCTTGTCCGGAGCGTACATCGTCAGTTCAATCGGAAATCGATCGCGAATATGGATATGCGTGAAAACGCG
The DNA here is from genome assembly GCA_038214195.1 of Planctomycetales bacterium. Classification (GTDB taxonomy): domain Bacteria; phylum Planctomycetota; class Planctomycetia; order Planctomycetales; family Planctomycetaceae; genus SXXK01. Next base: position 2,760 of record JBBQSE010000542.1, read on the forward strand.
TTCTTCGCCATGCTTGCGGACAACTTTGCGTTCGACGTGATAGTCGAAGCCAGCATCGTCGAGACAAGATTCGATGCCCTCCGATGAAACTGCAAAAACATGAATGTCGATATCGGAACCGTGACGAATATGCCCGGTCAATGTGCTGCCGATGATTTTTGGACGATATCGAGCGAGCAATCGCATGACTCGCAACGCTTCGACTCGCATATCGCGGAGCCGATCAAAGCGGGAAGGGCCTTCGAAGAGATTGGCCATCCGCTGAATCTCATCACGGATCTCCGCGTTCGTGGGCAACTCGGCGGGCTTCACCCAACCCTTGCACAGACGCTTCGCAGCCTTGAGCTTGGCGCGATAATACTCTGTCTGATTCCGCGAATACATCAGCCTCGCCGCTTCCACGACGATCGCCCGCCTCAGTCGTTCATTTGTCATTCATCGTGTGTCGGATTTGTGCTGCCAGCGCCTGAGTTCGCAGACTTGCAGAACTCGGTGGTGCAGCCATTGTTTCCAGCCCCGGCATTCGCCGACACATGGGGCAGGGTAAAGTAAAACCTCTGATCGAAGTTTCGTGGTAGACACCGCACGAAAAAATCGGTTCGCATAAAAATAATTTTGGTGGACGGCAGCACTCCGTTCGCTTTTTGCTAACTTGGGCATGCTCCAGCCGCTGAATGGACGATGAGTGCTCGGACCGCTAAGCCTGCCGAAACGGCGCTGCGCTTGGTCCGTCTACAATTGCTTAATCCAGCAATACCAGCGCGTCGGGCAATTCGTTGACGTCGTCGGACAGGCGAGGCAGCGCGGATTGGAGTGAGGTTGCGGCGTGGTTGATCGTGTCGCAGATTGCGGTGGCGACGTCATGACTGCGAAGGCTGGTAGTTAGTCGTTGGCAAAGTTCATTGAGAAATTTTTCGCCCAGAGTTTCCACGACGCTGCGGTCGCCAAGGACCACAGCCGTGCGTTCGTAGAGCGATACAAAAATCAACAGGCCTGACGCTCCGGCAGTGTGGTGAACGCGACGATCAAAGAAGAGCTCTCGGGCTCGCAGGTTGACTTCTTCCTGCATGTGCTGTCGAGGTGTGAACAAGCGACGCAGGCAATGAAATCGATCTGCCAGTACCGCGCCGACGATGAAGCTCAGCAGCATCACGACGGCCAACAGCACGACTTGTCCCCACAGTGGAATGCCGCCCCATGTGCCCTGGTCGCTCGGACCGGGAAACGTCAGAAATGTGATAATCGCTCCGAGCATCGCGCACCACAGGCCGACCAGATCTTCGGCACGGTCGTAACGGCCGGACGATGTTGCAACAACAGGGACGATTTCGCAACAGGTTTTCGATTCCGCTGCCGATACCGCCGATTCCACACGGGCACGCTGTTCGGCGTTGACGATTTCAGACGCTTTTTGCACTGTACTATTTCCTTACCATGAACCGGAGGCACCACCACCGCCGGACGAGCCACCACCGAATGAACCGCCACTGAACCCGCCTCCCCCGCTTCTGCTTTGGCTTTGGGCAATGGTGCGCAAGATAAACCAGGCGGCCACGAAGACTCCGCCCCACATCAACCAGGCCCAGCCACTCGAGCCTCGACGATACAACGAAATCGCCGTGAAGACAGCAAGACCGACGAAGACAATCGGCACGATGTACTCAGCAGCCGATCGAGGTCGAGTTGGCAGGTCCAGCTTGCGCGCCATCTTGTCGAGTGCATCGACTCCAGCGACAATACCCGCTGAAAACTTCCCCTGCTTGAATTGTGAAATGATGTACTCGTTCATGATCTGCTGGCAGGTCTGGTTCTCAGTGCGTCCCCAGCCAGCTCCCAGTTCAATTCGGGCGGCCCGATCGCCTTTGGAAATTAGCAACAGGATGCCAGTATTCCAATCCTGCCCGTTCAGTTTCGCATGACCGATCTGCCACTGATTGAACAGTAGAGCGGCGTAGGTCTCAATCGGCATGTTCGCACCACCGTGTTGAGCCATCGAATCGATTGTGACCACAATGATCGGAGTGGCCTTGTCGGTGAGCAGTTTGTCGCACACCGATTTAATGTGCGTGATTGACGCCTCATCGAGCATCCCTGCTTTGTCGCTGACGAATTCACGATCGCCGGGCGGCTGCAGGTCAAATTCCTGAGCAGCCGCAGGCAGCGCTGTCAACGCAATAATGGTGCCGAGAAGGTGAAGACGCATTCGTTCTATCATCATTTTGGTCGCTCTTCGGTGGAATTCGCCCGAGTGTTGTTGAGCGTCATTGTAGTAACGTTGGTACTCAAGTGCGCAAATGCGTTGCTGCGGTGTTGCGGTTTGCTCGGCAATAGTTGCATTTGTAGGGTTCAATGAATGACGGCATTATCCTGATCCAGCTTCTTCGCCTCGCGACATCCCGTTTAAGCCAGCTCGGAGAATCATTTGCCGGGCTTCGATTGATCAAGCACCTGCTGCAAATGTGCGGCCTCCGCAAGGCGACCCGATAGTCTTAACGCTCCGATCGCCTCAAGAGTGCAGGCCGCCGTCGTCGGCGGATCGAGCGGGGCCACGAGTGGCATCCAGAGGAGACTGGTACTGGCGTTGTCGTAGTCGTGGACGGCGAGGAGTGCGCGGCCGATGATGAATTCCGGTCCGGAGCGTTGACGCTTGTCAAATTCGCGGACTCGCTGTGTCCAGTGTTCAATTTCCGAGGCGCGGATGGTCTCGGGATGCAGCAGCCGTCGTCGCCAGAGTTGAGTTTC
>JBBQSE010000543.1:0-5477 GCA_038214195.1 Planctomycetales bacterium
CATCCAAAGCCCGGGTCGTGGTTCGCGTCGCAACGAATGCCAAAACAACCTCAAAAACATTGCACTGGCCCTGCACAACTACGCCGCAAACCATCAAGGCAATTTCCCTCCCGCATATACAGTGGATTCTGATGGCAAACCGCTTCACAGCTGGAGGACAGTGATCCTCCCTTATGTCGATCAACGAGAACTCTACGAGCAGATCGATTTCTCCAAACCATGGAACGACCCGGTCAATGCAGAAGCCTTCAAGTCGTATGTCCGAGTCTACAGTTGCCCATCAGCGGATCATTACACGAACTTGACCACGTACCTGGCGATCGTCTCACCCAACAGCTTCTTTCGTGCCACGAAACCGAGGAACTTCGATGAGGTCACTGATCAGCCAGGCGACACACTGATGCTCATCGACATGAGCAAAGACCGAGCCGTTCCGTGGATGTCTCCCCAGGATACCGACGAACAAAGCGTCCTGGACCTTGGCACGAAACTCAAAACTTCGCATCCCGGCGGCACCAACGTCGCCTGGGTCGATGGCAGCGTCGGATTTCTCGAGACGAGCACATCCTCCAACGAACGACGTGCGATGATCTCCATCACTGGAAACGATGACGATGTGCGTGGCACGCGATAGATGGTCGTCGCAGCTGGTCAAGCGACGTTTGCTCTTCGGACGATCCAACGTCGGGACGGACAGGAATGTCCATCCTACGAACGAAAAATCGGCCAGACTCGTTTCCACCCGCCGGATTTGTTCCCTGGCACCGATCAATGTACGCTGCGTGAAGAGCATACTTGTTCCGAGGCTCCAGCCTCGGAACACACTGCCCCGGAGGCTCCTGCCTCCGCTGTTGACGCCGAGAGGCAGGAGCCTCCGAACAATGCGTTCCAGGGCTCCAGCCCTGGAACGAGGACACACGCTGGTGTGACGCGGTGGACGCTGCGGCGGATTACGGTCAGTTCGGACTCGATTGCAGCGACACTGTCTTCAGCTTGCTGCGCCGTTTGACTGCGAGAGATGCCGCGCTGTCTGGCTCCGGAACTCTGCCGGCAGACACGATACGGTCGTAGTAAAAATTGGCAAGATCCTGCATTCCCATTTGTTCCGCAACGCGTCCGAGTACGTATTCATCGTCAGCTTCTGCCGCCTTGTGAGGGTGCATGTCGATGCAGCTTTTTAACGCGATGAGTGCGCTTTCCACTTTGCCCATCTCGGCACAAACGCAGGCCAGGGTGTGCATCGCGTGTCCGTCCCTAAAGCTGCACAATCGGGCGGCCACAGCAGCATCAGCATATGTTCGTTCATCGTGCTTACCAGCCAGCAGTGCGGTCCAGGCGGCTTCGTTGTACGTTGCATACGTTGCCTGTGGATTTTCACACGCCAGGCGTTTCAGTTTTACGGCCTCGTCAAGACGGCCCTGTCCAATTTGGGCGTCTGCCTTGAGCTTCATCGCAACGTAGTCCTCCGGATTCGCCTTCAGTCGGCTCTCAGCGAATGCAATGGCTTGTGGAAACTGCCTGTCGTGGACAAGCATGCGTCCCTTAATTCGCCAGTATTCGTCCAGTCCCTGTTGATACCGCATCAGGCGATCAACCGCACTGATTCCATCCTTCCAGCGTTTACCCGCCCATGCGAAATCCACAATCGCGCGGTCGATCTGAATTTGCTCAGGTGGTCTTACGCGTCGGCGCATATCCAACAGCACGTTGACAGCTTCTGGAAATTTGTCCGGTTTTGCAATCATCGCCGCTGCATAGCGAACTCGATAGGCATTGGCGTTCATGGCATCGTTTTTAGTCCAGATTCTGGCCAAAGGGTGGCCTGTGAACACGTTGTCGGAATCTATACTTCCAGCCAATTCTTCTGCCGCCCACGCAACGCACTGGCGAGCCTGAAGCAATTGCCCCTTGTTCAGGAACAGCAGGGCATCTTCCGACAGAGCTTCAATACTCTGGTTCGTGGTCAGCACTTTCAGCTTTCCATCGACAGAGGCCAGGAAGAAATCAACTTCACAAGACGGAAAGATGCGGGCCTTCACTTTGAATCCGGACGCAGGTGTTCCGGATTTTGTGAACAGAATCTGTGACACAGCGTCTGCAGTGGAATCCATCGCCCGCAGGACGGTCACGTCGTTCGTGTCTCCAGGTATCCGCACGATATCCATACAACTCGACTCTTCGCGAGTCACGGCCTGATGCAAATATTTGTCCGTCGATCCAAAGAAGTCGGATTTGGTGAGCCTGTTGACGATCAGCCGTTGCACAATCCCAATCGGATCAGTTTCCGGTTGCAACACTGTTTCGTAGCGTCGTGGCTGTGATGCCATCTTAATCGTCAAATGGCTGGTTGACAGTGCAAGGTTAAAGTCATCCTGAACGACCGTCAGGAACTGTGGTATCCGCGCATACTCGCGAGCGAGGGTGAGATCCTGCATTGTCAACACCACGATCGTCGCCACATCGGGTGCTGGTGCCTTGTTGAGCTGCAGAAGCGCGACGTCCAGCTTTTCTAAAATGCACAGCGCAGCAATCTTGTAGTGGAGAAGATCGTGACCTGGCGAGTACTTGTCGAAGTAGTTGACAACTTCCTGGTATTCGCCCGCGCTGTATAAATATTGCAAAACGAATCCGTGGCCCTTGGGCAGCAGCGTCGATTCGGAAGTCCTGACCAGGGCTGCACATTCCAGCAGAGTCGCTTTGTCTGCCAAAAATCCGGACGCTGTTGTTTGCATCGCTGCCGCAAGTGTGAACTTGTAGTTGAAGTCCGCCGGATCCAGGGCGACGGCCTTTTTTGCAAAGGCGACAGACTGCTCATGGTCTGCGTGTGCGGCTTTTCTTTCGAGCGACGATGTCGTCAGAAAGATCTTTGCTGCAGAATCGCAGGCTGCCGCTGATTCGGGAAACTGACGCATGGTCTTTAAGGCCACGTCTCGTCCCATCGCATGGAAGCCGGCATCTGCATAGTTTTCCGCGAGGCGAATGTGATGACTCACATTGTCTGGCTCTTGTTCAATCCGACGCTGCAGTTCCCGGAATGCCAGCTTCACACTGCCAACTTCCAGTTTCTTCCTGGCCGAACTGACCGCAGTCAGCTTAAGCTGGTACTCCGCATCAGGATTTTCGGCCACGATGTCGCGATACAGGGATTGCCACTGATGCACTTCAGCCGGCGTCAATTGTCTGTCGCCGGTACTCACTTCGAATTCGGCGATAAACACTCCGTTATCGTCCGTGCGGAAAGTGGTTCGAAAATAGCCGTCGCCAATTTTGATTGTTCCGGAGCGTGGTGCGTCAGAGACCTCGAATCCATTCGGCCAGTGAATTCGATGCGTCAGGAGCGTGACCTGTGGTGGATTGAGTGCAAGTGAAAGTTGGCGTGGGCGTTGCTTCCCTTCTGACAGAGTTTCGGAGGCTTTCGAGAACGGGTCATTGATGAATGTTGCAGTTTCAGCATCATCCATCAGTGGCCGCGTATCAAGCAGCTCTTCCGGAAGCCCCTGAAAGATAATTCCCAGGAGCAGCGTGAGTTCGCACTGGTGCGTACCCGTTGAGGCCAGCTCCGTTCCGGTACACGTCACGGAGACTTCCAATGGACTGGATAAGTCACGGAAGGAACTGGATTCCAATGGGCCACTGGATTTTGCAAACAGCCGTTCCTTCGCACGCTCGCTGAATGACGATTGAAATTCACGCTCGCCATTCGAGATTACCAGCTGACGAAGCATCGCAGCCAGCGTGCCAAGGTAGGTCGTCGTTTCTTTGATGGTTGATTCGCCCTGATCCACAACATGAATCTCACGGACGCGCAGTACGCCGTTGTCAGCCGCGACCGAACCCGGTGATCGGCGCAACGATGTTTCCCCGGATCGAATGATCAGGCATTGACGATTTTGATCGGTGACGGGAAGTTCTCCCAGCGGGGTCGTTGTCGCAGTCGGATCAACCCAGTATTCCTGTTTGCCACCAACGTGAACAATCATGTGATTGAACGCACCCAGTCCGGGAAGTTCGGACAAGGCATCGCGCCCCAGCGAGCTTTTGATGAGCACCGGATTGGCTTCGATGCCGGCAGTACGCAACAGCGCAATCAGCAGAGCCGATTGATCTTTGCAATCGCCATATCGCCGACGAAGCGTCTCGTCTGGATTTGTCGGAACGATCGAGCCGTCCCCGAACAGCAAACCTGTATAACGAACCTGCTGCTGCACAAATGTCAATAAACGCTCGATCTTCCTGGTTGTGTCCTGTTCGCCGTCCAGAATCTTCGCAACCTGAGATTCCAATGCTTCAGAATTCAGGCGCGATCCGATGAGTTCTGAGTAAGCCTGAACGACACTGGTCCACGATTCAGCATTGGAATAGGCGACCATTGTTCCCTGGATGATGTCTGACGGCGGCGTTGCTTCGAAGTCGCCGATTCCCAGAGACTCAGCTGTTTCCCAAACGAACACCTTTCGATTGTCAGCGCGGGATTCAGTAAAGGTCAGCCCCGGGCCAAACTTCCGAAACTGGAATGGAACGCTGTCGGCGATATCGATCGTAAGACGCAGCAACGCGGTATGGTCAAGGCGATTAAAATACCGAGCGTCCACAGTGCCTGCTGCAAAGGCTGGCCTGGAATCGGTTGTCTTTGAATAGGTTTCGACGAGAGATCCCACCCGAACTGCCGGCAACGGTGCCTGCAGACTGCGTCGATCGCTGTAGATGCCTTCTTCCTGCTGAGGCGATCCTTCAACAACTTCATGCGGGGCAAGTTCCACAGCATCATTTGCGTCGTTGATCACGCGAGCCTGAAGAAGAGGTCGGTCCTGATGCCAGGGCGACCATTCACATGAGACGGAACCACAGGTTTCTATGCCCGCCTCGCTAAGAATTCGATAAATCGTGCGAGTTTCTTCGCAATGTCGCCCATCGGCTTCGATGTGAACGACAGTCTCTTCAAGAAGATATTCAACATCACCAGACTCAGGCAACGCAATACGTTCGGCATTGCGCACCATCTGATCGGCAGCCAGTTCAAATGGCTTCGTTCCCCATTGTTCATGTTCACCTGGATCCGGCGATTGTGCGAGGACGCGCAGGGAACATATGAACAGAACAGCCAGACCACACACCAATCGCGACATAACAGGCACCGACATTCCGTAAAGTGCAATCTCCGCTGTGCAGCGCGCAGAGAGACATTCCGAAAATTCCATCCAACCTCTGACATCGGCGCAGCCCCCGGTGAAATGTGCCAATGAAGCAGTCCTCAGGCGAAAACTTTGGGCGGCTTAAGTCCCGACTGAATCAATAGCGGCGAATAATGCCGTTCGACAACACGATCGAACAAATTGAAGCGAGACAGCAATAAAGCGAGCGGCAGATGAAAACATACCAGCGTCGATACTGTACGCATTCACTCAATGTGCCGGGGAAATGGCGACCGGCAATCATCGACTGAGTGTATGCTTCACGCTGTCAGACATGATGCTGTG
>JBBQSE010000544.1:0-5458 GCA_038214195.1 Planctomycetales bacterium
GGTGTTGTGGCGCGTTAAGCTTGCCGAACAACGGCGCTGCGCCTGGTCCGGCCTACGAGGGTGGAACGACCAATGTAGTCCGATCCGGCGGCGGAGCCATTGGAGATGAAACAAAGGGGGTTGCCTTTTGGATTGTCCGAGTCACGCTGCCAGACGGCGAGCGTGAGGAATTGCGGTGGATGGCTGGAACGAAAAGAAGCCCGGCTTTTTCAAAAAGCCGGGCTTCGGGTTTGCTTCACGTGAACTGTGGTTCGCGTCTACTTGGGAGGTCCGGCGTTGGCACCTTCCCTGATGGCGTAGATCCGATTTCGGTTGGCGATGAACAGGGTGTCGTTGGCGACGACCGGGGTGGTGTAAACCGACGATCCCATATTCACTTCGCTCACCATTTCCATTTTCGGTGCCAGCTTGAAGATTGAAATGTCGCCGTCTTCATCCCCGATATAGACGTGATCTTCGACGATCAGTGGAGAAGCCCAGCTGGCGGCGAACATATCGTATGTCCAGTGTGGCTTTCCTGTCTTCGCGTTCAGGCAGTGAAACAGGCCACTGAAGTCTGCCACGAAGAGCAGGTCTTTCTTGATCGCGACGGTTCCACAGGTGCGGTGCATCGTGGTTTCAAAGTTATCGGGGTTACCGCCCATGTAGTGCCAGACAGCCGCTGAATTAGGGTTCTCGCGCTCAAAGTCGCCGTCTTTTTCAACCAAAGCCTGCAGGCGTTTCTGAGCGATTGGCTTCTTTGGATCCTGCGAGTTGTAGACAATGGTTGGACTCACGTCGCCGCGTTTTGTGGGATCGATGCACCACAGATGGCCCTGCCCTTCTCCGTGTTCCGGGTCTTCGCCGACACCGATGTAAACGAGTCCATCGTAGATCGCGGGAGTGGCAATCAGGTGATTTCGAGTGGCTCGCCCGCCAAGCAGATAGATCGAGTCTTTCGGGTTGCAGTCAAACTTCCAAAGCAATTCCGCTTTTCCATCCTTGCCGGCAGCCGAAAAGCTGTAGAGATAACCATCGCCGGCACCAAAGAGAATCTGTTCAACTCCATCGAATACACCGTAGGCAGGTGATGACCATTGTCCGTGGAGAATGTTGCCACCTGGCGACTTATCCGTCCACAGAACTTCGCCTGAGTTGCGATTGACGCAAATGAAGCTCGGGGCATCTTCTTCGGGGATCGTAACATGACCTTCATCAACGCCATTGGACGTGTTGACGAACAGGAGATCTCCGACACACGTGACCGAGCAACTGCACATGTTGTGTTGCGAAACCTTCAGTTCGCTCATCATGTCCAGGATCCAGACGATGTCTGCTTCCGTCTTGTCGTTGACGGTTTCTTCGACGTAAGGGCTGTCGTTTTCACCGTCTCGAAAACCCTGCGTATCCAGGCAGACAACCTGGCCGCGGCTGGTCACATACCAGGCACGCTCGCCATCAATATAGGGAGCGCAGCAAATGCCCTGATGTGGCCAGTCGTTGACGCGACCGGTCGCCAGTTTCTCGCTGGAATGCTGCCACTGGAACGCGCCATCTTTTTCGTTGAGGCAAAGCAGCACGCCCAGATCGACCGAATTTGGATATCGTTCGATGTAGGCGTTGCCGTTATTCGTGCCAACATAAACCTGACCGTTCGCGATCACGGGATTGCCGTATGTCTCAGAACCCAGCGGCATCGACCAGAGAATGTTCTCGCCAGTTTCCACATTCCATTTGACTGGAATACTTTTGCCATCCGGAGTGTTGTTGCGTGAATAGCTTCCGCCCCATTGTGGCCAGTCCTTTGCATGGACCTTCATTTTTGCGACCTGGGCAGTGACGGATTCAGTCGGGTCTTCCGCAACAGCAATGCCGCCCAAAATTGTCGTTATAAATGCAAGGCTGAGCCCTGCCGTGAATCGAGCCCTCAGTTTCAACATGTTTATTCTTCCTTTGATGTGCTGATGTCGTTGGGGACCGGGGAAGCGAGAGTCGATTCCCCGGGAAGCGGGAACTCCAGGCATTTCAAGATGCGTTTGGAGCAGCGATTCCGAATGGATTATTTATTAGCAGTCACCTGCACGTTGTCGATGTAAAATTCCGCGTCCGTGGCGTTTCCGAACAGACCGGGGCTGCCCACGCTATTGGGAGTGGCATCGATCGCTTCAATTGCCCAGTCCTTTGGCTCTGGTTCTCCCCGCTGCCAGATTTTGCCGCGGAGCGTGGCCTTTCCATCAACGTTTTCGCTCTGGAATTTCAGCGTGTACCAAGTATTTGCAGTCCATGTCTGTTCAACAGTCTTCGCAAATCGCAATTCCAGTCGCGGAGTCCAGGACCGGATCTGCAGGTGCTGAGATCCCTGCAAATCCAGGGTGTAACGCTGATTAATCAGACCCATATCCGGCAGACGACCGTTGCTTTCAGTCGCCTTGAAATCGGCCTGAACTGTGTAGTCATGCAGATCCGGCCAGCCCATCCAGGACTGACTGCGGGTGCCCTTGGGAATCGTGCTGATTTTCACCAGACCTTTTTCGCCATCAAGTGGGGCAGGTTTGTGCCGATAGTTGGCACCGATCCACACCGGGGGAACTTGTCCGTCAGCGAAATCGAACTTCCATGGCAGATCCGGGATCACGCGAACGCGGGCCGTTGCCGATATCTCGCCGCGTTTGGCAGTCAGGACGACGGCTGTAAAGCCCGAGGCCGGTGCCTTATAAACAAGGTCCTTGCTGACAGCACCTCCGCCTTCAACGGAGACGACCGCATCGCTCACCAGACTCACGAATTCGCCGTTCCGGTTGTATCCTTTGACCTGTAAAGTTTCCGAGGCACCAGGCTTCAGCAGCATCTCGACGGGCGTCAGCATGATCTGAGTGATCGTCTTATCCTTGACTGCGGGCGTTTTGGCGGATGCGGCATTTGCAGCTGGTTTCGCAGCCACTGCGGGACTTCCAATGCAGTACAGGGCCTCGATCGATGGCAGATAGATACAACCATTTGAAATCGCGGGGGATCCAAAAATCTCTTCCCCCTGTGCCAGACGCGCGTCACTCACGACATCGACACCGGTCTCCGACGGCTTCAGCACGTAAAACCGTCCGGTATTTTCACCTACGTAGATTTTGCCATCCGCGACCACGGGACTGCCGAACATAATTCGACCGAGTTTTTTCTGACCCACAAGCGTGCCGGTTTTGGCATCGACAGAGATTAGCGTCGCGCCATCTTCAATGAAGTAAACGCGATCGCCCAATTTCACGGGTGAACTTCGTCCCAGAGTCCGTTTTGGAATTTTCCACAGCAGTTGCTCTTCCTTGATTTCGCCTTCCACATTTCCATCGAACGCAAAGACGGCACCCAGGGTTGTCGTGTCATTGGCGTTTTGTTCCGCGTGGCCTGCGTAGACAATGCCTTTTTCATCGATCAGCGGACTGGAGTTCATTCCACGAGTCGATGCCTGATACTTCCAGATGGTTTTTCCGGTCCGCGGCTGGAACGCATACATCGCACCATCGCCGGCTCCGACAACCATGGCGGCCTGACCATTGAACGTCGTGAAGGCCGGAGTACTGTAGGTCGTATCTTCAGGACGCGGACGAGTCGATTTGAACCACTGGGCAACGCCTGTCTTCTTGTCAAACGCGACATAGCGATGAGCCGGCATCGCGGTTTCCCCCCAGCCTGTCATCACGCCGCTGATGATCACAAGATCTTCAAAGACGACGGGAAAATTTGTGCGTCCGCCGTACGTTGACAGCATTCCATACTCTTCGCTCATGGAATGTTCCCAGAGCGTCTTTCCGGTCTTGCCATCCAGGCACTGAAAAACACATCCCAGTCCGAGCATGAACACAGTGTCCGATTCCGGATCAGCCACGACGCTGGCCCAGCCGACTCGTTCGGCCGGAGCGTCGGAGAGAAATACGTTGTGAATGCTTTCCCAGATTAAGTCGCCCGTCACCGCGTCAAGGCACACGGTCTTTTCGCCTTCCTGAGTCGTCTCCGGAAACGCCCGGCAGACGACGTAGACTCGACCGTTCATCACAACCGGTGACGAGCGAGTCCCGTATTCTTCTTTGCGCCACAGCAGGTTTTCACCCTTCGGAGACCACGTGTCCGGCAGACCTGTTTCGGCCGACTGGCCGTTGTTGTGCATGCCTCGCCATTGCGGCCAGTCGGCCCCGTGGGCGACATGACTCAGAGCGCAGAGAACGAAGATTGTCAGGAGCGACGATTTCATAACTTTTCCCTCGGCGGGCTGGCGGGTAAATCGGTGGATTAGCAAGTCTTCAAGATAAAGTCGTAGCGATTCCTGCGTGAAAACGAATCGCGGATCGAATTCAGTTCTCTTCTTCATCAAGCCAGTCACAACTGGCGTCTTCATGCGGTTCTCGAATACGTTTCAGCAACGCAATCAGGTTCCGTTGTTCCGTGCGGTTCAGATGACCTAACTGCCGCTTGTGCATGGCCTGCACGTCGCGCATCATTTCATCCAGCAGGTCAAGCCCCTGCTTTGTGATTGCAATTTCAACCACACGCCGATTTTCACTGCGGCGTTCTCTGACAATCAAATGTCGCTGTTCCAGGCGATCCAGCATTCGGGTGGTGTCCGGACTGCGGGAAATCAGGCGCTTTCCCAGCGCCAGTGTCTGCATCGACGAGGGATAAACGGAGCGCAGCAAACGGAGCGCGTTGTACTGTTGGGCTGACAGTTGAAATGTCCCAAACAGCTCTTCTTCAAGGGCCTTCAAACAATCATATGTTCGCCACAGATTCAGGAAAGTCTCCTGCTCCGGGGAATCGAACCGTGGCTTTCGTGAGGTCGGTGGTGTGGATGATGCGGCCATGCTCAGAACATTACCGTTCTGACGACAATTGTCAAGACAATCGTTGATCGTGAAGTTTGCCAGGCGCACGAAAACAGCGGCATTGCTGCCGCTGTTTGAATTTCATGTCGGCGACAAACAGATCCTGTTGTCGTCTGCCACCAGTACACAACAACTAAGCTGCTGGAGCTGGAGCTGGAGCAGGTGCTGGAGCAGCTTCCACTGGAGCTGGAGGAGCTGGAGCTTCTTCGACAGCTGCTGGTGCCGATTCGGCTGGTGCTGCCATCGCTGGAGTAACAACGCCGCATCCGCCGGCTCCGCAGCCTGTGCTGCCACATGAGCTGCAAGCACTGGTTGAACCACATGAGCTGGTTGAACCACAAGAGTTGCAAGAACTGGTTGAACCACATGAGTTGCAAGAACTTGTCGAGCCGCAAGTGCTGTATGAACCGCAGCTTGGAGCTTGGGTGCAGCATTTCTGTGTATGGCATTTCTGCACGTGGCATTTCTGCACGTGGCATTTCTGCACATGACATTTCTGCACCTTGCAGCAGTTGTTTCGAGCTTCAGCGGTGTTGGCCAGCATCATTGCAACCAACGCGAACAGGATCCCAAGATTTCGCATCATTCTTTTCCTTCAAAAATCGACGTTT
>JBBQSE010000545.1:0-5424 GCA_038214195.1 Planctomycetales bacterium
TTCGGGGATCTTCCTTGCCCTCGAATTCCAGCGATACGTAGCCGTTGTACTTGTGCTTTTTCAGCAGCGCGGCGATGCGGGGGTAATCAAGGTCGAGCGAATACCACAGGCCGCCGCCGTAGTAAGTCTTGGCCTGCACGAGCACTGCGGAAGGGGCCATGATTTCGAGACGATCGTAGGGGTCTTCCAGGAAATTGCCGGTGTCCAGCGTCGTTTTCAGCCACGGCGATTTTATTGCATCGACAAAACGCAACACGCCTTCCGGAGTTCTTCCCAGACCCCAGTGGTTTTCCAGCCCCAGAGTCACTCCACAGCGTTCCGCCGCTGGCAGACACTCCATCAGGCCGTCAATCACCCACTGGAAGCCTTCGTCTTCCGTGTGGCCTTCCAGAATTGGTTCAATGCCTCGATTCGCCATCAGTTCGTCGAAGTTGCCGCTCGTTCCCCAGCGCCCGGTGTTGACGCGCATGGTCGGAATGCCGAGCGCATATGACAATTCAATGCAGTGAATCGTGTGCTCGGTGTTCATCTTTCGAACGGCCGGATCAGGCGAGACCCAGCCCTGATGAGTCGAGAAGCCGCAGAGATCCAGACCATTCACGAAGGCGCGCTGCTTGATTCGCTGCAGCGTGGCGTTGGACTCATCTGCCATTTGCCGATGCAGCAGTTCGACTCCATCAAATCCCCACTCCGCCGCCAAATCAATGCACGTTTCGATGTCACGCAATTCGTCCCGCTTAAACTGCCAGAAGGAATAGGTCGATACGGCAAAACGAGTTCTTCGACGCGGCATTGTCTTCGTCGGCTCATCCTTCGCTGCAGTTGCCGAGGCGATCGAGCGAGTCATCGCAAGCCCTGCCGATGCGGCAAGCACAGATCGGCGGGAGAATCGAGAGTTGGAGTTCATGAAAGTTCCTTCCGAACGAGCGGCGACGAGTGTTGACACGTTGTGGATCACGATTCTTCTGTTTTCCCGGATCAATTGCAAGTTCTCCTGGCCGGCTCCAGAATGACGGACTCAACGTACGCGTCTGGCTCCGTCGCCAGGCTCAGATTCATCGACCCACCTTTCAGTTGCAGAACTGTCGGAGAAAGTCTTAATGTCCACGCCCAATCCTTATGCGTTCGATCCCGCTTCATCGTTCGCTGTTCCTGAACAGGGCTCGGGGGATGATGCGACCGGCCTCATTCTCAGAGCGTTGATCGAAACAAGACCATGGGTTCGGTTCATGGGGATTCTCGCGGCAATTGGTGCTGTCCTGATTGGGTTTGGCAGTTGTGTGGCCATTCCCATGATGGCAAATGGCCGTGCTGGTGTCGGCATCGCGGTGGGGATACTGGTCGTCTATCTGGGGCTTGCTGTCGTCTACGGTTTCGCGGCGAAATTTCTGCTCTCGTACGGCACGGCGATCTCTCGTGCTGAGACCACACACAGTTTAAACGATGTCGCCGATGCGCTCGTGCAACAAAAACGTTTTTGGAAGCTGGTGGGAATCAGCACGGCCATCGGTCTCGTGTTCTACGTTCTGTTTATTGTACTGGCGATTGGCGGAGGAATTCTGATGAGAGGACTGTGAACCTCGCGATGTCTGTCGAGACGAACGAGTGATGCGGCGGGAAGGAACAGATGGGAGAACTGTTCGGCAATCACCTCGCAGTGTTCGTTGTCAGGAGTTAATCTGCGTCGGAGATAATCGAGATGATCTCAATTTGGCTTGATCAGGAGCACGCGAAGCGTCTGAGCGAACTCGCGGCTAGTTCCGGTTTGTCTCCATCCGTGATTGCACGACGCATTGTGGAAGATTTCCTGGACCTGAAGTCTTCGCCTGAGACAACCGACGAAGAATGGGCACAGGTATCCGTCGCCCTCGCACCAGAAGTCATCGACGATGAAGATGGGAGCGGGACGTGATGGACCGCAGGGAGATATGGTGGGTAAATCTTCCTCAGCCAGTTGGGCGGCGGCCAGTATTGATTATCAGCCCCTTCATTGCCGTGTTCGTGCCTCTGATGTTGCTCGTCAATTCCGTTCCAGCGGATGAACGTGAGTCGAGTCAGACCAGCCGGGCTGCCGAAGTGGAAGTTGGTTCGAAGACTGCGAAGGACGGATTCCGGAATGAGGACGAAATCCGGGACAAGTTCAACGCCTGGAAGAGCGATCCAGAAGCCGGCGCGTGGCTGGAGGCGATGAAGTATGAATTGGCGGATATCAAAGAAGTGTCCGCATCGAAACCGCATGGCGAGAAAGCGGATGTTGAAGTCCGGGTGAAAACGACGTCTGGCGAACGAGTCGAACGGATTTCGATCAAGCTGGTCAGCAATCCGAGCGGGTTCAATCAGATCGACAAGCGCTGGCTGGCGACCTACGCCGAAAAGTGGAACATGCCGCCGGATGTGCGGGAGTCTCTCAAACTCTTTGTCGGAGAAACGCCGCCGCAGGAATCCAGTCGCAACGGCGAACGCATGTTTCTCGACGAACTCGGCCAGTGCGATCAAAAGGCCATTGTCGATTTCTTCACAGCTCACCGGGACGAGATCGTCTCAGACCTGTTTGCTGGCGATGGCGAACATGCGGCGGACTGGATCATGGTGACATACAAAGCGACCGACGAACCGAAGTGGGGCATCTGGCCGATTAAAGCCGCTGTCGAATTCTATGGCGACGGTGATGTTGTTGTGACTCGGGCGGGTAGCCTGAAAATCGGTCGCATCACCATGCAGCGCAAGGGCGGAGACAACGGGCGTCCGACGGCGAAGATGCTGCAGTTTAAGATCAATCCGGCGGCGTTGTTTGAGCTCGCCGGATCTGAGCCGCAAGTGGTTCCAGAGTAGTTGGCCATTTCCCTGTTCGGCCCCAACGGCCTTGCAGGCTGTCGATTTAGTATGTTTTACTAACCCGAAGCGCCAGCGAGGTGGCATTTCATCAATGTTTTTGAAGTCTAAAACCTCGCTGGCGCTTCGGGTTGGTATTAAATCGACAGCCTGCTTGTGCCGTTGGTCAATTACAACAACAGGCATATTATTTTCCCGCAACTCGCTGCCGAAACCATTCCGCCGTGATCTTGAGGCCGTCGGCCACGGGGACTGTTGGGCCGAGCAGATCGGCGAGTCGGTCAGCATCCAGTACCGACCGTTCCACGTCACCAGCGCGGCGATCGCCGTGGCGGACTTCACTCTTACTGGACAGCGTTTTGCCAAGGTGTTCGGCCAGTTGCAGGGTATTTGTTTCGCGGCCAGTGCCAACGTTCAGCACACGATCGGGAATTTTCCCCTGCAGCGCCGCCATGTTGGCTTTGACAACATCATCAATAAACACGTAGTCGCGAACGCAGCCGGGATCTCCGACAGTCTCGCGGGCAAAGATGCTAACTGGCTGATTGGCGATCATCCGGTTGCAAAAGATCGCCACAACGCCCGCTTCACCATGAGGATCCTGGCGAGGCCCATAGACATTCGCGTACCGCAGCACGGTGTAGTTCAGGCTGTGTTCGTGACGGAAGCAGTCGAGATATTTTTCAGTCGCGAATTTGCTGCAGGCGTAGGGGCTCAATGGCATTGGCACAGTCGCCACCGAGGCGCGAGTACCGTCTGGCACTTCGCCATAAATGGCACCGCCTGTACTGGCAAAGACCAGATGTCCGACTTTGTGATTGACACAGG
Organism: Planctomycetales bacterium; assembly: GCA_038214195.1. Taxonomy (GTDB): domain Bacteria; phylum Planctomycetota; class Planctomycetia; order Planctomycetales; family Planctomycetaceae; genus SXXK01. Next base: position 3,661 of record JBBQSE010000545.1, read on the forward strand.
CCTGCATCACATTGATCGAACCAATGATGTTGATTGATGCATCCTTTTGCGGCTCGCGCACGCTGATGGCAACGCTGGCCTGAGCTGCCTGATGACTAACGGCGGTCGGTTTGAAACTTGCAAAAGCCTTGCCAACCCCTTCCGCATCCTGAAGATCGACCTGGAAGAACTCCGCGGCTGCGGGCACGTTCTCGCGGCGTCCGCTGCTGAGGTCGTCCAGCACCGCGACTTGCCAGCCAGCCTCCAGGGCTTTATCCGCCAGGTTGCTGCCAATAAACCCCGCGCCGCCGGTGATCAAAAGTCGCATTGTTCTTTGTCCTGAGTGTCCACGTTGCATGAATGAAAAGAGCGGTACTCTAGCCGAAGTGATCATATCTTCAAAACAACTGTGACTGCAGCACATCGGCGGCGAATTGACGTGTGAACAAAGCGGCCCCCGCCGCGACAACGGACGCCGACAGTAGCAAAATTGTAATTTCGGATCCATGCAGCATTGCGATTGTTCTGCGACTGCAGCCGATTCGGAACATGGTCTGCATCTCCGCCGCCCGCAGCCGCATGGAAAGATTAACGACCAGTCCCAGCAGCAGACAGGTCACGATTCCGGCGGCGAGCGAACACACCCAGGCCAGTTGCTCGATGCGAAACACGATGCTCAGCAATTCCTCAATGACGTCGGGCGGTTTCAGGCATTGCGAAATCGACTGTAACGACGCATAGCGGCCCAGGATCTGAGTCCGGGCTTTTTCTGACGCGGGGATGATAATCACAGCCGTGAGTGGAAACGTTGCAGGGTCGCCATGGAAATGGAAGGAATCCATGTTAGCCGGAGTAATTTCAGTGTACGGCAGCACGGCGGCACTGGCGATGACGGAGTCGCTGTCAGTGTTCTTGAGCAGCAATTGCGGGTCAGTTTCCGAGTTCAATTCCTGGTGACCATGCCCAATTCCGTCAATGACCCATGTTGTTCTGACATCAGTGAACACCGCATCGTCATCGGGCGAATGAGAGACGGCTAGAATTCCAACAACATTCATCTTCAGCGGATAGTCGCCCGCCAGGTTGAAGGCGTTGCGAGGTGCCGAGAGCAGTGAATCGCCCGGCCGCAATGTCATCGTCGCCGCGACATTGCAGCCGACGACACATTCTCCGAGCAGAGTCATCATCCGGCCATCCGCCACTTCAAGCTTGCGGAATTCAAAGTACTCTGGTGCCGTGCCGACAATCATGGCTCCGTCGATTCCGGGACGTGACTGTGTGCGGTATCGAATATGCAACGGGATGGCAACGCCAAGCGACGAGTTGTTGATCGACTCGACCTCCGCCATCGTCGTGTCTGCCGGAGGAGTCGCGCTGAAGTACATGGCGTGCAGTGCCAAATCAATTCGGCTGCCTTTCGCACCAAGAATGAGAGGCGTGGCGTTGGCTCGCAGTGAGATTTCGCGACGGAATTGATCCAGCACCAGTCGCACCGTGACAGGCAGCCAGATCGTGATTGCAAGGCTGAGCAGAATTGTGAGTGAACGTCCGCGATGCCACGCCAGCGATTTCCACGCAAGGTACAGTGCATTCTTCATGCGTGGCCCTCGATGGTTCGTTCCAGAAACGGTTCAAAGGGAATCACCTGGTCGAAGTGCGGCAGCAGCGAATGATCGTGTGTTACCATGATCAATGTCGCTCCTGATCGCGTTGTCTCCGCCAGCAGCAGTCGTACAATCTGATCCGCGTTATCGGGATCAAGATTGCCGGTCGGTTCATCGGCAA
>JBBQSE010000546.1:0-5341 GCA_038214195.1 Planctomycetales bacterium
CCACAAACGGGAAAAAGCTAACAAAGTCCCCACATTCCTCACCTTCAATGCGGATCGAGTCTGGATACAGTTCGTTCACCAGGCTCTTGGGGTAGGGCTCGATGTAGTACACCTTTTTGATGCCGGCGGCGACAATGTGTCGAGCACACTCATGGCAAGGAAATGTTGTCGAAAACAAACTGCTGCCGTTCACCCCAACGCCTCGTCGTGCGGCATCCATCAACGCCGCCATCTCGGCGTGAACACAGCGTCCGAACTCAAGGACACTCATGATTCGCGTATTCTCCATGTGCTGATTCGAGATCAGCCATTCGACAACTTTCTGAGCATCCTTTTCACCAGCCAGTTGATGGTCACTTCCATCTTCGTTTTTCTGGTGACACATGTCGCTTTTAAGCATTCGTTGCACGACTTCCACCAACATCCTGTGCTTCATGTCATCATTGATTTCGCCACCACGTTGAAAATCTCTGAAGTCAGGATTGTCTCCTTCCCAGTATAACCCGCCACCGGGCTTTGCCGCTTCGTTCGTTCCTGTGGAAATCAAGTTGCCGTCCGGAGTCGCGATGACAGCCCCAACTTGTCGCTGCAGTGAAGCGGATCTCCACGCTGATGCGTGTGCTAGGAACATTCCCTGTTCGCTCCGCGTGGGCGTGATGAACACATTGCCAAGAAACAATTCAACAAGTCGTTTTACGGCTTCTTCCATCCCGTGATCCACATCGACAAAGAAGTCCGCAAGATGAAAGACCTTGCTGACTTTCTGCCCCATTTGATCATTTGGCTCCTGCTGGTCACGATTGATTAATTCCTCGGCGACTGGCAGGAATTCGAGCGAATCAAACTTCTGGTGAGTTTTGCAGATCTTCTTCGCCAGGTGCTGAACCCGAGCCGTTCGACTTGATGCCAATGAAAACAGGACAAATGCAGGGCCGTAGATATTGCGAAGGCTCTGTACTTCGTCAGGATGTTTCAAAGACCGCAGAATAAAAGCGTGTTTGGGGTGTGTAGATTTTTTTCGGAACTCACGTATCGCTCCAACGCCAACCATCGACAACGCATCTCCGCGTCCCATCGCTTTCCTAAACTTGTTTCCTGCTGTCATGTACTTGTCGTAGCGTTCCTCCTCCTTCGTAAACTTCAGGTCCAGTCGGAACGGATCCTGGACTTCGTCCAGATGCTGGCTGAGTCGTACCTGATGCGACGAATAGCCAAGCCGCTCGAAAGAGCTGGCTAACGCTCGACACACAGGGTCAAGATCTGTGCCAATCGGGGCGACAAGACCAATGACGATATCCTGAAGGCCGGCAGAAAGTAATTCTGTGTTCGTCATGAGCATTTACCTCTGATTTGCTGCCTTTACTCCAGACTTCGGATTCACAGTTGCCACAATAGAACATTGTTCGATCGTTCATTCAAGCCGATAATCACGCTGAAGGCATTGATGAAGCGAGACAATCCCTGGGGAATTAGTGTGCATCTCAAGATCTTCATGCTGCAAGATGTCGTAAGTGGCGCACAAGCCAATGTCCTTCTGCGACAGGTAATTGGTGTGAATCAAGACTTCGCGAATTTGATCTGAATCATCGGCATATTCACGATCATCCGGATTGTTGCTGTCGAGGAGAAACGCGTGGTAGCATCGCTGGATAACCGGCGCTGAATGAGTTTGGATCTCGTCCACGATCCGCAGGATCTCCCCGACCTTGATGTCCATTGGAGCTTGTTCGCTGTAGAAGACATTGCCGTTGCAATGCCCGGTGGCATTACGGTCTTTCACGAGCTTCGCATCGTTTCCGATCTTCGCGTTGTCACAGCCGATCAGTTTCATAAATCGCATGAAGGCCGACCCATTCACTCGCCAAAACGCAAAAGGTGAAGTGGCGGTCATCAGTTCTTTTACAATGTCTTTGTCAAAGCTGACCATCGCTTTATCGCTCTTGGTTGCGCCAACGCTTCACGATGGCGTCTACGTCCAAATCGGTCGGGCCTTCTTTCCACTTGCCGTAGAAGTCGATGTCATCGCTGTTGGGAGTCGGATTTGGCTGGTCGAACTGGAGGCGAGTCGGCAGCGGAACGGCCTCACCGAGCACTAACGCCTCTCCCCGTCCCAAACCCGCGAGCACACTAACCAAGTCACCTTCGCTCTCGGGAACAAGGCTGCGGACGTATGCTTGATCATCCGGATTCGTGATCCGCAGGCAGATGAACGTGCCGCATTGCGAGAGCACTGTTTCAGAAACTTCATGCGGCCTTTGGCTGACGACCGCAAGCCCGACACCGTACTTGCGTCCTTCCTTGGCGATGCGTTCCATTGACTTCCTCGCCCCCGCAAACTGACTCTCTGCGGCACGCGGGATGTATGCGTGGGCCTCCTCGCACATGAGGAGGATAGGGAACTCCCGATAACTTGGGTTCCAGTAGTTGAACTCGAATGCCAACCGACCGATCTGTGCCGCAACAGTGGGGCGAACATCGAACGGCACGGAGGACAAGTCGATCACGGTGATCGCCGCTTTCTTCTCTCCCAACCCAACGAAGTCCTGCAACAGCCCTGTGAGCGAAGCGGAGTCATTACGGACCTTTGGTTTGAGCAAGAAGTCGTACCGTACATCATTGAGTTTGCTATCCAGACGCATTAGGAAGTTGCTGAACTTCCCGGTCAACGGACCGTCCTTCGTTTCGCCAGCCGCCTTTGCAGGCACTCTCGCATTCAACTTCTCAATCTCTTTGCGAAGGTCCGCGAGGTCAAACCATACCGGGGTGTCCACTGTCGTCCGCAGCAGTCCTAGCTTGTTGCCCTCGGCGACTCTTAGGGTCGCGAGGATGTCTCGAAATGCCGCCACTTGATTGTGCGCGCTGAAGTCGCTTTGATCGACTAACAGGTCGGTAAGTTCCGCGTATGTCATCAGCCAATACGGCATCTCTAGTTTGGTTGCGTCAACGTGACGCACGTCCGATTCCTTGAAGGCGTACTCGCGTTTGCCGCCCTTGATGAAGCTGTACTCACCATGCAAGTCTAGGATTATAATGTGGGCACGGGGCATGACAACGACCGTTCGTTGTACCAATGATGCGACTGTCCACGACTTGCCCGACCCCGTTTGTCCCAGAATGGCGAAGTGCCGACCGAAGAGGTTCGTCGGGTCGAGGCAGACTTTGAGCGACGGATGCGTCGCCACGGTCCCAACCGAGAACCCCTTCGACTGGTATCGCTCGAACATCTTCGCAATGTTCGCTGTGCTGATCGCGTGGACTCCGGCACCCGTGGTCGGGTACCGGCCGACTCCACGGGTGAACTGACCGTCTGGGTTCATGGACCCGATTGGAGTGAGCCGCACGATTCGCTTTGCAAAGGGCAGCCGCGCAGTAGCCTCGCCAGGCGTCTCAATCGTCGGCGCTGCGAGCGATTCCTGCTCCGTCATGCGCGTCACGATTGCAATGATGTTGACATCGTTCTGACGGATCGCCACGTAAGAGCCTATTTGCCCGACGAGAATGTCCTCATCACCGATCGTCACGGTTGGCGCACGTCCCTGATCGTCTTCGACCAGAGAGGCGGTGAGTAGATTCCCCTGCACATCGACGACGTATCCGATTACTGAGGTAGCGGGTTCAGGCATTAGTTAAATTTCCTTCGCAAGGCGTTCGAAACTCCAAAGGTCGATATGGCCCGAGCCCGTCTGCCCTTTTAGAGAACATTGTGTTTCAGTCACGACGTACACATTCGTCTTCACGCTCCATCGGGTCCAAGCGGCTGCTGAAAGCTCCTTGGTGAATACGAATACCGTGAAATCTGTTCGCGCAAGAGCCGCTTCAATGATGGAGTTCACATGCTCATCGGCGAATCCGTACCCGATGCAGACGAGCCGGTTGATGGGCGCGGCGTTGTGCCCCAGGCAACCGCGAAAAGTGGACCAGAGCGCCGAGTACGGTGGATTGACTGTGTCAGCCGCCTTCCGGCGTTGCGGTGGAACCATGAGCCGCTTGGACGTAGCCGGAGGCGAAGCATCGAACGGGCACCGACGCACTCCGTTCGTCGGGCACTCGTGCCAACCTAGCGACCCGTGCAGTTTGAGTAGGTGCAGCGGCTTGACCGTTTCTTCAAACTGCCTGCTCTTATGTGTCCCGCGAATCCGCCCGATCCGTTCTTCAAACACGACAGGATCGAAATAGCACTCGTCCGCGCCAAGAAACCCATCAACCAAGCGAATGCGGGATTTTGCAGCTGCGCGCTCAATGAGCGGGTCATAATTGAGGCTGAACACCTTAACGCATGGGTCAGCACGCAGCGCGAGCCGACCGACGAACGCGGTGTGCGTGTCGAGCGGGGGATTCATCGGCATGAAGTCTTCCGCCAATGCGGCGGTGACCAAGTGGCGATAAGGAGTGTCCGTTGCGCCGCCATCATCCAACAAATCCAAGGCGTGTTCGATCCCGTTCGCTCCGCCATCGAGCTTGGCTTGAATGTCCGCCCGCTTAGGAGCGTCCGTGATTTTGTCCTTGATGCGGTCCCAAAGCTGAGCCGCAAGTGGGTAACCGTTGCCATTCAGATAGGAACTACCTGCCCCAAGCAAATAACCGACCCGTTGGGACTTCAGCTGCTGAGCAATCTTTGTCTCAAGTTCATTCAAGAAGGCGCACGCCGCCGACCGGGTTTCACTGCTTGTGGTCATGGTTCGCCCCAGATGCGGGCGAGGGTGGCTTGGATCTTTTGCTCGAAGCGGGTGATCAGTTGCAGGTTGGCGGCGACGAGGGCTTGCTCGGCTTCGATCTCAGCCACGATGGCTTGCTGCGTGGCGAGGGGTGGGAGCGGGACCGGAATTTGTTCAACGATTGTCTGATTGATCTTCGGCATGTTGCCCGCAGCGCCGACAGCGTTGCGAGTGACGAAGCCACGAACGGAACCACTCTGAAGCGCATGCAGCAGATACTGGTTGAGAATCTTCGCTTCGTCCGCCCGCACACGAATCATCAGATCGGGGTAGATGAAGTTTGGTTCGTCCACGTCGAACAACGCAGCAGTGCCGACCAATTCCGCTGTGTTGCCTCGTTGCAGGTAGATGTCTCCTTGCCGACAACGGCATGGAGAATCCAACGCGATGGCCTCATCCAAGTATTTGAACTTCGCGAGGTCGAGCGTTCCTGACGTGGTTGCGCTAAGCGTTAGAACTTTGAGGTCCGTCACATGATCAACGGGCTTGCCGGAGTAGCCGTTCTTCGGCTTGGCTTCGATGAGCTGGCCCAACTCCACGATCGGCCAGTCGGGGTGGATGGGGATGTGGGGGCGGTAGTGGTCGAGGACGGCGCGGGCACCGTTGATGACTTTCTGGTAGCCCTC
>JBBQSE010000547.1:0-5333 GCA_038214195.1 Planctomycetales bacterium
TGATTCGCCGGGCACAACAAACATTTAAGATGGTGCGGCTTGCAGGCCACAGTTTTTATGGAACACTGCACCGGAAACTCGGTTGGCAGGGACATCTGGATTATCGCGAACGACGCGGTGGCCATTGATTACATCAGGCTGTGAGAAATTGCTTTAATGTCGTCCACGTATTCTGAAGACGATCAGCGAATGATTCGCCTGCAGGAAGGAGACCCCGCTGCGTTCAGCGAAATCGTCGGGCTCTGGCAGGGACCGCTGTTTGGTTTTTTTCTCCGCAACACGCGCGACGAACATTTGTCGGAAGATCTGGTTCAGGAAACGCTGCTGCGACTTTATCGGAATTGCTGGGACTATCTGCCAAAGGGTTTGTTCAAAGGGTTCCTGTTCCGAATCGCCCGAAATCTCATCATCGATCATTCTCGCCGCACAGCCCACGATGTTCTGATTCGATGTGTGCGCGGACGATCCACTGGCCGCGATGGTGAAGAGTTTGATTTGATGCAGCTCGTCCCGGAAGAGATTGCCTCACCGTTCGACCGGGCGGTGAACCAGGAAATTGGTGCCGCTGTTCAGGAAATGCTTCAGGACCTGCCTGAGGAGCAGAGACAGACGTTTCTCCTGCATCACTACGAATCTTTAACATTGTCAGAAGTCGCCGACGCCATGCACACGTCGCTGCCAACTGCCAAAAGCCGACTGCGACTGGTCAAGGAAAAATTGAGAAATCTGCTGACCTGCCGCGGCTTTGCCGATGAGATAATTTCTGAATTTGAGTCATCCTGACTGATCATTTGAGCGTTCGTACCGTACACCCGCCGCTCCGTCGGCGGGATTTGTGTTCTCCCGTCGTCGGAGCGACGGGTCTACAGTATCTCCGGAGTTTTTCATGCCACACTTCAGCCGCCTGACCGACATCATTACCTGCAGTCTGACCGAGATTCTGAATTCCGCCGCCGACCCCGCGACAACACTCCAGGAGATCATCGGCGAAATGGAGGAAGGGCTGACGGCATGCCGTCGGAATGTGCGAACCTCAACCAGCAACAGCGAACGGCTCAAACGGGAAATCGCCGAATACGAATCCGAGGTGCTGGTGTGGAAAGACCGAGCCAAACACAGCCTGGCCGAAGACGATGAAGACGCCGCCCGGAATTCGCTCCGTCGCAAAGTGGAACTGGAAGACCTGATCGCCGGCCTGCGACCTGAACTGGACGCTGCGGACTCCGCATCACAGCATATGCTCAGAATTCAAAAAGCACTCGAAGCCCGTCACTCGGAAGCTCTTCGAAAATACGAAGAACTCACCGGTCAGCCCGCCAAAGTCCACCTGGCATCAGAAACCGCTGTGCTCTCCTCGGTTGCCGCCACCCAAAAACGCAGTTCCGCAGTGGAAGCCGAACTCGAAGCCCTCCGTCGGGAAATGGAAGGGTGATCCAGTAGCCCGATCTGTCTCAGATCGGGAACCAGTCGATTTGAATTCTCCGACAGTCGTCATCAATGATGCAGTACAAGAAGTGGACTGAGTACTTGTTCCGAGGCTCCAGCCTCGGAACACGCTGCTCCGGAGGCTCCTGCCTCCACGCCCATGCTGGAGGCAGGAGCCTCCCGTGCATTGCGTTCCAGGGCTGGAGCCCTGGAACGAGACGCTCGATTCGCCAAACCGCTTCAATTTTCAAAACCCGCTGGACGGAACAGTTGAGACAACTGTTCTACTCTGGTTTCTCATCCAAAGCCTGCAACCGAATCGGAAGTCGCTGACTCAGTGAGACTTCGTGATTCTTCAGCGGCACGCAGCCGTCGGCTTCGATGTCGATCCAGATGCGGGCCTGCGCCCGGTTTACGGCAGTGACGATTGCTGATCGCGGAAGGCGAATCATTACCGCTCCCACTGGGAGTGGGGAAACGTCGTGAGGCCAGTCGGCTGGCCAAGGCTGCTTTTCGTCGAGGGTGGTGATGTTCTGGCTGACCAAAGTGATTTTAGCTTTCGGCAATGGGACGCCGTCAGCATCCACGATTCGCAGCATCACTTTGTGCGTGGTGTCGGCAGGCAAAAGATTCCAATTCACTAGGCCGCTTTCCTCGTCTATCTTCCGCATCTTCAGGATCTTCTGATTGAGTTCCCCTTCTTTGATGTCCGCGACTTCCATCGAAAAACCTCCCATTGTGGCGTACCGCGGATCGGGGACGACCGAGTAACCGGGGAAATCCACCATCACCGTCTGGCTGGTCGCGGGCAGATTCGAGATCACTGCGATTCCCTGTGGATTAGTCACGCGAATGTAAAATTTCGCCATACCAACATCTAGTCCATTCGGCTCGGAGTCGGGCTTTTGCAATGCATCGATCGAACGACCAGCAGTACCGAGGAATGTCGATCCGCGGCGAGTCACATGATTGGGCATGAGCATGATGGTTGCCAGATCGATTGGATCTCCGTGTTCATCAACCACCTTGAACTTGCAGATTCCTGTCTCGACCATATTGACGATCACGTTCGCCGCGTCAGATTCCAGACGGAACGGGGTCGATGCTACCATCCCGCCGCTATTCAGCTGTGCGAACTCAGTCCCGTGCTTCTGGTCATAGTCAACGGCTGTTTCGGCAGTACACCGGGAAACCCATCCGTCGCACACCGCGATGAGCTCCACATGAGAGTTACGTGGCAATGCAGCAAATCTAAACGTTCCATCTTCTGCGATCGGTGCGACGTCCTGCCAGACACAGCCCGTATGATCGGAACCGCTCAAGATCATCGCGATAATGCGGCCGCCAGCCTTGACGGGCCGCTCGACGTTTGCCGATAAAGCACCCGACAATTCGACGCCGGGATGCAATTCGATCTCTGGATTCGCAATGTGATCCTTGATTTCCAGCAGCGAAGCATCAATCACGTCGCTGAACGTCATGTTGGTTCCTTGAGCGTCGTTCTGTGCGTAGATGACTCGAAAGTAGCGTCCGGTATCTGGTGCAGTTGCATTGAACGGCATCGACCGCAACAGGCCAGTCTCAAGTTTCCATTTTGGGGACGGATATCCACTGGATACCGCATACAAATCTGAGGTGACCTGCCGATTGGATGCTGAATCGACGGCCTTAACGACCACAGTCACACCTTTGGACAGTGTCACCGGTTGCTTGCCATCGCCACGAAGAGCTCCCTGGACCTCCGGTGCGAAATCTGGATGTTCAACTCGAAACGAAATGTGCGTGAAGTTTCCAGATGCTGCTGGAAGAAACGCCGTTAATTCTTCAGCGACGAATACTGTGGCGATCCCTTCTGCGTTCGTGACAAATTCTTTGGGCCATATCTCGATCCAACCCCAGCCCGTGCCGTTCGAGGTACCGAATCCCCAGGGAATAATCTTCGCACCTTCAACGGGATTTCCGGCCTCGTCGATCACCTTTACGTTGCGTTCGAGTGGTCCTGCGACACGGTACTGGTGGTTCTCGTCAAAGGCTTCACCCAATGCATCGCCAAAAACTTCGCCAACGACACTGTCAATCCCATCCGCGATCGAGTCCAGCAGCGGCCACCGAGAAGGTTTTAGCTGCTCAGGTTCCTGATCTTCCGGTTCTTCATCCGGCGTAAAAACCACAGGGGCTTCGACAATTTCCGGCGGTTCAGCGGCAAGCTGCATTGCTGAAACAGCACTCACCGCCAGCGCCGAGCCTGCCAGCATCGCGATCGCCACGATCCGGCTCAGCGGCTTGTGACTGCGGACGATGTCCTTGTCAAACAGCGATCTCATGCGGCCTTCGAGGTTGCCGTGGCGAGCCATTGCGACTGCGCACGTGAGTCCTCGCTGAGTTTGATAGTTCTTTGCCACAGAGACGAGCGCTTCGGCATATTCAGTCGCTCGTTCGCCGCAATGCACGACGAGATCATCGCAGGCGAGTTCACGTTCTCGTCGAAGCTGTCGCAGCCCGAACCATGCCAGCGGATGAAACCAATACAGCGCACAGGCAAGGCGACCCAGCCACTGGAACGCCACGTCGCGGCGCTTCACATGAGCCAACTCATGCAGCAGCACGATGCGTTTGAGCTGCTCGGGCCACTCGCGAGCCTGACGCGGTAGGACGACGACCGGTCGAAGTACACCGAGTATCATCGGGACGACCGGTTCCGGATGCTCGCGCAGCGGAACGGCTCGCGTCAGACCAAGCCGTCGCTTCGTTTCATCGACAATGACGTTCCAGTCGCGGTCGTCCAGCACGCTCGACGCTGCACGAAACCGGACAACGCGCCATGTCCCGATTGCAATGCTCGCAAGGCACATCGCTGCGCCACACAGCCAGACCAGCGATCCGATGATGACTGCGTCAGTCCACGAGATGGCCGCGTCTGACTTGGGAAACCTGCTCGCTGGTGCAGCGGAGATCTCGTTCGGGAAACGCTCCAACTCCTGAGGCAGCGAGTTCGAGCTGCCATTTGTCGGCACGTCAAACGATTCCACTGGCACCGGAACAAACGCCGTCGGAGGCATCGCGACTCGAGGCTCAGACGCGAGACGTGGAGCCATGAGCGATGCAACCTGTTGCGGGACCGTGACTGACCAGGCGACTGGAATCACAGACGGCAGCAGCGGCAGCACAATCAGGCTCAACATTGTGAGTGCCCAAAGCCGGTGTCGAGCTGCAGCAGAACTTTTTCTCAACGCAAAACTGACGATCGTTGCCACTGTGAGCAGCAGTGTTGCCTTGATCGTCGCGTCCAGCAACAGCAGCCAAACTCTGTCCCAGACGACCAACTTCAGCAACCCCTCAAATGCAAACATCACTTCCCCTCCGTGCGAGCGTTTTGAATCAATGCCTCAATGCGATCAAGCTCCGCCTGATCAAGCTGTTTCCCCTGCACATCCAGAATTGCCGCGACAGCATCGGACGGCGAACCTGCAAAGAATACGTCAAGCAGTTTCCTCAACGCCGAACGACTGGCCGAAACGCGAGACTGCGTGGTTCGATAAACGTAGCGTTTGCCGTCCTGTCGATGTTTCAGCAAGCCCTTGGATTCAAGATGACGTATCATCGTCCGCACTGCCGAATAACTCGGCGGATCACTGAGCTTTTCACGCACATCGCTGACCGTCGCTTCACCGCGCGAATGGACTACATCCATAATCTGCCGCTCCCGCCGTGCCAGACCATCTGACGGCTGCTTCTTCGCCATTCCCGTGTCTCCCTCTTTAAGTGGCAACTCATTGCCATGTGCCAATGTATTGCCACATCGCGGCGCGTGTCAAGGCGGACTCGAAATGATTCACAGGAAGTAGGCGCATAGTCGTCGTTCGCTCCGCGAACGAAACGCACCTCGCACCCGTTTTCGCGTTTCGTTC
>JBBQSE010000548.1:0-5325 GCA_038214195.1 Planctomycetales bacterium
TCTCCCCCGATCTCGGGGGAGAAGGGCCAGGGGCGGTGTTGTGGGGAACAAGACTCACATGAAGAATTGTTCTACACTGGAATCCAGTGCAGCTCAGGCAGCAGTTGCTGGATGTCGGCCTGCAGGGCAGGATTCTGTTGCACGAGGGAAGCCGCAGCCGCGAGAGCGGCGCGGCGTTCGGGTGCTCGAAGAGAGCGAATGGCGACGGCCAGCACGGGCAGAAGCTCAACGGCGAGGGCAGGGCGGCGGATGATCGCGGCCTGCATTTGGGCGATGGCTTTGAGTTTCGTCCGGCCTCCACGATGGACGCCGAGCAGCACGGCGCACCAGAGTGGAGTGATGGCGTCGGTTTCCGCAGCGGGCAAATCGGAGCGGCGTTGGAGGCATTCGATGATTCGCAGGCGAATGTCATCGAAAGGCGTTTCAATCAGTCTGGCCCACAGCGTTGCATCATGATGGCCGCGTGCGTCGGGACTTTCCAGCCAGTCCATCGCTGCCGAACGCATCGCTTCTGAGAGGGCGTCGAAGAACTCGACAACCAGATCGGTCACGTATTGATCACTCTCAAAGCGTGCCAGAGCCCAGGTTGTGATTTCGCCAGCGAGGGCTTCGCAGCGGGCGTGGCGCAGAGAACCAAGTTCGCTGGCTGACAAGGGGCGTTCGCGGTGGCGTTGCTGGAGCAATTCAAAGCCGAACTCGGCGACCGGAAACGGCTGCGCGATCGTGAGTTGCACGAGTTGTGGTGTGTCGAGTCTCACCGCAGACACGTGATTCTTCATCGCCGCGCAGAGCATGGACAGCAGTGACGGATCGCACTGATTCAGCAGTTCCAGCCATGTCGCCAAGGGTAGATTTGACAGACCCGGATGCTGTTCGAACATGTCCGACGCAAATTGCCGGACACGTGAATCGTTGTGCGACAACAGCCGCAGCAGCAGACCGGTATCGATTCGCTGCGCAGCGATCTGGTGATCTCGCTGCAGCAATTCCATCGCCCAGACTCGGACCAGACTGCTGTGAGCGTCGGTCACGATTCGCAGCAGTTGGTCAAATGCTTCGGGACTCTGCCAGAGTTCCGACTGATACGGAGCGGCGGACAGATCAGCCAGCGAATTACCGGGAAGCAGATTTGTGTGGGCTGCGCTGAATTTCAGGAGGTCGCTGTGAAAGTAACAGACGTGCATCAGCGACCAGTTGTCCAGAATATTCTCGCCCGCAGCGAAGTCCGCGTCGTGGTACTGTGTGATGGCGGACATCATCGAGGACAGATAGGCGGATGCGTCACGATAACTGAGCCAGCGAAAATACCGCCAGACTTTGCGTCGCAGGTGGTTGCGTGTGCGGTGGGAAAACAGCCGGTTCTCGCGGCGGTTCACGATATCCGGGAGTGAAAACTTGCCCTTGAACGGTCCGATTCCGTATTCAGCGCTGCGTCCTGTCTGGTCTCGTACTGTCTTGTTGGGTTTCGCGAACAGGCATTCAGCACGCTTATGCGGGCGAGTCGCCGGATCCGATCTGGATGTCGGAAGTCGTCGTCGCCGTACCAGGCGATCGAACGCGACCATGAAGTGGGCCATCATTTCGTGATCGGCAGACTTGTGAAAATGCCTGCACAGCCGCTTGATCACGACTTCGTGGCCGGGCAGATTCAGGTCTTGCCGCAGGTACAGAATTATCTGCTGCCGAGCCCAGGAGCGTGTGTCGGCCAGCCAGCGTTCCAGAAAGCGGATAAGGAACTCCGGGGAGGTAAATTGGATCCATTCGGCTAGGAATCGATCGTCTCCGGCGGTGAAGCATTCTTCCAGCAGCAGACTGGATGGCCTGGAATCGTGGATATTCAAAAAAGTGACTCGATTATGTTAGGTGTACGCCTGGTCTTGCCCAAATGACGGCAAGTCGGAAGCATACCTCACGGGATGTCCCATGGACAAATCAATGCCAGCACCTGACATGAAAAGGCTCTGATGCTGTTCAGAGTAGGGTTGCGTCGTAATACTGTTGACGTGAGGATTCAGTAAGTCGTCGTTCGCTCCGCGAACGAAACGCATCGCGCGTCGGGTCTGCGTTTCGTTCGCGGAGCGAATGACGACTATTGAACCAGGACAATTTTCGATCAACATTTCAGCAGAGGACAATGAACAATGAGTCAGGGGAAGCCCACTGACGTTCTTATCAAAGAGGTCAAGGTTTCGTTCGAGCCGGTGCCGTTTCGAGCGCCACTCAAATTTGGCGGTCGCGTGGTCAGTTCGACATTTCTGATGAATGCGGAGGCGACCGTTGAAGCGCGCAACGGCAAACACGCGACAGGTCACGGAAGCATGCCGCTGGGAAATGTCTGGGCATGGCCATCGACGACGCTGGAGCCTGCTCAGACTGAGCAGTTGGTGCGGGCGTTTGCGGAAGAAGTTGTCGATCTGTTCAATTCGTATCCTGGCTACGGACATCCGCTTGAAATCGAGTTTGATGTTTCCAGCGAGTACGATCATCAGGCGCAGCGAGTTCCCGAGTCGCTTGGATTCAAGTCAACCGTAGTGCCACCGCTGGCTCAGCTGGTCGCGGCCAGCCCCGTCGATGCCGCGATTCACGATGCCTATGGTCGAATGCTGAAGCTGAATAGTTTCAACACGCTGTCGAAGGAATTCTGCAACGCGGATCTGAGTGAATATCTGGATGAACAGTTCGCCGGAGAATATCTCGATCAGTACACGCTCCGCGAACCAGTGCCAACTCTGCCACTGTACCATCTCATTGGGGCGATCGATCCGCTCACGGCCGCGGATGTCAAAAATCGACCGGACGACAAGCTGCCGGTGACTCTGGGAGAATGGATTCAGGCAGATTCGCTCACGCACCTGAAGATCAAACTGGCCGGTGACAATTTGGACTGGGACATCGACCGAGTCCTGGCGATCGAAAAAGTGGCCGTCGGCACACAGGCGGCACGAGGTTGCGCTGCGTGGTTCTATTCGTGTGACTTTAACGAGAAGTGCGAGTCCGCAGAATACGTGCTGGAGTTTCTAAAGCGTGTCAAGCAATCGTCGCAGGCCGCGTTCGACAGAATTCAATACATCGAACAGCCCACCAGTCGCGATCTGGACGCTGACAACGCGCCGAAGATGCACGAGGTCGCCGCGATCAAGCCGGTCGTGATTGATGAAGCACTGACTTCTTACGAGTCACTGCTGCAGGCCCGCGAACTGGGTTATTCCGGCATTGCCCTGAAAGCGTGTAAGGGACAGTCGGAATCGCTGTTGATGGCGGCGGCGGCTCAAAAATTTGGGATGTTCCTGTGCGTGCAGGATCTGACCTGTCCAGGTGCCTCGTTCCTGCATTCGTGCAGTCTGGCGGCAAGAATTCCTGGCGTGGCCGCGATCGAAGGCAATGCGCGGCAATATTGTCCGTCTGCGAATTCGAAGTGGGCTCGAAAGCTGCCGACGCTCTTTAACCTCAAAAACGGCACAATTGATACAAGTCGTCTGGCCGGACCGGGTCTGGGATTTCAATAGCGTAACGAACCTGCCAGACAGTCCGAATGAATTTGCCAACCGGCGACTTTCGAGCATTTGCGTTCTGGAGTTGGCATTTCCTGCTTGGTTACGATAGTCAGGATGACGACCATGTTCCTGCAGGTGAATTCGCGCGCGTTGCGGAGATTTACCCGTGGATCTGGTATTTTTGAATTTGCGATGGCTCGCAGGATTCTTGTGGATTGGAAGACGATGACGATACTGCACCGCACATTCATGCTCCTGGCGATCATTGTTCCAGGATCGATTGGCATGGCGACGGACGAACCGGTCGCAATCGATGATGCCGCTGCCGCACCTGCGGATTCGACGGCAGTCGAAGTGCCTCCGTTGATCAAGCTCTGGGAAGCTCACGCGATTCTGAATGTGTCGCGGGATCACGTGGCCCACATCGTTAACGACGAAGATGTGGTCTTCGTTCAGTCGTCGGCCGGCGTCGTAACGGCGATCAATGCGGAGACAGGTCGTGAAATGTGGACGGCGCTCGTTGGGCGTACTGATGAAGTTTCAAGACCCGCGACTTCAAACGCCAACATCGTGATGATTGTGGCGGGCCCGACTCTGTACGCTATGGATAAATTCACCGGCAGGCAGCTCTTTTCGTTTCGACTTTCCAGTCTGCCTTCCGCCGGCCCTGTGATGACTGAGGGGAGCTTTCTGATTCCGTTGTCAGACAATTCCGTGGTTGCCTGTGCGATCAAGACGCTGCAGTACTTGGAGCGATATAACAAACTTCCGCCCGGAATTCCTCAGGCGGTCGCCTGGCGTTTTGCGACCGGAGAAGTGATCACGCGAATTCCCGTGGCGGGGACCAGTCGAGTCGGCTTCGTGACCGCGCAGGGAAATATCCATGTTCTTGACATCAGCGGCGTGCAGGCCGGAAGATCCAAATTTGAATTCCTGATGAAGAGTGCCCCGACATCTCCGTTGACGCTCGTCAGCCGCGAGGAAGAGTTTCTGTTGACGGCGGCAGCCAACAATCGACTGTACTGCATCGGGATGAACACAAACGGCAGAATGCTCTGGACGTATCCGCTGGGCCAAAGAGTTTCAGAGCCCATTACTGTCATTGGTCAGGACGTGTACGTTGTGGGCGATGAAGGTGAGTTGATCGCGCTGGGGCTGAAGTCTGGTCTGCCCATCCAGACCTCCGACAATAAACCGTTTGAACTGTCGGACGTTACGACGCTGGTGAGTGTTTCGGAAAAGGCCCTGTACGTCTACGATTCCGCCGAGCGTTTGGTTACCGTGAGCCGGAAGACCGGAAAGGTTGTCGCGATCAACCAATTCAACGAGTTGAAAGTCCCGGTTCGCAATTCCATGACTGATCGGATCTATTTGAGCAGCAGCGCCGGGCGCATCGTCTGTTTTAAGGAAGGCGGGGTTGAATTTCCGATCTACCATCAAAACCCTGAGCGGAGCCCCATCATGCCGGAAATTGCCAAGCCCGCTCCGCCAGCAGCCGTAGAAGGCGTGGAAAATAATTAGCGAAAGTAGCCCGACCTGTCTCAGGTCGGGAACCATATCCCGCTGCACGTTCAAGCAACGCGGTAAAAGATTCTCGTAGCCGAATTCGTGAGAATTCAGACCATGTGCGGTCGCCCGCTCCAACGGCCCCAGTCGCGGAGCGACGTCTGACGGTAGCCGTGGGTTTCAACCCACGGAACGTGGAAGGGGACGCCGGAAAGTCGGGGGGGGGCGCCAGTCCAAGATACCCCCGGCGCCAAAATACGCAAAAATGACACCCCCGCACCCCCACCCCCGGGCGGGCCAATACCGGGGGTGGGAAACCCCGCCA
>JBBQSE010000549.1:0-5309 GCA_038214195.1 Planctomycetales bacterium
CACACCCGAATCGATCACACCATCCATGGCGATCCACTCCCAGCTTATTCCAGATTCACGTCACACAATGCACCCAGTCTGACTTGGAAATCTACTCCCCGCTATCCCAGTTCTCCGGTAATTCCTTTCCTGCCCCTCGCCATAGGTGAACCATTCTTTCTGCCAATCGCCTGCGAAGTCTTCGATGATGGTTGATGGCGTCATGGTGGGACGAACGCCTTCTGCGCGAAGTTGTTCCGCGGACACAGTTTTCAGCACAGATGAAACATTGAACGATGCCGCTGTGTAAATTCCGTAGTAATAGCCCGCCCCCGTAACTGGTTCGTCGAGCGAATAAATGACATTGGCGTAAACCCATAACGGCTTGTTCGTGCTGGCAATCGGCAACGACGCAGTCCAGACGCCGTCGGATTCACTTGATCTGGCGTGATGCCAGAAGCGATTCATCGTGTCTTCCCGGTCCTCGGGACGTTCGTGCTCTTTTCCTTGCTGGGTATAGAAGACGTCCAGGGACAGAATCGGCTTAGAACGATCCGGCCTGACCGTAAGAGTTGGCACGCCGTCGTCGGTCTGGAGCGTCAGGCTCGTTTCGGGCGTCTGCGGAAAAGTAAACTCGCCTTTCAAATGCTGGTCGAACCACAGTTGCGTCGCCACCTCATATTCAGCCGTGTCCTGATGGTTGTGGTGCGGCGAACAGGTGACTCGCCACTGGTCGCTGGCGATTTCTTTAACCGCAGACGGCAGATCACCAATGCGCCCGTGAAAATCATTCGCCGGACTCAGGAAAATAATGGGGCATGAAATCTTCCTCAGGCTGACATCGTCTCCCAGCGTTGCTCGAAACAGCGGGCTGCTGCTATCGCGATCGCTGATGCCGCCGCAGGACGGCGCAGCTGCTTTGACGCGAGCATCGACGGCGGACATCACCGTCAGCTTGCCGCCCATGGAATGACCGTACACACCCAGCCGGTTCGGATCGACTTCGGGTTGTTGTTCCAGAAACGTCAACGACCGGCGAGCGGCCAATGCACACAGAAACCAGCCGCTGTTCCGTGGCGATTCAACGGTATCCAGCGTCCACGCCTCCGGCTTCGCACTGGGAAACTGATTGCCTGCGTTGCGGCCCGGAGCATGGTAACCGTCCAGAGCGCCCCAGTCGGTTGTCAGCTTGTAGTTGGGATCGTCGGTCTTCCCGTCCCAGAACAGCTTTACTTCCGCTGGCGACACTTGATATCCGGGCGCACTAATTCGCCCCGCCCATGCGATGGAAACAGTCGCATAACCTCGTTTGGCATTTGTGAGGCACGCTTTATAATCTGCGTACTGGCCACCACCATGGATTTGCAAAAGTCCTGGGAGCGGGGTTCCGCTCTGAGCCGCCGCTTTGGGAAATCCATAGACCGCAGCAAGCTTCGCCGTCTGACCATTGAAGACGCCGATGCGAAATCGAACGATGCGCAGAATGACCGCGTCTTCCTTCCATTCCTTGAGAACTTCAACTTCCAGTGGTTCGGCGCGAGGATCAAATCCGGCCCACATCTCGTCGAAGTTGCCAGGTGCTTTGTCAACGACCAGAGCACTCAGCGTCTCGCTGTTCGGTGCGGGATCGTCGGCGCGAAGCACGTCCGACAAGGTTATCAAGGCGAGTGCCATCGCAACGATAAGGCGAGCGGCGGAAACAAAATCACCGTAGGACGGGCACTTCTGCCCGTCACGGACCGCGACGGGCAGAAGTGCCCGTCCTAGTGCGGGTAGATCGATTTCTGTCGCTCGCCGAAGAAGTTGTTTCGATTGCATACTGTTCTTTCACTGGTCAATCAGACTCGCGAGATTCGATCAATTTCGCCATAGCCTCTGCGAAGCCTTTGCCGATCTGTGCCATGATCTTTCCGGACCCATTGTAGTGGTATCCGGCATTGGAACTCCCTTTCAGGACTTCCAGCTCTCGCGGCGTGTAAACCTCTGCGCTGTACGTGGCCAGCGCTTCATCCCGTTGCTGGTGAGTGAGGTTTTTGTCCTTACTCAACTCTTTAGCCTTCGTCGCAACTTTCGAGCTTCTCGCCTTTAGTTCGTCTAGTTCAGCGTCCCAGTACTTCTCCGTCAGAACTGCCGCCACATTTCCCTTGAACTCGGACATCGCTGCGGGCGCTGCCATAGCTTTTCGAAAATTGTTGTGAGTGCTTTTGTACCTCTGCTGTTCCGGTCCGTATTCATCGACAGGGCCGCCAACTCCCATGACGCCAATCACAAACGGAAGTTGTGGAGCGGAAAGGTCTTTGCGTACGTCGCGAATGAATTGTGCCAGCAGCTTGCTGTACAGGTCATACCCACCCGACTTGTCGCGGTTGGGATACACGTCTCCCGCGACCATATCGTTCCAGCCCTGAAACCAGACAAAGCCAGCCAGTTCATAGCCTGATTCGGCATCGTAGTCCGGATAGACTCGTTTGATATCCTTTAGAACGTGATTAACTTGATCGAGCATCAGACGGTAGTAAAGCCCGGTCGCGTTGGCTCGATCGGCTTTGATTTGATCAATGTCTTTGCCTTCCTTGTTGATCGCTTCCAGTTCCGATTCGTTAAACTCGTAAGGCCCGGAACCGGGTGAACGAAAATCGGTGTGCAGCGACTTGCCGCCCCAGGCCGTCTTGATGATCAGGATGGGCTCGTCAACCTCTTTCCGCATGTAAATGCCAAAGGTGAACTCAGGCCCGATTTTGGTTCCGCGTCCGACCGCCCCGAAACCGGTCGTCAGCCGACCATGATACTCTTCGTCGGTTCCACCATTTCCAATCGAAGAAATCCACACGTCGTCACAGACACGCGGAGTGCCATCAGCATTCCGCATCTCATTCAGGATTGGTGCCGTCTGCGGATCCATTCCGATATGATCGAATGTCGAAACATCGGCATGCCCCTGCATGTTGGATTGGCCAGCAAGAATAAAAACCTTGAGCGGGGTCTTATCAGAGCCGGACGCCGCGTTCACGGCAGCTTTTGGAGCGATCAACAACATCGCTGCGAGAGTGAGGAGCAGAATTGGTTCTCTGTATTTGAGGCGCATTATCATTGTCTTGTGCCTTTCAGGCAAAGAGACAGCAGGAGACGGGATGCCTCGCCAACTCGTAAAGCAATACCCGTGGGTCAAAGTTAAGCAGGTAAGGACATGTTCATGCTTGCATGGGAGAAAGATTGCAGGGTAAGACGCCAGGGAGCAATGCACAAGTCGTTGAACGGTCCAATGTGCTGTTCTTTGCTGTAAGCTCTGGTCCAGGTCGCTGGGCGTCCTTATACTGACGCACCATATCTCTTGTATCGCCGCCTGGATTCACCCGCTGGTTGTCGTTCGGTATTTGGTAGTCCTCAGTCTTTGCCTCGTAGTTTGGACAGATATTTCACGTGAAGATGCCTGATGTTGATTTGATCATCCTTGGATCGCGTTCACCGCGACGGCGGGAACTGCTGGAACCGATCGTGGGATCCGCCTCGCTTCGTGTGATGCCGCCGCTGTCGTCGGAGGAAGCTGGTTTCGACGACGTACATGATGATGCATCGATCAAGCAACGACTGCAGGAAATTGTCAGACAGAAAATTGCGGCTGTGTGTCAACAGGTGGACAAAGCCGATTCAAGTGTCCTAAATCCAAAAGAACGACCTCATCCGGCTCGCCAGGATGGTGCAGGTGTTGGAGAGCTAAAACCGTCGCGCGGCGAGAGGTCGTTTTCCATCGCTCCATCACCTTCAGCGACTGGCAACACGCGGCACGCACCAATCATTGTCGTCGCCGACACGATTGTGATTGCTTCAAATGACGCTGGCATCAAACAGGTTCTGGGGCAGCCGGAGTCGGATCAATGGAGGTCACAGGTGCGGGACTGGTTGCGCTTCTGGCTGGCAGGCAGGACTCACGAAGTCTGGACCGGCGTGATTGTGGCTCGAAACACGGACTGCCGCGAGTTTGTCGTCAAATCGAAGGTCACGTTTTGTGAAATCTCAGACGCCACGATCGATTGGTATCTTTCGGTGAGTGAATCTCTGGGTAAAGCGGGAGGCTACGCAATTCAGGGCCATGCGGCAGCTTTCGTTTCGCAGCTGTCGGGAAGCTTGTCCAACGTGATTGGGCTGCCGCTGATGGAAGTTATGGCGGCGATGGAGTCATTGGGCTGGCGTCTGCCGGGCGATCAACCGAAGGATGCGGGCTGATGACTCATGGTTCCAATTCCACCGTGACTCAACCTGCGGCCGAGATTCCAACTCGCGCTGCCGAACCAATCGTCATCGGTGGGCGAATTCTGCCGTCGCGGTTTTTCCTTGCACCGCTGGCTGGTTACACGCACCTGGCGTTCCGCCTCGTCCTGCGGGGAATCGGCGGACTTGGACTGGCGACGACCGACCTGGTGCTCGCGTCGATGCTGTGGTCGGAGAGGAAAAAATCACTGGATCTGGTTGAGACGAGCCCTGACGATCGTCCCTTGTCGGTTCAGATTTTCAGCGGTGAAACAGAACATCTTGTGAAGGCCGCAGTCTGGCTGCAGGATCATGGCTATGAAGGCATAGACATCAACATGGGCTGTCCCATGGCGAAAGTCAACAGTTCGGGCGGTGGAGCTCGACTGATGTGCAACGTCGATGGCGCTGTGGGAATGGTGAGCCGCGTGATGGCTGCCGTCCGGTTGCCGGTGACGGTTAAGATGCGACTGGGCTGGGATGCGCAGACGATTACCGCGCCCGCACTCGCAGCCGCCTTCGAAGACATCGGGGTCGCGGCCGTGACCGTGCATGGTCGGACGCGATCGCAGGGATTTCACGGCCGTGTGGACCGTGATGGAATTCGCCAGACGGTGGATGCCGTCCGATCCATGCCGATCATTGCCAATGGCGACGTGAGAACTCCGGAGGATGCGTTTTCAATGATGCGTGACACCGGTTGCGCGGCTGTGGCTATCGGACGCGGAGCGATGCTGGACCCGTGGATCTTTCGCAGGATTCAACGACTGGCCGCTGGCGAAACGGCGGACTATGAACCAACTGCCGACGCACAGATTGGATTCCTCACGAATCATTTTTCACTCATGACGCGGCAGCATGATGAACATGCCTGTGTCCTGTTTCGAAAATTTGCGGCATGGTACGGTTCGCGGCTGGGGATTCCCGAAGACCTTGAAGACCGGCTGCGACGTTTTGAATCGTACGCTGAGTTCGATGAGATTGTGGAACAGATCCGACGGCGCCATGGCGAGCGAACGTGTTCGGTGCCGACAGCACTCGTCAAGACGCCGAACGGGCCCGTCGAACACTGGTGATCCAGT
>JBBQSE010000550.1:0-5288 GCA_038214195.1 Planctomycetales bacterium
GACGATTGCGAATTAGTCCTCGCCAGCGGGATCAACGGCATCGCCATTGGAGTCCTGCGCGGGGACAGCACGGTTGACATCAAGCGATGCACGATGCTGCGCAGGCTATTCCCGACCGCATCGCTGGTATTTCACAAAGCCATTGATGTCACCCCCGACCTGCCACTCGCCGCTCAACAATTGATCGAT
Organism: Planctomycetales bacterium; assembly: GCA_038214195.1. Classification (GTDB taxonomy): domain Bacteria; phylum Planctomycetota; class Planctomycetia; order Planctomycetales; family Planctomycetaceae; genus SXXK01. Next base: position 190 of record JBBQSE010000550.1, read on the forward strand.
TGCGGCTTCAATCGCATCCTCACAAGCGGCGGAGGTGCCACGGCGTTCGACGGGCGAGACATGATCGGCCAGTTGCTTGACAGTTTTCGCAAGCAGATTGAATTCGTCATCGGCGGCGGTGTCCGGGCACACAATCTCTACGCCATCCTGCGAGAAACTGGCTGTGACCAGATTCATTCCGCCGTGCGCGGCATCGTTTCAGACTCATCGACCAGCAACAACCCGTCACTCGATTTTGGAAGCCTTGCAGACGGTGCGACGCGGGGCTACGGTGCGGCTGACGAGTCACAGCTTCGAGACCTGATGGCCGTCGTCGGAAAACTCAGCGCCGCACGCAAACTGCAAGGACAGCCACAATGAGCCAGCCGTTACCCGTCATCGAAAACTGCGATCACTGCTCCGCCTGCTGTCGCCGCACGCCGATCCCGCCGTTTCAGCCCGGCGAAGAAGCCGTCTGGGACGTGCCCGGCGATTGGCTGCTCCCCATTCAGGATCGAATTAGCGCCGATCAACACTTTGACCTGCTCCCCTGCGTCTGGCTTGACCAAACTACCGATCGCTGTCGGCACTACGCACACCGCCCGCAAGCCTGCCGCGACTTCCAAATCAACAGCGATCTCTGTCGCCTTTCCCGTTGGGATGAAGCGGCGATCCAAAATTGACTTTGGTGCCTCGATACGACACACTCGCAGTTGATTTTCACAAGGACTGAGCCATGTTACATGCACTTCTCTATCAATGGCGGGGCGCGAGTTGTCTTGTCGCAGCATTGTGCGTTGCGTTTTTTGCAGCAGCGGCCTCTGGCGATGAGCCCTCTTCATCGGATCTGGAGTTCTTCGAGAAAAAGGTGCGCCCGCTCCTGGTGACGCACTGTTACGAATGTCATTCCGGCAAAGAACGGAAAGGTGGACTGCTGCTGGATTCGGCGGATGGCTGGAAAGCAGGAGGCGACTCCGGTGCGGTGATCGTTCCTGGTAAACCAGAAGCCAGCCAGGTAATCAGTGCCATACGTTATGACAACGAATACCTGCAGATGCCGCCTTCGGGCAAGTTGAGTCCAGCGGATATGCAAACGCTCGAACAATGGGTCGCCCAGGGCGCTGTCGATCCCAGAGTGGGAGTGGCAGACGGAGTTCGAACAGCCATCGCGGGGATGAGCATCGAAGAAGGTCGCAAGTTTTGGTCCTTCGTGCCAGTGGAGCCGGTTGCGATTCCTCAGCCTTCGACGCCGGACTGGGTGAAGCAGCCGATCGATGCATTTGTGCTCTCAAAGCTCGAAGCCCGCGGACTTCATCCCGCACCAAAGGCAGACAAGCGAACGCTGATTCGTCGAGCGACATTCGATCTGACGGGTCTGCCGCCAACACTGGCTGAAGTTGATGCCTTTCTCGCCGATGACTCACCGGATGCGTACGAGACACTCATCGATCAGCTGCTGGCGTCTCCCGACTACGGAGTTCGCTGGGGACGCCACTGGCTGGACGTTGCCCGGTATGCCGATTCAAATGGACTGGACGAAAATCTCGCCTTCGGCAACGCCTGGCGATACCGCGACTATGTCGTGAACGCATTCAACAACGACAAACCCTTCGATCGATTCCTGAAGGAACAGCTCGCTGGCGATTTGCTTCCGGATGCGAGTCTGGAATCACGCATCGCGACCGGCTTCCTGGTACTCGGAGCGAAAGTCCTGGCGGAACCGGATCGTGAGAAGCTTGACATGGACACGATCGACGAGCAGCTCGATTCCACCGGAAAGGCATTTCTCGGACTGACGTTTGGGTGTTGTCGCTGTCACGATCACAAGTTTGATCCGATCAAACAGTCGGACTATTACAGCCTCGCCGCGATCTTCAAGAGCACCAGGACGTTTGGCGAAACAAACACGGGGGCGATCAAGCACTGGAATGAATATTCATTCGCCACAGACAAAGAAAAGGCCGCGCTGAAAGATGTTGACGCTGACATTGCCACGAAAAAGGCGGCCGCGAACAATTTCAAATCGGAAGCCACCAATCAACTTCGCAGGGATGTCCGAGCGAAGGCTGCCGTGTACCTGGCGACTGCCGCTGGACTCGATCCGGATACTTCATTGACAGAATTGCAGACACTTGCGGAGCCGCTCGGTCTGCATCCTCGAGTGCTGCATCACTGCCTTTCGCACCTAAAGTTTCACTCCGACGATCCAATGTTCGCGAAGTGGCGTGAGCTTGCGACTACCGGAGATCATGACGGAATTCGCCGCCACTACGAAACACTCTTCGCCGCCGCCGACGCAGCGCTTGCCGAGGCGAAAGCCGCAAATCCCGCCGCCACAAGCTGCGGTGACGCGGATCTTGATGCCGCAAGAATTGCTCTGGACGACGGCTCAGGTTTTCTGGCGCTTCCGCCGAAGCCTGAGTTCGCGCTCGATCAGGCAACATTGGTCGAATACCACCGACTTGCCGAAATCGCTCGAATTGCCGAAAGCAACGCAGCTGATGAAGCATCAGCGATGAGCGTGACGGATGGCACCGTGCTGACAAACCTGCCCATCTGCATCCGAGGGGATCACCGCAATCTTGGCACCTCGGTCCCGCGCAGTTTCCCGACCGTGATGCTGGCCAGCGAATCACTGCCGACACTTCCGGAAAGCCAGAGCGGTCGATTGCAATTGGCTGAATGGATGGCGTCGCCCAGCCATCCGCTCACCGCGCGTGTCATCGTGAACCGCATCTGGCGCTGGCATTTTGGACGTGGGATTGTCGGGTCAACAGATAATTTTGGCGTACTGGGGGATCGGCCAAGCCATCCTGAATTGCTGGACTGGCTGGCGCTGCATTTCACACAGTCCGGCTGGTCCATCAAATCGCTGCATCGGATGCTGATGACATCCAGCACCTACCAGCAGGATTCTCAGCATCCGAACGCGACGGAGTTTTCCGCCACCGATCCTGAAATCGAATTGCTGTGGCGATTTCGTCGCCAACGTCTCGATGCGGAACAAATCCGTGACGCGATTCTGATGGTTGCCGGCCGACTGGATCGCAGTATCGGTGGCAAAACCGTTCCGCTTCGAAACCGACAGTTTGTGTTCGATCACACGTCGATCGATCACACAAAATACGAAAGCCTGCGACGAGCCATCTACCTGCCTGTGATTCGAAATAACCTGTACACGATGTTCGAGCAGTTTGATTACCCTGACCCCACAATGCCGACCGGAAATCGCAACACTACCGTAGTCGCTCCGCAGGCACTTCTGATGATGAATTCGGAACTCGTAATGGATTCCGCCGATCAAATGGCGCACAGCCTGCTGGAAGATCGCAGCGATCCGTCTCAACGCGTGGCATTGGCGTACGAGCGAGCGTTGTCCAGACCACCGACCGACGCCGAATCACAGCTTGCACTCAAATTTATTTCACAAATGTTTCCAAAGGACCCAGGAACCAATGTGCCTGACGAAGCCAGTCGGTTCGCGGAAATGAAAGCATGGTCGCTTTTCTGCCAAAACCTGCTGGCGTGCAATGAGTTCATTTACGTCAGGTGACGTATTCAGACATTTGGTTGTCCTTCTGTCTCGCCGTAAATCAGACGAGGCAAAAGATTGACGCCCGACGCCTGCTGTTCGATGGCCTGCGCCGACCAGCCGGCGAGGCGAGCCATTCCAATGACAATGGACTGACGCTCAGGCGGAATATTCAGCAGCGTCATGATTTTCGCCGACATCCAGTCGGTGCTGGGGAAATACTGATCTGCCGCAAGTGTTTTTTCCAGCCTTGCGGAACATCCAGCGAGTCTAATGTGAGAACTGCTGCCCAGCAGAGTAAGGACGATATCAGCCAGAATATCGACACGCGGATCATCGTTGGTTGTTGTAAATCCGAACGGCATTGGCTGTCCTTCACGACGTCGCCACCATGCTTCCGCCTGACCCGGATCTTTGAAATTTTGCATCAGTTCGCTGGCCCAGAGATAAGGATCATTCCTGAGCTGGGACACGAAAATTGTCGCCGCCGACTGCAGAGCCGCCACAATGTGTGTGGTCGCACTGGCGGCAAAGCGAGCGGTGAAGCACGCTGGCCGCATCTCAGTCAGACACTGACAAATCATCAGTGTGTTCATGGCGGCGTCTTCCGCCGGCGTTGGTCGTTCTGTCGAGCGGCGGAGTCGATGCAAAAGACGACCGGCCCACGATAGTTCTGTTTCACCAGGTGACAACGCGGACGCCGACAGGCAGCCGTCTTCAACTGCGTCACCCAGACCAGCCGACAGAATCATCGGCAATTGAGCCAGCAAACGCAGTACTCGTGATCGAGATGCAACGGGCGATGTGTCCTGCGGTGTCGGATCAAAGAATGACAACACGGAAATGCACAGCGGAAAGAAATCCAGAGCTCGCGCGGACAATGGAAGATGCGAAACCATATTCAGGGCCGACTGATCGATGACGGCAGAATCTGCCATAATCGAAGCGCTATCAGCCAGTTCGTCGTCCGTGGGCAGGCTCTGATTCAGCAGCAGCCAGAGGACTCGTTCGAACGAAGGATGCTCAGTCAGTTCACCAATTGATTCTCCGCAGTAGCAGATTTCGGAATCGCCGAACGAAAGTAGTGACGTGGTGCCACAGACCACTTCGGTCAAGCCGGATCCATTCGGTAAAGAGACAAGGCAAACGTCGTTGACAAGTCGTCTGAGTCCATTCAAAAGATGCGCAGCAGGTTGTCCTGATTGATCCATAAAATCAGATTCCCTTCTTATCTCATGATCACCGCGTAACCAATCCGTTAGAGCCGCGCCGAGTGGCGAGAATCGTTCCCGCGTTTATTGCAAACGCGTGCCACTCAACCGAGACTTGAAAAGACTGTAACGCACCCCGTGCGGCCTGTGAATCAACTCGCACAGATTGGCAGTTTGCGTCAACCTGGAAAGACTGCGAGTTTGCCGTTCGGCGGATTCCCAACGTTTCTGCCATCGCCGACAGGCTCACTCATTTGAGTTCCGTCTGAATTGATGTCCTTGTTCCGAGGCTCCAGCCTCGGAACACACTGCTCCGGAGGCTCCTGCCTCCCGGGATTCTCGCAGGAGGCAGGAGCCTCCAGTGCGTTGCGTTCCAG
>JBBQSE010000551.1:0-5278 GCA_038214195.1 Planctomycetales bacterium
ACCCTGACTGAGATTATCCCCGTAATACATTCCAGTGCCATCGCTACAAGTTGGACCTTCGTTTCCGTCATCACTATTATCATCAACATAAACAACAACTTGGTGTCCTGTTGCACTATTGGGAGATGTGCAATCAGGTGCATCGCAACCACAAGGCGAGCTTGTGCAATCTGGGTATCCATACGACGCAATTGATAATATTGGCTCTGTTTCGCCAGCAGCAACAGCCAAATAGCGTTTCGCAAACTCGTTGTATTTTTCAATTTCGTCTGGTGAAACATCGTCCCAGATTCCAGCAGGTAATTTTGTCATATTGTATTTAGTTGTCTGTTGACAGTTGTCTTCAAACGAAAAAAGCCCTGACAGATAACTGTCAGGGCTTTTTATGTTTAGTCTTGGTTCTGGTGTGGAGCAATGGGTTCTGGTGGCTGTGGGCTCTGGAGCAATGGGTTCTGGTGGTGTTGCCTTTACCTCTCTGCCAACTTATTTTTGGTCATCAGTTTATTTTGCCTATACTCCCACCGTGTTTTAATTTGACACGGTAATGCCACTGCATCATCTAGTGTCATACCTCTGTGTATACGTTGATTTGTACTGTTTACACTGACGCCCTCAGTCTTACATACCTCTGTGAGGGTGTGAAGCTCACCCTTCCACTCAAACCAAGACCTAGGAGGTCTTGGTTTGAGTGGTAGTGCCACTGCTTCCTCCAGTGTCATACCTCTGTGCATGCGTACGTTAACAACGTTAACACTTATCTTTTCTAGCCGACAGATATCAGTGATGCTTCTCAGCTCACCCTTCCACTCTATTTGTTTTTTGTTCATATAATATAGTAGTGTTGTGACAGACCAAATTTTGGCTTGCATCAACAGCGTATGTTGGTTGCCAAGGAAGCTGGGATTCCAATTGCCACAGAATCGAGGGGCAAAAAATCACAAGTCAAAGCAACATCGGCACCAAGTCTTGATGCTGCTTTGACGCTTGTGGAAAGTGCTGGTGGAGTCAGTCAAGCAATCCAACTTTTGGAGCGATTGCAGAAAATCGCCAAGTGAATCGCCAAACAATCAAAGCCCTGTCAGACTACTGACAGGGCTTTGATTGTTTTCGGTACAAATAAAAAAACAAATCCAATTCGGTACAATTGGCAAGACGCAAAGTCAATACTGTAAACGAGTTACGACGATTGTCATTTTTAGGCGTCTTCACTGCCGGAAAGGACTTCCGCCGAAGGCGGACCTGCGCGACGTGATGACAATACTTCGCGTCGATTTATGAACGGCACTCGCACTCAGGTCGCGGCAAGCCGCGAAGTCCTGCCCGGCAGGCAGGACCTACAAGGGGGACGCACTCGGAGGGCTCACGCCCTGCCGCTCGCCTTTCTGTTTTCGATTTTCGCACTCCTCACATGCTTCACATCCCTCCCATCCGCCGCTGCACAGGATTCCACCGAACAATTCATCCCGGCCGATCAACTTGACACGGTCTTTGATCGCGACCGTCGCGGTGTGATGATGAAGCGGGAAGAACTGAAGGACCTGCTCGAAAAAGCGCGCGCGAATGCGAAGGGCACAGACATACCGATTCCCATCATCACGGAACAGGCGAATCTGACGGTTACGCTCGGTGATCAGCAGGCGCTGGTGACGATGGAACTCAAGATCCGTCAGTACACCGAAGGCTGGCAGATGCTGCAGATCCGAGCTGGCAATCTGCTTGTGGAAACAGTTCAGATCGATGGCCAGCCCGCATTGATTGCTCGCGATCCGGCCGATCCAACGGTACTGATCCTGGCCCATGAAAAACCTGGCGAGTTCACAGCGATTGTTTCCATGTCGACGCAACTGGCAACGCTGGGAAGTGATCGCACGGCGGCGTTTCAGTTGCCAGTAGTTCCCGCAGTACAGATGACGGTCAACTGTCCGGCGGGCAGGCATTTGCTCGTCAACGATCTGAAGCTCGATCGCCCGGCAGTCGACGATGTCGCCACGGATTACGTCGTTCCTGTTGGCAATGCGTCGGACGTGCGATTGCGCTGGGTTGTGCAGCGGAAAGAAACCGAAGCGCAGACGCTGGTGTTCGTACGCAGTGATGGACAGCTTCAGGTTCAGAAAGAAACTCTCCGCTGGGAGAGTGATTCCCGCGTGAGCGTGTTCGGTGGCACAATTAACAAAGTCGTCGCGCGGGTTCCTTCGCGGCTGGAAATCACCAGTGTCGAATCCACAGGACTGGAAGCGTGGACTTTGGATGATGATCCGGACAACGCGGGATTCACGCGTGTTACGTTGACCTATCGTCAGCCATTTACCAACGATCGATTGATCAAAATTAGAGCCGTCGCGGCTGCGATTGACGCGACGAGCAGTGCTGGTGCGATGCAAAAGATTCCGACGCTGCAATTTGCGGAAGTCACGGCGCACACGGGTCGGCTGGTCGTGACGCATGAAGACGGTTTGCGACTGGTCTCAGAAACCGGTGGTGGCGTGCGACGCATGTCAGCGGCCGAACTTGGACTTTCGACGGAAGCGTCGGTCTTCGATTTCTGGCTGCAGGAGTTCGAACTGCAAGTCGCCGCGAAGCCACGCGATCGAGAATTGTTCACTGAATCCAGTGCGGCGCTGACGATCGATGATACATCGCTCACGTTTGAGGCTTCGCTCACCATCGAGACCCTGAACGCGCCGTTGTTTGAGTTCATGGTCACGCTGCCTGCAGATTGGCAGTTGACGAGTGTGACAGGATCGGACGCCGCGAATCCGCAATCTCAGATTCCACTTCCGTGGACTGCCACGAATGATGTGAATCAGATTCTCGTTCGCCCGGTTCAGGCGATCGCTCCGGGGCAACTGATGACGCTGGTTGTCAAAATGTCGCGGACGATTGCCGATCCGGATAGCGAGCAAAAACTGGCTCTGCCGGTCGTCACTGTGGCGGAAACGACCGTCGTGGGCGGTACGTACGTCGTGCGATTTGCGGATGACCTGACCGTTGCGCCTCTGTCGCTCACGGGTTTGACTCCGATTGCGGGCAATGGCACGGAGCAGGTCTTTCAGAATCTGGGGACGACGGTGACCGGCGAACTGTCAATCGCTCGTAAACCGTCGCGACTGGCAGCTCGTTCTGTTTTGCGTTCATGGGCCGACAGTCGGCAGCAATCGCTCGACGCGGAGATTATCACGGACGTCTTGAACGGTACGATTCGCACGCTGACGATTCGGATGTCTGAATCACTCGGCCCCGATGTGCGATTTGAAGTTCGCAGCGTCGGGCCGGTTCCCGGTATTCAGCAGACGCGGGCAATTCGTCCAGTGACGATTATCGAACAGTCGGCGGGAACTCCTGTGGACGGCCTGCGTCCTTTTACGCTGAAGCTGGATCATCGCTTTGCGGGTTCCCTGTCGCTGCACGCATTTGTCCAGCAGTCGCGAACTGACAACGCGCCCATTGCGGCTCCGGTCGTGCAGGTGCAGGATGCCGTCCGACAGCACGGTGTTCTTGTGTTTGAAGCCTCGCCCGAACAGCAGCTTTCGGTCGGGCCGGAAGTGAGATTGATTCCTGGTCTGTTCGTGGCTGATGCCGGACTGGTCGATGCGCCGCCGGTTGCGACGGCTCGTCGAATTGCTCTGACGTATCGTTTCGTCCAGCCGGGTTATGCGTTTCCGGTGAATGAAACTCGCTTCGCAACCGATGCCGTTCCTTCGGCTGTGTGCGAACTGCTGGCCAACGTGTGTACTCTGAACGACGCGGGCGGAATTCAGCGCTGGTGTTCGGCGAAGATTCGTTCAAGCGGCGTGCAGACGCTGCGGTTTCGGCTGCCGGAAGGCGACCGATCGTTCCTGTGGTCAACGATGCTGAATGGCGAGCCTGTTGAAGTGCGTCGCGATGCCGGTGATTATCTGGTGGCTGTGCCGACGAACTCCGAGCGTCAGGATCATACGCTGACGGTTCTGTTCGAATCCGATTCGGAAAAGTCAGGGGCGTTTGGTCAGTCCGATCAGTTGCCGATACAACTCTCCATCGATGCGGGCGAATTACGGGCCATCCCGATCGATGTACTGCAACAAACATGGCGCGTCTATTATCCGCCGTCGTCATTGCTGGTGGACAGTGATGGTCAGTTCCGACCGACGTCCGGCGTTGATCAGCCGGGCTGGCTCATCAATCTCGGACACATTGTCTGGCCGGAGGTTTCTGAATTGCCTGGCCGTTTGATTCCGCTGGCGATTTTCTTGCTGGTGTTGTTTGTGGTAACGGTGGCCGTAATCCGCCGTCGCTGGGTTGCGGTCGCCGGAGTGGTCTTGATCCTGTTCCTTGGAATGCTTCTATTGCCAGCAACCCAACAGGCACGAAATGCCGCTCGCCGAACGCAGGCTCGGTACGACTCACGACAGGAAGGATTGGCGATGCAGGACTCCGTGGCTTACGATGCTGAAACTTCTGATGAGTCTGCATTTGCAGCGCCAATGGCGGCCGTTGAATTCCAGACAGCTCCCGCGCCCGGAATGGGCGGTGGAATGGGCGGTGGAATGGGAGGATATCGCGGCGGCGGTGCAAGTGGCTATCCGGGCGGACCACCGGCCCCGGCACTTCCTCCAGGAGCAGGCGGTGCGATGTTTGGTCGTCCGATGCAAAACAATGAGAGCTTGGCCAGCAGGATACCGATGGGCGAACCGCAGACGGCTGCACCGGTTGCCGACCTGGATCCGTTTAACGCCCCACAGGCACCGCCGGTGCTGGAACCGCGCGACGGTGACGTATTCAGTGTGGACCCACCTCCGTCTGAGCGGGCAATGGTCGCGAAACCTCGGAAAGGCAGCGCTCGACTTTCCGTCAACGTAAACCTCGACGTGCCTTCGGACTATCGGATTCGTGAATTTGTCTCCGTGGCCGATGCCGTGCATCAGGCGTCCGTGTTGAATCTTGTCGTGCAGCGGCGACAGCAAATTGGTGCCATTCGATGGGTCACAGCCATGATCGTCGTTCTGCTCGCATGGCGGATGCGAAAGTCGTCGCTGCTGTGGAAGCTGACCGTGGCGATCCTTTTGTTCCTCGGTGCCGTCGCGCTGCTGCCGCTACTGTCGAATGCATGGCAAAGCGTGCTGGATGGTGTCGCCATTGGAGCGATGATCAGTGTCGTCATGGCGCTGATTTGCGCATGCTGCAGTTGTTGCGCGTGTCCCTGGACATGGCTCAAGAGTCGCTCGTTCTTTGGGAACCAGAAGGTGGTGCAGTCCAATGTTTAACGCGCGAAGTTTTCAGTTTTCAGTGCTCACACAAG
>JBBQSE010000552.1:0-5260 GCA_038214195.1 Planctomycetales bacterium
GTACCGTCTACCGTCGTCATTTTGAAGTCGCCTGTCGCTCGAAATTTTGGCGATCTAATATCGTGTTTTTCAGGCTCTTGATCTCTACGATCATTTTCCCGTCCCGCTCCACAGTGAGCAGAATGTAGCTGTCCTCACCGGCGATAAACTTCGAGTTCGGGTCGGGGTATTGATCGCCTTTTCCGCTCAACGAAGTGTTGTAGTACGGGAATCCATCTACTTCGGCTCGTTCGGCAAAATAACCAAATCCTGTGATGCAGCAGGTGCCTCGACCGAACAGGTCGTGCCATTGCTTCCGGATGCTGGCGTTCCGTTCGTTGTAGAGCGTCACCACAAGGCCGGACGGCTGTTCCATCAGCTTTGAATACCAGTCGAACTGCTCGGAATTCTCATCGAACGCATGGCAGGTCTGCCACGTCGTGCCGAAGTCAGAAATATGGTTGAAGTCAAGGCCCACAAACCGCAGATCAAACTCGGGTACGTCAAAGTGCCACTTCCATTCGTCATCGGGAAGCTCGAAGAATCGCCGGAACGCAGTGGCATCCACATCGTAAACAGGCTCGGCTGGCGGTTTGCTCCCACGAGGCCGAATCTCTCGATCGTGGTTGCCCAAGACCGGCATGAACGGAGTTGAGCGAAACAAGTCTGAGTAGGCGTCGATCAGGGCCGCATAAGGCTTCACGCAATCTTTCTGATTCTCGCCACAGGTCTGCCAAATGTTGGCGATGTTGTCCCCGGCTGTCAGGAGCAGATGCACGTCGTCTTTCACGATGGCGGAAAGATCCGGCTTTCCCTGCCAGTCGGCGACTACGGCGACACGAAGCACATCGGTCGGATACGCCTTGAACGTGGAGTCGGTTGACCGCTGATTGTCGGTACTGACTGAGTAGTGATAATTCGTGTCCTTCTTGGCAAGCGGAATCTCGACGTGGTGGAGTGTCGTGTTTTCGTCAATCTTCACCGTCTCGCCGTATTCCGCTGTCAGTCCAAAGCGAACGACGGAATTACCCGGTTCGTCGGTCATCCAGTTCACGACGATCTTGCTTGGATCATTCGTCTTGTGGGTCAGCCAGATACGAGTGATCTCCGCTGACACGGCAATCTGCTGGGTAAGCGTGAGCAGGAACAAAGTCAGGGCAAATTTCATCGGGAAACCTCGCTGGTGTTTCTTTGCATTATGGCCGGAATGAGTCGCCGATCCCAGTTGGACAGCAATCTCGACTCTCCTCCATAAAAAACAATGGCCCGCTTAGTCACTGGGATTTAGAATACGGGCTTCCAGTTGATTCAGGAGCAGTTTTTTTTTAGCGGGCCTTTTTTATGACGCCATGCCGTTGCGGAGATGCGAACTGGCTTGCGGAAGCGGTGGCCGTGGCGAATCCCACGAGTTCGTCTTCAGTGAAAACGCCTGGTTGTTGAGAGTGGGCGTCGAGCGTCGGAATCAGCGTTGCCACTTCACGCACCTGAGCCGTGTAACCTCGCACGCGGGAAAAAGTCCCCTGCTGTTTCGCCACGCCGCGATCGATGAAGCCTTTGAGTCGATCCAGCAACGAGAACGCAGGACCACATTTTCCGGAAGCCACAATCCGTGCTAAGCACTCCTGCACATCCGCTAATGCATCGACCATTCGAATCCCCGGCGGGTTGCAGAGACCGCCGTGATTGTCATTCAGGATGCACCGGCCTGGCCAGATCGCGAAAGAAGTGATTCACGCAGAAACGATGCGGAACGTCCGGAAACACATCCGCAACGCACTTCACAATGGCGTCCTGTTTGTCCGAGATCCACAGCACGACTTCCAGTCCCAGGCGGTCGGCGATCTCTTTGGCGCGGTCAAACAACTTTCGAATCTCGTCAGTCGCTCCGAACAACAGCGGTTCGGCAAACCACACACGATTCTGAGTCACTTCGCGAACGACGTAGAGCGTCTCATGCCCCTTCTCCGGCTGCAGTCCGTCGCTCAGGTCAAAACAGACGTGACAACCTTGCCAGCGACGTCCGTCAGACGAAAATCTCGACCGGCAAAACGGAACGTCAGGCGTTCGTGATCCAGTCCCAGCAGATGCAGCATTGTGGCGTGCAGATCGTGAGTGTGCACAGGGTCCGTTCCGGGGCCAATGCCGTGTTCATCGGACGTTCCATAAACGGTGCCGCCTCGAACACCGCCGCCCGCCATCCACGACGAAAAGACCAGATTGTGATGTTCGCGGCCTGGATGGTCGGCCTGCTGATGAAACGGAGTGCGTCCAAATTCCGTGGTCCAGACCACAAGTGTGCGGTCCAGCATGCCGCGTTGCTTCAGATCGGTGAGCAATCCGGCAATGGGCTGATCAACGGCCTTTGCCAGTCGCTCATGATCTTTCATATTGCCATGCGAATCCCAGTTCTGTCCGCTGTTGGAGCCCGTATCGATCAGCTCCAGAAAACGAACGCCACGTTCCGCCAGACGACGCGCCACAAGGCACTGCCAGCCGAATCCCGAGGTCGCTCCTTTGGGAATCCCATACATCTCCAGAGTCGCTTCGGTCTCCTGACTCAGATAAAATGCCACCGGCGCTTCTCGCGGCATTCCAAACGCCGTTTCAAACGATCGCACGCGAGCATCAAGGGCCTGATCGGCGGCGCGTGTCGCCAAATGCCTGCGATTGAATCCGCCACGCAGTTCAAGTTCCATCTTCTGCAGGTCGCTGCCGCCCGACGGTGACTTCAGATTCGGAAGCGGATCTGGTCCAGGCACAACATGCGTTCCCTGATGACAGCCCGGCAAAAAATCACTGCCCCATGTTTGCGCTCCCGCATAGGGCGCAGCGGGAGCCAGCACCATGAAAGACGGCAGATTGCTGTTGACGGTCCCCAATCCGTAGCTGACCCACGCTCCATGACTTGGGCGAGGAAACTGGATGGAACCAGTGTGTGCGGCCAGCGTCGCTTTGTCGTGCCCGTCGCTGTCGCAGACCATGGAATTCACCATGCAGACATCATCAATCACTTTGCCAAAATGCGGGAACAAGTCGCTCACCCACATTCCGCTCTGCCCATACCTGCGAAAGTCCCAGTGCGGCCGAATCAGGAACCGCTCAAACAAACCGGGCTTGTTCAGCCAGCGACTGGCGTTCACCGATTTGCCATGATCCTGAATCAGCTGCGGCTTGTAATCAAAGGTATCGACATGCGACACGCCACCTGTCGAATACAAAAAGATGACTCGATCCGCACGCGGCGCAAAATGCGGTCGCTTCGGAGATAGCGGATCACTGAGTTCCGCGTGCGATTGTTCGGCCATCAGACTGGCCAGCGCAACAGATCCAAATCCGCCGGACGCACGCTGCAGAAATTCGCGACGACTTGTCATATGCATCAATCCACAAAAAGAAACGCATTGCTTGTCAGTAGAACTCGTGCAAACGCACTCCACGCTTCGGCTTCAGGATCTGTCTCCGATACCGCAGTGGATTGCCGACGTGTTTGATAGTTATGCAGAAATTCCAGGGCCTGTGCGATGTCCGCCGATTCGGCCGGGCGACCGTGAGCCGTCTCAATGGCTACTCGGACACGAGCTTCCGGATCGCTGACATCTTTCATTAACCGCTCGGCGAATGACACAGCGGCCTGATGTACGAAAGGCGAATTCATCAGATACAACGACTGCGTGGGCGTAATAGTCGGCAGTCGTTCGGCCACGCTTTGATTTGGATCGGCCGCATCAAATGCGGACAGGAATGGATGCCGGCGGTTTCGCTGCAACATCAGATACACGCTGCGATGTTGAGAATCATAGACCGCATAAAATGGCTGATGAATGGTGAAGGCCCATTTATCCACCGGAGGAAACGGATGCTCGCGCGGTACGGTTTGATCCAGCAGGCCGCTAACCGCCAGCAGTGAATCGCGAATTGATTCTGCGTCCAACGCTCGGCGCGAATATCGCCACAGTAAAACATTCGTGGGATCTCGCTGAAGATTGCCTTCATGATCGTCGCTGCTCAACTGATAGGTTCGACTGAGCATGATTGTACGATGCAGCGTTTTGACGTCCCAGCCGGATTGCATAAACTGCGAGGCCAGCCAGTCCAGCAGATCCGGATGCGAAGGCAGGTCCCCGCGCGTTCCAAAGTCACTGGATGTGGTGACCAGTCCCCTGCCGAAGTGCCACTGCCAGACTCGATTGACGAACACGCGTGCTGTCAGAGGATTTGAAGGACGAGTCAGCCATTCGGCCAATTCACGTCGTCCGCTTCCTGCCGCAGGCTGGGAGACGGCATCGCCACCCAGTATTTCGAGAAATCGACGAGGAACTTCTTCACCCGGCTTGTCCGGTTCTCCACGTTTCTGAACCCGCGCATTCACCGGTGTACCTTCGCTGACTCCATAGGCAACTTCGTACACAGAAGTTGATGTGATTGCGTCACGTTCTATAGTTAATGCGGCCAGCTCCGCATCGGCAGCCGCCATTCGTTCCTGACTTTCAGGCAGCGTTTCCTTCGCGCGAGCCGCCTCGCCACCAAACATGGGGAACGGCATCTTCTGCAGGCCGAGATTGTCCAGATCACGTTCCGGCGCTGCTCCGGCCACGTGACCAATTCCGTCGCAGAAGAAGGTGTCGATGATCCCGTCCCAATTTGGGTTGAGTGGCTTGCCTTCGAATGTCGTCGCTGCCGACGTATCCATGGCGGACACGATAGATCCGCTGAAGGTTTTGCCGCTGTGGTCAAGAGCCAATTGAAGCGAGTACCATGTGCCCGGTTCTAATGCGCGAACGACGTCCCAGTTTCCGCCGCTGCGAACGGCAAATTCGTTCGACGTGATGCTGCATTCAATAGCCAGCGACTCCAGCACTCCACGTCCCAGATAAAAACGGTAAGCGCCCGGTTGATGGCTGTCGGCAACCGTTCGAAAGTCGATCGTAAAGTGGATGGGAACATTTGGCTCAGAATGGACGGCATGTGAAAACACATAACGCAGTCCATCATTGGGCAACCCGGTCCCGATCCGTATGCCGCGCTGACCGGCCGGATGAACATGATTCGCCGGGCTCTGCGATTCCGCAAGGACGCGATTCGGACCTGCGGAAAACCAAGGGGCAGCAGGCGGCTTTCCATCCGTTTGCTTTTCAAAATTCAGATCGACTCCACCAGCGAACAGACTTCCATCGAGTGTCGCCTTTTCGTTTCTCAACGAAGCCATTCGCTGTTCCAGATCTTTCAGACGTGCGGCTCGAGCCTGATCGCGGCGAACAGCTTCTTCATGTGGAATCAGGGC
>JBBQSE010000553.1:0-5259 GCA_038214195.1 Planctomycetales bacterium
GTTAAATCTTAGATTCGCGCGTTATTTATGTGTCGCCTTTCGCTCCGCTAAATTTGCTAATTCGCTGCTTTCGCAGTGCGAATCGCGACTCTAAAAAACGCCCGGTGCTTAGCATCGAGCGGTGAATAAGTACTGTGACTGAAATCAGCCGCCACGCGCTAGCTAATTCGTGACATTCCGGATTTGGCCACAATGCGGCAGTGCGATCTGACCTGCAAAAAGTTGCGGTCGCGCTGCCCTTTTTGCGAGGTGAAGCACAGCGATTGTCGAATCAGTTCCGCCAGCGGTTGGGTGACCACCTGGGCGAGCGGCAGAAAGCGATTAACAACAGTAGTCCGCCGTCTTAAAGAAGCCGGGCTTTTTTCCCGGTATTGTACTATCTGCCGCTCGCCTTACGACCGCATCTCCCCGCGACGATTGTCCCGATGTCACTTTGACCTGGCTCGCTCGGCAGCTTCGCGAACTCGGAACCTCGCGATCTTCGCAATGAGTTTCAGCGGCAATGGCTCGTCCAATGGGAATTGAACGGCACCTTTGGAGCATGTGTACTGTGACAGTTCGTTCGTGAACGCTGCAATTCCTGAAGGAGTCGGGTAGAAGCCGATGTGTTTCTTGAACGCTCCGAAATGCACGAGATTCTCATTCAATACAAACGTTGGCAGCCCGTACTTGATGGCTTCTTCTGCGTGAGGTGCCGACCTGGTGACGGTCGCTCGTACCTGTTTCAGCAGGTTTTGTACTTCTTCAGGGAATGAGGCGATGTATTGATCAATGTTCGCGATTGATGATGGTTGCTTTTTCATTGGACTACTCACTTTCGCACCCGGTTTGCAATTTGGAAATATTCAGTTTTTTCATTTGCCACATCGCCTTGAACATGCGTTGGGTCTTTTGCGGATCGTTTGAGTTCAACCTCCGCGTCACTGTTGAAGACAGCTTGAGCTGTACGGTATTTCCGTACTGGTTTCAGAACAGGTTCATCAAACGCCTGGCCAATCGAGGTCCTGGGCATTTGCAGTTTGCCGCCGACAGCTTCGATTCGTGCTGCTTCGACACCACTGTCCAGGCAATTGAAGGACACGATGGTGCCACCACCACGATTGTTCATGCCATCCTTGATGGCACAGCGTTGCTGAAGCACTGCTGGCCTCCATCGACATCGGAAATGCCATCATCTACAGGTCCTCCATTGGGGATGGCAGTTCCTGGAGCTTCACGCCAAGCACTGCATCGCAGAACTTCGTCGCACGAAGCAGATCATCGACGTAGATTTCGAACCAGCCAACGGGATTGCGATGCAAAAAAATTCTCCAGACTAAAAGTTATTGAAGTTCACCTGGAGCTTCGACAGCCGCTTGAGATCCGCCAACCTTGATTCCAAAAGCCGACGTTCCGACCGTTGTTGAGTGAGTGTCAGCGATTCTTCAATCGCATCGATTGCCTGGCACACATCGCCTAACCTCCACCACCGCAGCTTTTCCAGGATGTGCTCTGTCGAAAAGGCCTGAATTCGTGTACCTCCCGTCCGCAACCAACGAACTGCGAAATCGGTCGCAGCGCCACAAAAGTAATCAAGGATATCGTTTTGAACACCATGATCTTCGACGAACTCCTGCCAAAATGGAACTATTCCTTCACACCACAAACATGACACTTTCGTTCGCGAAGAAGCCTTGTTTTTTGACTTCGCCAAAGTAGACATCACTCTCTGAGTGAAGAAAGCCCTCAGGCACAGCCCATGAGACGCAAAATCGAAACGTTTAAGTAACATCACGTCCAGGAAAAAACACTCGTCACTCAGAGAGTGACGGCTGCTATGCTAACTCACAGCTTTGGAGTGAACGGTAATTCCAGAAATCGAATTCACTTCATCGATCGTTTTTCAGCATCGTCCGGATCGGCCTGTTTCAGTCGGCGATACAGCGTCTTGCGGTCAACGCCAAGGATGCGAGCGGCTTCAGTTCGGTTGCCGTGGACGCTCTCGAGGACTCGTCGGATGTATTGCACTTCGACCGCTTCGAGCGTCTGCAATTCAGCGGGATTAATCGTGTCGATACGAAATGTGGACTGCCGGTAATCGCGGATCCGCTCAGGCAGGTCATCCACAACCAGTTTTTCAAATTCTGTCAGCGCGACGGCCCGTTCGATCACGTTTCGCAGTTCACGAACATTGCCCGGCCAGTCGTAGTTGAGCAGCCGCTCAGCCACCGACGACTGAAAATCGACGACGTGCTTATTCATCTCTCGTGCAAACGTCTGGATGAGATGTCGAGCGATCAGCAGGATATCGTTTCCACGTGAGCGCAGCGGCGGCAAATCGATCTGGATGACATTAATACGGAAGTAAAAATCTTCGCGGAATCGACCGTCTTCGACCGCTGCCTCCAGATCGCGATTCGTCGCGGTCAGAATTCGAGCGTCGAATGGAATCTCTTTGTCGCCGCCAACGGCGCGGACGGTTCGCTGCTCTATTGCCCGCAGCAGCTTTGCCTGGAGACTCAGCGGGAAGTCGCCGATTTCATCGAGGAAAAGCGTGCCTCCCTGAGCCTGTTGAAACAGTCCTTTCTTGTCACTTCGCGCATCAGTGAAAGCGCCTTTGGTGTGACCGAACAGTTCGCTTTCGAGCAGGTTTTCCGGAATCGCCGCACAGTTGATGGCGACGAATGGTCCGGACTTGCGGGGACTGTGTCGATGAATGGCCTGAGCGACCAGTTCCTTCCCGGTGCCACTTTCTCCAGTAATCAGAATCGTGGAGCCCGTCGGTGCAACTTTTTGTATCTGAGTAAATAGTTTCCGCATCGGCGGACTGCCGCCAATGATTTCTTCAAATCGATCTGCGGGCAGCGGCTTGTCAGTCAGACGCCGGACTTCTTCCTGCAGGTTATGGTGACGAATACTGCGATCGAGCACGACGGCCATGAGTTCCATCTCGACTGGCTTTGTGACGAAATCCCACGCGCCGGCGCGAATGGCTTCGATTGCCGTTTCGAGGCTTCCAAACGCCGTCATGACGACGACCGGAATGTCCGGGCGATTCGCCACGACGCGCTCGCAGAGTTGCAGCCCGTTCACGCCGGGCATGTTGAGATCCGTCAGAATTACCTGAGCATCCGTGGCAGGAAGAGTGTCGATGGCTTCCGCAGCTGAAGTGAATCCAGTGACACGAAAGCCTCGCAGCGCCAGATCCGTCT
This sequence comes from Planctomycetales bacterium, assembly GCA_038214195.1. GTDB lineage: Bacteria > Planctomycetota > Planctomycetia > Planctomycetales > Planctomycetaceae > SXXK01. Next base: position 3,192 of record JBBQSE010000553.1, read on the forward strand.
TCAGTAGATCCACCATGCTGGCTTCGTCATCGATCACGAGAATATGGCCGTTCATCATTTGGAATCCATGGGCAGGTACACGGCAAATGTCGTCCCTTTTCCGACAGTGCTGTCGGCGGTCATCCAGCCGCCGTGTTCAGCCACGATACCGTGGGCGATCGAAAGTCCCAATCCTGTGCCCTGACCAAACTCGCGAGTCGTAAAAAATGGCTCAAAGATGTGCGGCAGATCGGTCGCAGGGATCCCATCGCCATCGTCCGTGACGGAAATCCGGACGCACGACGTTGCTGCGACACCGTTTGCGTCGGCTGGAGCTGCGGGACATCGCTCAGCCGCAATTTGAATCTGCACTTCGGAGTCCTTTGACAGTAACGCGTTTGTCAGCAGATTCGACAACACCTGTTGAATCTGTGCCGGGTCGGCATTCACCATCTCGTCGTCGGGGAGCTTTTGAGTGACTTGCACGCACGCCATTTTCCTGCGGACCATAGGCTCCATCAGACTGACGGTCCTGTCGATCACAGCATTCAGACTGCAGGATGAACACTTCGGCGTTGAGCGACGAGCAAAGTTCAGCAACTGCTGGACGATCCCGGTCATCCGCGCCGTTTCGGAATGAATCGTTCGGGCACTCGCGACGATGTCGTTCTGATCAAGGTTGCCACTGGCAATCAGACTGGCTCGACCACTGACAACATTGAGTGGTGTCCCCAGTTCATGCGCAACGCCGGACGCCAGTCGCCCGACGGTTTTGAGTCGATCGTCGTGCCGCAGTTGCTCCATCGCTTCCAGTCGCCGCGCGGATTCAGTTAAAACCGCCTGTTGCGACGTATCCAGTTTCTCACACATCTGGTTCAGGGCCGTCGCGAGAGTTGCAAGTTCGTCGGAGCCACCAACCGTGACAGGGGTGCGCAAGTCTCCGTCGGCGACCTGCCGCGTCTTTTCAATCAGGGCCTGCAGCGGCTGGCCAATCATTCGCAGACCGAACAACGCCACGACCAGCATGGCCGAAAGAATCATGGCCCCCATGAGAACAACCGTTCGGATGATCGTGCTGCGTGTGTATTGATCAAGGCGAGTGAGCGACTCGGCCATTTCAAGGGCTCCCAGCCGCCCGTCGCCAAGTTCAACTGGAAAATACGAACAGTACAAGCCCGGTCCGTCCGCTGTGCGAACTCTTACGGAAGTCAGCCGCCCGGAAGTAACGTCCGACAGCTGCTGTGGAGTCGCAGCAGGTCGAGTTGCCTCATCGACACTTTCGTCCAGCCAGACCCAGCGAATTCGGACCTGCTGTTCATCACCCTCGATGCTGGCGACAAACTGGAGCATGCCTCCTCGGCCGACGGAATTCCAAAGATCCCGCAGCGTCGGAGAGACGGTGCCCACCAGTCGAGCGTGCCGCGCGGACATCTCGTCTTCGAAGAACCGGATTTCTCGCTCGACGGCGAGATATCCGCTGATCGTAACCAGGCCACAGGCAATGGCGAGAAACAGCAGCATGATCTTGAGCGTAAGTTTCATTCGTCCCGCCGATGCCCTTCACAATTACTGGCCGGACTCCACAACCCGGTCCACAGTGATACCATACTGTCGGCACTTTGTTCGCAGCGTCGCCCTGGAAACTCCGAGCAGCTTGGCGGCCCGAAGTTGATTTCCATCCGTGTGTTGTAACACCAGTGGGATAACCTGTCGCTCCATTTGTTGCAAGGCATCGTCGTAGACAACCTGACTTCCTGACTGCAGACGATCGGCGACGAATTGCGACCAGTATGCCGGGCTGTGCAGATGGTTCATGTCGTTTTGCGGGTTGGCAGTCACGCTTTTGAGCAGCGACGCGGGCATCAGCTCCTGATCGTTGTCGGGCTCTTCGTGCGGAATTCTTTTCCGCCCACTCATAACAGAGTCCGGTAGAAACGCCGGAACGAGGACGGGGCCGGTCGCTTCGAGCAATGCATGTTTGATCACGCTTTGAAGTTCTCTTACGTTGCCAGGCCAGTCGTAGTTCTTCAGGACCTGAATCGTCTCCGCCGCAATTCCGGACAATTCCTTGCCAAGTTCCTTTGCGAAG
>JBBQSE010000554.1:0-5198 GCA_038214195.1 Planctomycetales bacterium
CATTTGCCTGCGTCCGTGATTTCCGGGCGTTTCCGAGGGGACCGATGTGAGGCAGTCTAGCAGATTACACCCAATGTTGATAGTATTACTTAAGCCAAAGATCGACTAAATCGACAGCCTGCTTGCCAGGGGGAGAAGGGACTGATGACTACCCGAGTTGAAATTCTGGTATTGTACACAAGGCATGCAGTCCTTCGATCAGGTTGCCGTCACTGCGGGATTTCATCAAGGATTCAACGCGATCCTTTGCGGCGTCCGGGATCGGAACGGCGAAAAGGACGGCTTCCAGATAGTCGATGATGTCGCGAGGATTTTTTGCCTTCTGTGCAGCGAGGTACTCCTTGAGCGACGTCTTTCCGAACCGCGTCTTGTCGTTGGTGATCAGTTTGCGGACGAGGTTTGATCGCCCCAGCAGTGTTGATGAATTGATCCACGTGCGTCCGCCGTCCCAGCCTTTCACGCTTGGCGGATACAGCAATCCCTGACCGAGTGTCAGCATTTCTTCTGCGAGGTCGAAGGTGTTTGTTGACCCTTCGAGGCTTCGGAGCAGGCCGATGGCCAGTTCAACCGGCGATCGGACTTTTCGTCCCAGGCCGAGAGGTGAATAGAACAAATTGCTGGTCAGGATTCGCCGCAGCACGGGCTGGATCATCATCGCGGAATCACGCAGTTCCTTTGCCAGCGGAGCGACGAGTTCCACCGTGGGCGCGGGTTCGTCCATCACAAAGTAGCGGACAAGTTTGAGTGCGATAAATTCCGGAGCCGATTTTTGTTCGAGGACAATACGGACCCCATCTTCGCCGCCGAAGTCGCCGGTCTGGCTCAAAATCGTTTTCTTGCCGTCGTCGTGCTGGTAGCGATTGAAGCGGAATTCGTTGCGGCGAATCTCCCAGCCGGTGAAGCAGCGAGCCAGTTCGCGAATGTCGGTTTCCGTATACTGTCCTTCGCCCAGGCTGAACAGCTCCATGATTTCGCGGGCGTAGTTTTCGTTGGGATGCGACTTCCGATTCGTGTCCGAATCCAGATAGATCAGCATGGCCGGATCACGTGAGATCTCGAGCAGCAATTTCGAAAAATCGCCGAACGCATACGATCGCAGCAACTCATTCTGCGTCAGCATCAAATGTCCGTCAGTGACTTTTTCGGCACTTGTCGCGAAGTGTCCGTGCCAGAAGAGAGTCGTTTTTTCCTGCATCTGCACGGGCGTGTTGAGCATCCGATAGGCCCACCACGCAGACAGCTGCTTGACGTTGCCCGTTGCAATCGCTGCGTTCGCCAGCGATTTCATTTCCGCCTCAAACGATTCGGGTTCGGGCGTCCCCAGCAACTCGTCCACGACAGCGGTCGGCGTTTTCTCTACAGCCTCTGTCAGTTCCTGGCGCGTTGCCCCAAAGCCCGCTCGGCGAAACAAGTGCGCAGCTGTCCGAAGGTTCCACGGTGTCTCCGCATCGGGCTTGAATTCAGCCCATGCCCAGTCGGGATCGATTATGGAGTTCATTTTCTGTTTCTACACTTTGTTTAGATGGCCGATTGCCAATGGCTGTGATCGCGGTTTTGATTCGTTCGACCGCACAGCATATCACGACAAATTTGCTTTCCTGAACCATTTTGCAGCGTTTGTCGGCCTCAAAAGTCTTTTTTTTCACGCATCGGGCGTGATCAGCAAAGCGCTGATTCTGGCGATCACGGCATTGAGTACATCCGGCGAAACGCAGTACATCAATTCCGCATTGCGCGCACGCCAATCGACGTTTCGCAGGTGATCAGACAGCAGCACGCTTTCCTTTCCGTCCGGCCCGGTTGAGATGACCTCGAAGGCGTAGCCTTTGCTCTGTCGCGTTGCTGCACACAAAACACACAATCCTGTCTTGCGATTGTAAGATTTGGGGCTGACAACCAGGGCTGGTCGCCTGCCAGCCTGTTCGTGACCTGCGGCGGGATTGAGTGTGATCCAGATCAGGTCGCCGCGATCCGGGACGAAAGCCCGGCGACTCATTCAATCACCTCGCGTCCGATGTCAATTCCGAAATCTGTTTCTCCATGCAGTTGCGATGGCTTGCAGTTTTTCAGGAGAGCATCAAGACTGAGGACAGGCTGTCGCAGGGGACGGACCACCAGTTCACCATCCCGGATCGAGATATCGACGACCGTTCCGTCTGCGACATCCAGCTGCCCGGCGATGGCGGCAGGAATTCGCAACGCCAGGCTGTTTCCCCATTTTTGCAGTGTTGGCATTTGAACTTTCCGTGGATTCTGAAAATGTGTCTACAATGACTATACATTTCGCCCGTTTCTGTGTCCAGCATCGCATGTCATTGTACGGGATCGACAGCACGCGAGTGTCCGGTGAAATTTAGCATGGAAAACTCGTCGAACCGTCACTTTGCCACGACGCAGTGGAGTGTCGTCCTCGAAGCAGGACGACGCTCGGCTCCAGAAGCCGATGCGGCTTTGGAAGCGCTGTGTCGCGCGTATTGGTTTCCTCTGTATGCCTATGCGCGACGGCGCGGTTACGCGCAGGAAGAGGCGACCGATCTGACTCAGGAATTCTTTTCGCGGCTAATTGAAAAGTCGTTTCTGGAATCGGCCGATCCGACGCGAGGTCGGTTTCGGACGTTCCTGCTCACGATCTTCCAGCGATTTTTGGCAAAGGAATATGACCGGGCTCGGGCGGAAAAGCGTGGCGGCGGAAAGCAAATTCTGTCGCTGGATTTCGGCGATGGTGAAACACGATACGCCTCTGAACTGGTTGATGAACAAACAGCGGAACGGATCTTTGATCGACAATGGGCGCTGACGCTGCTTGGTCGCGTGGTCGATCAGTTGCAGGCGGAATACGTCGCTCGCGGAAAGACTGACTTGTTTGAGCACTGCCGTTCGTTTCTGGTGAGTCCGGCGCTGTCCGCCGGATACACTGAAATGGCGGCAACGCTCAACATGACTGAAGGGGCTCTGCGAGTTGCCGTGCATCGGCTGCGGGAGCGTTACCGCGAATTGTTGAGAAACGAAGTCGCCGGGACGATCGCTGATGATCAGACCGTCGATGACGAACTGAATCAGCTGCGCCGCGCGATTCAGAATGAAAATCGGTAAAAAGTGTGTAACAATCGACTGGGAATCCGGAATCTATCGGCGGAGACGACCTCCTGACTTCCGTCGGGTTCGCTTCCACCGGCCTGAAATAAGATCACGAAACGTACGTCAGGCTTTCCAGCCTGACATGCAGCGGACCGAGTCAGCCTGGAAAGGCTGACGTACTTTATCTCGGGACGATTCCTTAGTGGAGTTTCCTTCCTCAGATTCGTGCGACATTTTTTCAGAACTCTCCGACAATGAACACGCCCCTCTGCCCCGCATGCCAGAAGCCCATTCCGCCACACACGCCCGCTGGGTTATGTCCTCATTGCCTGCTCGCAGGAGGACTCGACCAGTCTGCAGGCAAGAGCGCAGCATTTGCGGTCACGACACCGCAGGGCGGAAGGATTGTTGTACCCGCAGCGGGTGAAATCGCACGGTATTTTCCGCAGCTGGACGTGCTGGAATTGTTGGGCCACGGCGGAATGGGAGCCGTCTACAAGGCGCGGCAGACGAAACTGGATCGTCTCGTCGCAGTGAAGATCATTCGACCGGAAAACACGACTGATCCGGCGTTTGCCGAACGATTCATGCGCGAAGCCCGCACGCTGGCGAGATTGAATCATTCGGGCATCGTCGCGATCCATGACTTCGGAGAGATCGACGCGCCTGAACTGGTTGACCGCTCGCCACATTCGCCGTCTTCCGGAAAACTGTTTTACTTCATCATGGAATACGTGGACGGTGCGAATCTGCGGCAGTTGATGCAGGCCGGACAGTTGTCACCGGAAATGGCGGTGACGATTGTGCCGCAGGTCTGCGACGCGCTGCAGTACGCGCACGACGAAGGAGTTGTCCATCGCGACATCAAGCCGGAAAACATCCTGCTCGATTCCCGGGGTCGTGTGAAAATTGCTGACTTCGGACTGGCGAAACTGGCGAGCCGCGCGGCTGAAGACTGGACTCTGGCCGGGACTCATCAGGTGATGGGGACACCGCGTTACATGGCACCCGAACAAATGGCCGGATCGCGCGAGGTCGACCATCGGGCCGACATCTATTCGCTGGGCGTCGTCTTCTATGAAATGCTAACCGGTTCGATTCCTGTGGGTCACTTCGCACCACCATCGCAGAAATCAAACGTCGATGTTCGCCTGGATGGTCCTTGGATTATTTTTGGGAGTCGTTCCGGGCGTTGTGATCGCCATCCTGAGTCAGAAAAAAATCCCGGTCGCCTGTCCCGTCTGCCCGGAGCATCGAAATCACTGGAGTCGATTAACGCTCTTCGCCAGTATCGGATGGCTGATACCGTTTCTGCTTGAGGGAATTGGCTTCCTGTTGGGATTTCTGGCGACGTATCCACAGCTGCAGCCATCAGATCTTGCGATCGCCGGACTTCTGACAGGCGTCAGTGTTGGATTGGCCATTTACCTGATCCCGGTGATCTGGATGGCCTCCACCAATGTCAAATGCGAACAGACGGACGATTTCGAAATCATCTTCAGCTGCGTGTCATCTGCGTTTGCTCGGGCAGCTCGGGGACAAAAGAGTTGAGACTTTGCGAGCCGTATTGCCGAAGGAACCTCGGTATCACGCCTCGAGCCAGTTCTCGAATTTTAGCCTTGGCACGCGTTCAAAATCCCGTGCGTTTGCGGTCAGCAGAATGGCGTTTTCCACGATCGCAATCGAGGCAATCTTCAGATCACTCGTTGCCATTCGTACTTTCTGCTCCCGCAGACGCCGGAACTCACCGGCAGCTGCTGCAGAGAAGCTGTAAATCCGCCAGTGAGAAAAGAACGCAAACATTTCGACCAGACGGTCGTAGCAAACCACCTGCCTGGGTAAGTCAGACGAGTATTGACCAAGCAGGCTAATCCAGCTCCTGGATTGTTCTTCAAGTGTAATAGCCGTCGTGGAAAACACTTCGCCGCTCGCAATCAAGCGATTGCTGAGTCTGTTGGCCGACGACGGTCGTTGCAGAACCGAGATATGGTCCGTGTCGAGGAGAATCATGTGTCAGCCTGTTCGCTCTCGCGACGTGCCTGCTCACGTTCCTGTTCCCGCAGCTGCAGAGCACCCTTGATGATTTCTTTCGTGATATCGTCGTCCGTGAGCATTCCCAC